>JAJRYE010000086.1 GCA_024275895.1 Alphaproteobacteria bacterium | reverse complement strand
GGTTGCGGGCGCTTCAATGAATTTCTGCGCGGCACGTGCATGCGTGAAATGGTTGCGCACGTAAAGGTTCCGGTCGTCCAGATTCAGGGTGAAGGGCGGATCGCCTGAAAGATCGAAGACCTTGACGGAGCCGTCTTCGCGGATCCAGGTGGCTTTGAATGTTCCGAGGTTATGCTGAAAGACGAGCCGGTTGTTCGGATCGTTTGCGGTATCGTGCGGATTATCGTGGTTGTGGGCCGCCGTTCCCGTTTGCAGAAAATTGAGTTCAAGACCTGACGTTGATTCACCCTGGAGGGTTTTGGCGATTTCACCCGTGCCGAAATCGGCGCGGCAGGCGCCTTGCTGGATTATATCGAGATCACCCAGGTGGGCAAAAAACCGATCCTGAACCCGCCGCGCCGGGAAGCGAGCGGCTCCACCATGCGTATCGATGCGGCAACGCGCGCCAATCTGGAACTGGTTTGCACCATGAAAGGTGAGCGGCGCGGCTCGCTGCTTGCGCTGATTGACAAAACTGTGACCGGCGCGGGCGGGCGCGAGATCGCGGCGCGGCTCACTGCACCGCTCACCAACCCCGAGGCCATTCACGCCAGGCTGGACGAGGTCGGGTTTTTTGCTGAAAATGCAACCTTGCGGGCCGATATCCGCAAGGCTCTCAAATCCTGCCCCGAACTTGCCCGCTCGGCGCTGCGGCTTTCATTAAAGCGGGGCGGGCCGCGCGATCTTCTCGCCATACGCGGCGCGCTGCGCAGCGCCCTCGTGATCGTGAAATGTTTCACCGGACTGAAAGAGAGTTTGTTGCAACACCCGGCAAATCTCGTTCGGGCAACCCGGATTTTACAATCGGCGGATAATGATTTGCTGCTTAAACTTGATGCTGCTCTGGGTGATGAGGTCCCCTTGCAGGCGCGCGATGGCGGTTTTGTGCGCAAGGGGTATTTGCCCGAGCTTGACGAGTTACGCTCGCTGCGCGATGAAAGCCGCCGGGTGATTGCTTCCCTGCAGGCAAGATATGCCGATGCAACCGCAATCAAAACCCTGAAAATTCGCCATAACAATGTGCTGGGCTACTTTATCGAGGTGACGCCGCAGCATGCCGGCAAACTGATGCAGGAGCCCCATAACCGGCAATTCATCCATCGCCAGACCCTGGCCAGCTCGGTGCGCTTTAGCACCGTTGAGCTGAACGAGACCCAGGCCCGCATCTCGCGGGCGGGGGAACAGGCGCTGGCGCTGGAACTGGCGGTTTTTGAAGAATTGGCGCAAGCTGTGCTGGCCGGGCATGAGGGGCTTGGCAAACTGGCAAAGGCGCTGGCTGATATTGATGTGGCGGCGGCATTGGGCGAACTTGCGCTGCAATGCGCTCTTAACCGTCCGGAGGTGGATGAAAGCCACGCCTTCAGGCTCACCGGGGCGCGGCATCTGGTGGTGGAGGCGGCCCTTGGCGAGCAGGGAGAGACTTTTGTCGCCAATGATTGCGATCTTAATCCTTCGCTGGAGAATCGCGGCCAGATCTGGCTGCTGACCGGGCCCAATATGGCGGGTAAATCGACCTTTTTGCGCCAGAATGCGCTCATTGCCATCCTCGCCCAGATGGGTGCGTTTGTTCCGGCCGAGGCGGCCCATATCGGCATTGTGGATCAGCTTTTCTCACGCGTCGGGGCGGCGGATGATCTGGCGCGCGGGCGCTCGACTTTTATGGTGGAGATGGTGGAAACCGCCGTGATCCTCAATCAGGCCGGGGCGCGCTCGCTGGTGATCCTCGATGAGATCGGCCGCGGCACCTCGACCTTTGACGGGCTGTCCATCGCCTGGGCCTGCATCGAGCATCTGCACGAAACGAACACATGCCGTGCCCTGTTCGCGACCCATTTCCATGAATTGACCGCACTTTCGGAAAAGCTTGACCATATTTTCAACGCCACCGTGAAAGTGAAGGAATGGAAAGGCGAGGTGGTCTTCCTGCACGAGGTCAGCGCCGGGGCGGCGGACCGCTCCTATGGCCTTGCTGTGGCCAAACTGGCCGGGCTGCCGCCAGCGGTTATCGAGCGGGCCGGCGAGGTTTTGCATGCGCTGGAGCAGACCGAGCAGCACAAGGCGGCGCAAAACCTGATTGATGATCTGCCGCTGTTTTCGGCCGCAAGGCCCGAAGCAGCAAGGCCGGCGGCGGCGCGAAGCCCGGTTGAAGACATGCTGCGCGAGGCCCTGCCCGATCATATGAGCCCGCGCGAGGCGCTTGATTTTGTTTACCGGCTGAAGGGGGAGTTGGGCGGGTAGGGTGTGTTAGAGCACTTCCTCCTTTCCTTTCAGGGAAAGGAGGAAATGCTAATCCGCATCCATCTTTAAGGCCTGGATGAAGGCTTCTTGCGGGATTTCGACACGGCCGAACTGGCGCATGCGTTTTTTGCCAGCTTTTTGTTTATCCAGCAGTTTGCGCTTGCGGGTGATGTCGCCGCCATAGCATTTGGCGGTGACATCCTTGCGCATGGCGCCGATGGTCTCGCGGGCGATGACCTTGCCGCCAATGGCGGCCTGAATCGGGATTTTGAACAGATGGCGCGGGATGAGATCCTTGAGTTTTTCACACATGGCGCGGCCGCGCGGCTGGGCGCGGTCTCTATGGACGATCATGGAAAGCGCGTCCACGGGTTCTTCGTTGACCAGAACCGACATTTTCACCAGATTGCCCGGCTCATAGCCGGTGATGTGATAATCAAAACTGGCATAGCCGCGGGTGATGGATTTCAGGCGGTCATAAAAATCAAACACCACTTCATTCAGGGGCAACTCATAAACCGCCATGGCGCGGGCGCCCACATAAGTGAGGTCCTTTTGCCGTCCGCGCCGGTCCTGACACAGCTTCAGCACCCCGCCGAGATATTCATCCGGCACCAGAATTGTGGCTTCAATCCACGGCTCTTCCATATGCTCGATATAAATCGGGTCGGGCAGATCGGCCGGGTTGTGCAACTCGGTCTTGGAGCCGTCGTTCATATAGATATGATAGACAACCGAGGGCGCGGTGGTGATGAGATCGATATTGAACTCGCGCTCAAGGCGCTCGCGGATGATTTCCAGATGCAGCAGGCCCAAAAAGCCGCAGCGGAAACCAAAGCCGAGCGCGGCGCTGGTTTCCATTTCATAATCAAAGCTGGCATCATTGAGGCGCAATTTGCCCATCGCCTCGCGCAGGGTCTCGAATTCGGATGAATCCACCGGGAACAGGCCGCAAAACACCACCGGCTGGGCCGGTTTAAATCCCGGCAGCGCCTCCTTGCAGGGGTTTTTGTCCTCGGTGATGGTGTCGCCAACCCTTGTATCGGCGACCTGCTTGATGGCGGCGGTAAAAAAGCCGATCTCGCCGGGACCAAGCTGGTCCATCATTTCCTGTTTGGGGCGGAATACCCCGACCCTGTCCACCAGATAGCCCGCATCGGTGGAAATCATGCGCACCCGCTGGCCCTTTTTAAGCGCCCCATCGATAATGCGCACCAGCACGATAACGCCGAGATAGGCGTCATACCACGAATCCACCAGCATCGCTTTCAGGGGCGCGTCCGGATCACCTTCCGGGGGGGGAAGGCGTTTGACAATAGCTTCCAGAACCGCCTCAATCCCCAGCCCGGTCTTGGCGGAAATTTCCACCGCATCGGAAGCATCGAGCCCGATGACATCTTCAATTTGCTGCCGGATGCGTTCAGGCTCGGCGGCGGGCAGGTCGATCTTGTTGAGCACCGGTACGATCTCATGATCATTATCGAGCGCCTGATAAACATTGGCCAAGGTCTGGGCCTCGACCCCTTGCGAGGCGTCAACCACCAGAAGCGAGCCCTCGCAGGCGGCCAGAGAGCGCGAGACTTCATAAGCAAAATCCACATGGCCGGGCGTGTCCATCAGATTGAGGATATAGTCCCTGCCATCTGCACCCTTGTATTCAAGCCGCACGGTCTGGGCCTTGATGGTGATGCCGCGCTCGCGCTCGATATCCATGTAATCGAGCACCTGCTCTTTCATCTCACGCGATGTGAGCCCGCCGCAAATCTGGATCAGGCGGTCGGCAAGGGTGGATTTGCCATGATCGATATGAGCGACGATGGAAAAATTACGGATATTGTCAAAAGCTGTCATGGGTGGCTGTTTAGCGTGGTTTGTGATGATTAGGAAATGATTTTAGACCGCGCCGTCTTCTTTCTGGCGCAATATAGGTGCGTTATGCCGTAATTTCCAATTCCGGCCCGTACGATTAACCATAATTCCAGCTAAAGCCCGGTCCGCCTTAAGCTCCGGTTGACGCCCCATGCCGTTCCGTCATATTGTTAACGATCTGTTAAGAATTACAATTATGTCCAGTGGGAAGTTACGTCGAGGAACAAAGCCATGGCTCTCCTGAAAATGGCGGTTGATATCAAGGGTGTTGACCTGTCGCGGTTGCGTGTCGGATTGCGTGTCATTCACGATGATGCGGACGGGGACAAGAGCGCCGGAACATCATTTTTGCATATGACGCTTGATGAGCTGAAGCTGTTTTTAAAGGCGCTTACGGTTTCCGGTGATATTGAAATTACCTCATCCCTGCTCAGCGACAGCAGCAGGGGCAAGCCGGAAAAAGCGGTAAATTCCATTCTGGAGCTGAAAAAGAGATATGAGCAGGTGGTCGCCCATCACCCGTAGGGGGCTGGTGTTTTGTATCGCCGGCGAGAGATTTGAATGAGTAGCAACAAGGTGCAAAGCGTATGACGAGTAACTCCAAAGCCACGGCTGCATCGGATAAAATCCGCAAAATTGAAGGTGGCCTGCGCGGTTCCAGCGGCGGCGCGGCCTCTACCGGTTTCAAGGGGCTTGATCTGGGGACATCCCACCTTGTTCTGGCGAGCGTGAAAGACAACCGGGAGGTTTATCAAAAGGAGCTGCACGCCTTTGTCTCCATCCCCTATTCCAAAATGACCAAATCCATGCTGGAGCGGGAAAAAATCCAGCACCGGGTGCAGCGCCCCAATATTATCGCATTCGGCAACCGGGTTGACGAGTTCGCCAATATACTCGGCGGCACGACGCGGCGGCCGATGCAGACCGGATTGCTTAATCCGGACGAGCCCAAGAATATCGAACTTGTCGAGCTGGCGCTGCGCTCGTTATGCGGCAAGGCGAAGCCGGGCGAGAAAATCTGCTTTTCGGTCCCCTCCCCGCCCGAGGGCAATGAAAGCATGCTGCTGTTTCATGAAGAATCCGTGCGCAGCGTGCTGGAGGGGCTTGGCTACAAGGTTCGCACCATCAATGAGAGCCTTGCCGTGGTGATTGCCGAGTTGCAGGATTATGATTTTACCGGCATCGGCATCAGTTTTGGCGGCGGCATGTGCAATGTCTGCCTGTCCTATCTGGGCCTGCCGGTCTTTACCTTCGCCACCACGCGGGCGGGGGATTACATCGATGACTCCTCCGCCGCGGTGACCGGCGTGAGCGCCACCACGGTACGCCTGCGCAAGGAGAACAAGGATTTTGATCTTTTCGCCGATGACAATCCGTCCAGCATCGACCGCGCCATGTCGATTTATTACCGCGAGGTTATCCAGACCGTGGCGCTCACCCTGGAGCGGGTATTGAACACCACAAAGGATTTGCCCCCCTTCAAAGGCCCCGTCCCGATTGTGTTCAGCGGCGGCACTTCACTGGTCGGCGGCTTTCAAAAAGAGCTGCGCAAGGCCATCCGCAAGACAACGCTTCCGGTGGAGATTTCCGAAATCATCCCGGCCGAAAGTGGCCTTAACGCAACCGCCAGAGGCGCACTGGTCGCCGCCATGCTGGAGGGATAGACTTCCCTTTTCAGACTGTTTCGAGACAAGAAGGCCGGATTGCAAACCCGGCCTTTTTCATGCGTTCATGTTCCGATAGAGTCTTTTACGTTTAATCGGCACCGGCCCGGTGCCGATTCAATCAAAAGTTGGAGCAATTAATCTTTTTTGAGACGGATAATTACATCAACCTGCTCGACGCTTGTGCCTTCGGGAAGCGGGGGCAGGCCGTTCAGTTGCATGTCTTCTTTATCAATATCGATGAGCATATCCTCTTTTTCGAGATAAAAATGATGATGCTCCCTGGTATTGGTGTCAAAGAAACTCTTGGCGCCGGTGACATTCACCTCGCGCAGCAACCCGGCTTCGGTAAACTGATGCAGGGTGTTGTAAACGGTTGCAAGAGAGACATGTTCGGTGACATCGCGCGCTTCCTGATGCAGAATTTCCGCCGTGACATGGCGGTGCGGCCCTGAAAACAATAAATCTCCCAGAGCCAGACGCTGGCGCGTGGGCCTTAAACCAGCGCGGCGAATATGACCGGCGATATCCTGTTTAATTGCTAAATCCATCATAGATACGATCCCGGTTGGAACAGACTACCGAAATTCCGGCAGCCCGTAAATTATAAGACTTCTAATAATACGGCAGTCCGGCGCAACTCCGCAACTTAAAAGGATAATTTGACGATGTGGCATATTGTCCCGACCAATCATCTCTTTGCCTCGCCTTGCGCCTGTGATAGGAAGCAATCAGGCTTGGTGTTTTGTCAACAACTTCAACTGAAGCAGCAGGCTCCAGAGTCACTGGTAATTTGCGGGAATAAAAATGGTGCAGCAAAAATCACAATATGATTATGAAGATCTTCTCTCCTGTGGGCGCGGGGAGATGTTTGGCTCCGGAAACGCCCAGTTGCCCCTGCCGCCGATGCTGATGTTCGACCGGATTACCAGCATCACCGAAACGGGTGGCCCGCACGGCAAGGGGCAGATTGTGGCCGAACTGGATGTCAATCCGGATTTGTGGTTCTTTGCCTGTCATTTCAAGGGCGATCCGGTTATGCCCGGCTGCCTTGGACTCGACGCCCTGTGGCAGATGCTGGGCTTTTTCCTCGGCTGGCTCGGTGAGCCGGGGCGCGGACGGGCGCTTGGCGTCGGTGAGGTCAAATTCACCGGCATGGTGACGCCGGAGGTGACAAAACTTGAATATACCGTGGATGTCAGCCGCCTGATCAGAAGGCGCCTTGTTCTGGGCTGCGGCGAGGGGACCCTGCGCGCCGATGGCGAAGTGATCTACACCACCAGGGATATGCGGGTCGGCCTGTTTCAGGACGACGGGAAATAAACGCGGGATAATCGCGGGTCAGAAAATACAACATGAGAGGTCATCATGCGGCGCGTTGTCGTTACGGGAATGGGAATTGTTTCAAGCATCGGCAATTCAACCGATGAGGTCACGGAATCACTGCGCATGGCGCGGTCGGGAATAAGCCGGGCGGAAAAATACGCCGAACTTGGCTTTCGCTCCCAGGTGCAGGGCATGCCGGAGCTGGACTGGGAAAAGGTGCTGGACCGGCGCACGCGGCGCTTTATGGGCGCGGGCGCGGCATGGAATTATATCGCCATGCAACAGGCGATCGCGGATGCCGGGCTGGGGGAAGACGATATCTCCAATGTACGCACGGGTTTGATCATGGGCTCGGGCGGGCCTTCCACCCCGGCGATCGTTCTGGCCGCGGATATCACCCGTGAGAAAGGCCCCAAACGCATCGGTCCCTTTGCGGTGCCAAAAGCGATGAGTTCAACAAATTCGGCAACCCTGGCAACGCCGTTCAAAATCAAGGGGGTGAATTATTCCATCTCCTCGGCCTGCGCCACCTCCAATCACTGCATCGGCAACGCAATGGAGATTATCCAGCTTGGCAAGCAGGATGTGATTTTCGCCGGCGGCGGCGAGGAGCTGGACTGGACCTTGTCAAACCTGTTTGACGCCATGGGCGCCATGTCGAGCAAATATAACGCAACCCCCGCCAGCGCCAGCCGCGCCTACGACAAAAATCGCGACGGCTTTGTGATCGCCGGCGGCGCCGGCGTTGTGGTGCTGGAAGAGCTGGATCATGCGCTGGGGCGCGACGCCACGATTTATGGTGAAATTATCGGTTACGGCGCCACGTCCGACGGTTACGACATGGTACAGCCTTCCGGCGAGGGCGCGGTGCGCTGCATGCAGATGGCGCTGCAAAATGTCGATTGCGACATTGACTATATCAATCCCCACGGCACTTCGACGCCGATCGGGGATTTGCGCGAAATCGAGGCGATCCGTGAGGTGTTCGGCAATACAATCCCGCCCATCAGCGCCACCAAATCCCTGACCGGACATTCGCTGGGAGCAACGGGGGTTCAGGAATCGATCTATTCCTTGTTGATGATGCAGCACGGCTTTATTTGCGAATCGGCCCATATCGAGGAGCTTGATCCTGATTTTGCCGATATGCCGATTGTGCGCAAACGCATCGACAATGCCGAGTTGAACTGTGTCATGTCGAACAGTTTCGGCTTTGGCGGCACCAACGCCACGCTGGTTTTCAAGCGCTTTGGCGCCTGAGAGAGGGCTTAATACATGAGTACAATCGAATCCCCGTTTCCCACTCCCCTCATGAAGGGCAAGCGTGGCCTGATCATGGGGGTTGCCAATGACCATTCCATCGCCTGGGGTATTGCCCGGGCGCTGGCCGGTCAGGGCGCAGAGCTGGCCTTTACCTATCAGGGCGAGGCGTTCGGGCGCCGGGTTGCGCCGCTGGCGGAGCAAACCGGTTCCGATATGGTGATCCCCTGCGATGTGGAAGATACGGCCAGCGTGGATACGCTGTTTGAAACCTTGCGGGAAAAATGGGGAAAGCTTGATTTTGTTGTGCACTCGATCGGGTTTTCCGACCGTAACGAGCTCAAGGGGCTTTATGCCGACACCAGCCGGGAGAATTTTGTCCGCACAATGGTGATTTCGTGTTTTTCCTTTACCGAAATCGCCCGGCGGGCGGCAGCAATGATGGATGATGGCGGCGCCATGATCACGCTCACCTATGGCGGGGCGAGCAAGGTCATGCCGAATTACAACGTTATGGGGGTGGCCAAAGCCGGGCTTGAGGCTTCGGTGCGCTATCTGGCGGCGGATTTCGGGCCGCGGGATATCCGGGTGAACGCCATTTCCGCCGGGCCCATGCGCACTCTTGCCGGGGCCGGGATTACCGATGCGCGCGCCAT
The DNA here is from genome assembly GCA_024275895.1 of Alphaproteobacteria bacterium. Lineage (GTDB taxonomy): Bacteria > Pseudomonadota > Alphaproteobacteria > Rhizobiales > BM303 > BM303. Next base: position 61,311 of record JAJRYE010000086.1, on the reverse strand, counting down.
GTTTGCCTTCCAGCAAAAACACTCGCCACTGCAACGCACGGTCTCGCTCAATGATATCGGCGGCGCGGCGATTTATCTGCTCAGTGCGCTCTCCGGCGGGGTAACCGGCGAAATTCACTATGTGGATGCAGGCTACAACATCATCTCCACCCCGCGCCCGGAACGGCTTTAGAGTCTTTCACGTTTAATCGGCACCGGGCCGGTGCCGGATCAAGTAAAAAATGACGCGTTTTAAAGCTTAAAATCAGCGATAACCGGGGCATGATCCGAGGGGCGCTCCCAGCCGCGGGCCTCATCGATAATCCGCATGTCAGAGCATTTGCTTCCCAGATCAGGGCTGGCCCAGATGTGATCGAGCCGTCGGCCGCGATTGGATTCGCGCCAGTTGCGCGAGCGGTAGCTCCACCAGGTAAAAAGCTTTTCCGGTTCGGGAATTTGCACCCGCATGACATCCACCCAGGGGCGGGCATTTTGCACCTGCTGCAAACGCTCCACTTCAACCGGCGTGTGGGAGACCACTTTTAACAGCTGCTTGTGGGACCAGACATCATCCGGCAACGGCGCAATGTTGAGATCACCGACCAGAATCATCGGATCATCGCCGATACCATTGGCAAACCAGTTTGCCATTTCATCCAGGAAGTCCAGCTTATGGGCGAATTTTTCATTCACCTCCGGGTCCGGCTCATCACCACCGGCGGGAACGTAAAAATTATGGATGAACGGATTGCCCGGAACACCGGTCAGCATGGCGGATATGTGCCGGGTATCGCCGCGGCCGCAAAACCCGCGTTTTTGCACCGCGCCCAACTCAAGCCGCGAGATGAGCGCAACGCCGTTATAGCCCTTCTGGCCGTGAATGGCGATGTGATCATAACCCTCACCCTTGAAGGCGCCGTGGGGGAAGTGGTCATCGGGACATTTGGTTTCCTGCAGGCATAAAACATCCGGTGCGTATTCGCGAAGAAAACGCGCGACCTGCGGCGCGCGCAAGCGAACCGAATTAATGTTCCAGGTGGCAATTCTGAGTTTCATATTTATCCCTTTTTGTCTTTGGCGGCGAGAGGCCGGACGCGCAGGTTTCAGGTAAATTATGACACGCGGCGCTATTGATGCAGGCAAAAAACTGGTATGTAACCAGGCATGGATACCACGTCACCCCCTGATCCTGATATTTGTAATTCGCCCGATTTTACGCGGCTGGAGAAAATGGTGCGGCCAGGCATTGTAAAAATCACTTTATCCGATTTTCGCAATTATGCTTCCCTGTCGTTGCAGCTTGGTCCGGAACCCGTGGTGCTGATTGGCGAGAACGGGGCGGGCAAGACCAATCTTCTTGAAGCGATCTCGCTTTTCATGCCCGGACGCGGGCTCAGAGGCGCCCCGGCGGAAACTCTGGCGCGGGCGCAGGGCGCAGGCGGCTGGAGCGCCGGGCTTGGCGTGAGGAGCCCCGCCGGGATGATGCAGCTTGGCACCGGGCGGGCGTCGGGGCATGAGAATGATGGCAAGCCATCGCGGATTGTGCGTATCAACGGGCAAAACAAGACCGGGCCGGGGGGATTTTTGCAAGTTTTACGCCTCATCTGGCTGACCCCGTCCATGGACGGGCTGTTTTCAGGCCCCGCCTCTGAGCGGCGGCGCTTTCTTGACCGCATTGTCACCGCCCATGACCCCTCTCATGCGCGGCGGCTAAGCGCGTTTGAACGGGCCATGCGCGAGCGCAACAAGCTGCTGGAAAATCCCGCGCCCGACAGCGCCTGGCTCTCGGCGCTTGAGCGGCAGATGGCCGAACAAGGAACCGCAATTGCAGCGGCGAGGCGGGAAAGCGCGGCGCGGCTGAACATGCTTATGGCGCCTGAAAACGGCGCCGCTTCAACCGCGGTTTTTCCCTTTGCCATACTTGGCGCCAAGGGCCGTCTGGAAAATGACCTTGATGGACATGCGGCGGTGGAGGTTGAGGATAATTATCGTACAATGCTGGGTGATTCGCGTAAAATCGATGCGGCGGCCGGGCGCTGTTTGCATGGGCCGCACCGTTCGGATATGGAGGTTTTGCACGGACCAAAAAATATGGCGGCGAAACTGTGCTCGACGGGAGAACAAAAAACCTTGCTGATCGCAATGATACTCGGCCAGACGCGTATGATTGCCCAGGAGGGCGCAAACCGGGGACATATGGGCGCCGGACCGGTTTTGCTGCTGGATGAAATTGCCGCTCATCTTGATGCGCGGCGGCGTGATGGACTGTTTGCGGCCCTGCTGGATATGGGGGTTCAGACCTTTATGACCGGCACTGATGCGCGATTGTTTTCCCGGCTTGAGAACGAGGCCGCATTCTGGCACGTCAATGATGGCGCGATCACGCGCCGCTGAGAGGATAAAATATCATGTCGGAAGAAACCCCGGAAACGCAAGGGGCTGAATATGGCGCTGATTCCATCAAGGTTTTAAAAGGCCTTGATGCGGTGCGCAAACGGCCGGGCATGTATATCGGCGATACCGATGATGGCTCGGGCCTGCACCATATGGTCTATGAGGTGGTGGATAACGCCATCGATGAGGCGCTGGCGGGACATTGCGATACGGTCGAGGTCATTCTCAACGCCGATGGTTCGGTGACGGTGCGCGATAACGGGCGCGGCATTCCCACCGATATCCACCATGAAGAGGGGGTCTCGGCGGCCGAGGTTATCATGACCCAGCTTCATGCAGGGGGGAAATTCGACCAGAATTCCTACAAGATTTCCGGCGGGCTGCACGGGGTCGGCGTCTCGGTGGTGAACGCGCTTTCCGAAACCCTGGTCCTCAAGATCGCCCGCGGCGGTAAAAAATATAAAATGACCTTTCATAATGGCGACCCGGCCGGCCCCTTGACGATGACGGGCGAATCGCACGGGGAAACCGGGACGGAGGTCACTTTTACGCCCTCGACGGAAACCTTCACCATGACGGAGTTTAATTTCGCCACCCTTGAGCATCGCCTGCGCGAACTGGCCTTTCTCAACTCAGGGGTTCGTATTCTCCTTGATGACAAACGCCATGTCGAGGAGAACAAAACCGAATTTTTATATGAAGGCGGGCTGGAGGCCTTCGTGCGCTATCTCGACCGGGCCAAAACCGGGCTGATTGAAAATCCCATTCTCGTCAATGCCGAACGCGACGGGGTGAATGTGGAAGTGGCGATGTGGTGGAATGACAGCTACCATGAGAATGTGCGTTGTTTTACCAACAACATTCCGCAGCGCGATGGCGGCACTCATCTGGCCGGTTTTCGCGGCGCGCTGACCCGCACGGTCAATGCCTATGCCCAGAGCAGCGGACTGGCGAAGAAGGAAAAGGTCTCGCTGAGCGGCGATGATGCGCGCGAGGGCCTGACCTGTGTGCTTTCGGTCAAGGTTCCGGATCCAAAATTTTCCAGCCAGACCAAGGACAAGCTGGTTTCCTCCGAGGTGCGCCCGGTGGTCGAAGGGGTGCTCAACGAGAAGCTGGGGCAATGGTTTGAGGAACATCCGGCTGAGGCCAGGAATATTGTCGGCAAGGCTCTGGAGGCTGCCGTTGCGCGCGATGCGGCGCGAAAGGCGCGCGAGCTGACCCGTCGCAAGGGGGCGCTTGATCTGGGCGGACTGCCAGGCAAGCTGGCCGATTGTCAGGAGCGCGACCCGGCCAGGGCCGAGCTGTTTATCGTTGAGGGCGATTCGGCGGGCGGATCGGCAAAACAGGGGCGCAACCGGCGCAATCAGGCGGTATTGCCGCTGCGGGGCAAGATATTGAACGTGGAGCGGGCCCGTTTTGACCGCATGCTGAGCTCAAACGAGATCACCGCCCTCATCACCGCGCTCGGAACCGGGATCGGGCGCGATGATTTCGATATTGAAAAACTGCGCTATCACAAGATTATCATCATGACCGACGCCGATGTGGACGGCGCCCATATCCGTACGTTGCTGCTGACCTTTTTCTACCGCCAGATGCCAAAAATCATCGAGCATGGCTATTTGTATATTGCCCAGCCGCCGCTTTACAAGGTGCGCCGCTCAGGTTCCGAGCAATATTTGAAAGATGAAAAAGCGCTGGAAGATTACCTCATCGGCACCGGGCTGGACGGGGCTGTGCTTACCGTTGCGACCGGCGAGGAGCGCAGCGGCACGGATTTGCTGGCCATAATCGAAAGCGCCCGCAATGTACGCAAATATATTAATGCCCTGAAAAGCCATTACCCGCGCTTTATCATTGAACAGGCCGCCATTGCCGGAGCGCTTAACCCTGATATTCTTGATACAAAGGAAAAAGCCGCCAGGACCGCCGATTCTATCGCCAGGCGCCTGGATTCGCTCTCTGATGAAACCGAGCGGGGATGGAAGGGGGCGCCAACGCCGGACGGAGGATTGAGCTTTTCGCGCATGGTGCGCGGCGTAACCGAGAAACATGTGATTGACGGTCCGCTGATTGTCTCGGCCGAGGCGCGCAAACTGGACCAGCTCACGCCGCATCTGCAGGAGATTTACAGCTCCGCCGTTACCTTGCGCCGGGGCGATACCCACTCCACCGTTTACGGCCCGCTTGGCCTGCTGGACGCGGTTCTGGCAATCGGGCGCAAAGGGCTGGCCATTCAGCGCTACAAGGGCCTTGGCGAGATGAACCCGGACCAGCTCTGGGAGACAACCCTAGATGAAAACGCCCGCTCCTTGCTGAAAGTTCATGTCGGCGAGCTTGACGAGGCGGATGATCTGTTCACCAAGCTCATGGGTGATGTGGTGGAGCCGCGGCGTGAATTTATCCAGAACAACGCGCTTAATGTTGCCAATCTGGATGTGTAATTTGCCTAAGGGGCTGTTGGAGCGTGAAATATGAGTAACGGTAAAAAGGATGTGCTGGCCGAGGAAGCCTATCAGCGGGCCCTGAATTACGAACTTGAATTCGGCTGCTGCCCGCAATGCGTTCTGGCCAGTGTGCAGGAGGTCGTGGGCTATGTTACCGATGAAACCATCAAGGCCTCGCACGGGCTTTCGGGCGGCGGCGGCCTCAACGGCGAGGGGGCCTGCGGGGCGCTTACCGGCGGCCTGATGGCGCTGAGCGCCAAATCCGGGCGCGAGAGAGACAAGCTCGATCAGGGACGCGGTTTGGGTAATTTTCAGGATGCGCGTGAGCTTGTCGAGCGGTTCAAGCAAGAATTTGGCGGCGTCACCTGCAAGGAACTGCAACAGGTCTTTACCGGCAAAACCTATGATTTCTGGAACGCAAGGGAATACAAGGCCTTTGATGAGGCCCGCGATATGAAATGCGCCGAGGCGACGGCAATTGTAACCCGGTGGGTGGTGGAAAAATTACAGGACTGAGCCGGTCCGTTTCAGGCTGTCCAGACGCCAATCCCGGCGGTTGACAGCCGGGCTGCCGTGTCTGCCATGTTCCGCCCGCTTGTCTTGCCGTGAAGCCAGACGATGTAGTGCCCTTCCAGCGTCAAAGACGCGACCTGCTGAGTATCAACCGGCATGTCTCCTTCCCCGATCCGGAGGGCGTCGCGGCGGCAAAAATCGAGGTATTCAGGATCAACATCGCCGGATTTGATAATGACGTCGGCGTTTTGCAGTATTGAGAGGGTTTTCAGCGGCATATCTTCGGTCCGTTCCGGAACGCTTATCAGCAGCACCTTGCCCTTGTCAAAATCCTCATATCCGGCTTTTTCAAGACGATTCAATATAACTTGCTCGATTTTTGATACCGATTTTTCCCGGGCGAGGCGGCTTAAATCCTGTTCCGCCAGCTTTTTCCAGAATGTGCGTCTGGCGGCAGGCCTCTTCAACCGGGCGTTTATTTTATCCCGCAGGGCCGATGCCGCCTCCAGAACCGCGCCTGTTCCATGCGGAAGCAGGGTTTCCAGACGGCCGCGCAGCCACTGGCCGATAACGGGCGCGGCGCCGCCGGTTGATATACCGATAACAAGCGGCGAGCGATTGACAATAACGGGGATCTGGAAATCACACAGGCCGGGCCGGTCCACCAGATTTACCGGCACCTTGGCGCTACGCGCCGCTTTGCAAAAACGGGTGGCCATTTCAAGCCCGGAGAAAGCGCCTATCGCCAGCGCTGCATTTCGCAGATCTTCCCGGCGCCATTCGCGTCCGGCGAATATGATGCCCCGGGCCGGGCTGAAATTTTGCCGCAGATCATCAAATTCAACTTTCATCTCCGGAGCGCAGATTTTCACCCTGGCGCCGGTCATGGCCAGCAGCCTTGCCTTGGGGATCAGCGCTGCGTTGTCACCGGCAATCAGCACAACCTTACCTGCAAGATCGTAAAAAACCGGAAATTTGACCAGTTTATGAAGCTGATTGTCTGACATGGCGGATCCAGATAGAAAAGCCGGTTATTCGTAAAATGAATAACCGGCTTTTTATCACATCAAAATTACCACTCAGGATTTTTCAATCACAAAACGGTAGGTGCCGCCACTCTCGCCGCTTTCGAGGATTTTGTCACCGCTGGAACGGCAAAGCGCTTCGATATCCTTGATGGAACCGGCATCGGTTGAAAGCATTTCAAGCGTATCGCCGGAATTCAGGCCTTTAAGCGCTTTCTTGGTTTTTAAAACCGGCAACGGGCAGTTGAGCCCCTTGGCGTCCAATGTCTGAGTAGCCATGTTGTCTTGTCCCTTATGTTAATCCGTTGTCCTGCGGGATATGCGCAAACCACCATCGTAATAAAGGGTGGCGGGGGCAATATCTTCAAGCCTCCATTCAAAACAGCGCTTTGTCTATCCCGAATAGACGCGGTGTATTCATTTATCAGAATATGATCATATCCGGCTACAAAAAAATTCAGGATAAGGCCATTACTTATGATTTCCCGGCCTTAAACCAGGCAAGTTTTTGTGACAGGGCTGCAACTTCACCGATGATAAACAAAGCCGGCGAGCGGATTTTAGCTTTACTCACATCTTCAGGCAATTGCGCCAAAGTTGTCAGAACCAGACGCTGCTTGTTTGTGGTCCCGTCCTGAATAACGGCGACAGGCGTGTTACCGGGGCGGCCACCTTCTATCAAGCGCCGCGCGATCAGGGGCGAATTGGTCAGCCCCATATAGATGACAAGGGTGGTTTCGGGATCCGAGAGGCTTTCCCAGTTGATGTCCTCATCCACCGAACGGCCGAGCATGGAATGCCCGGTCATCAACTGCACCGAGCGCGACAGGCCGCGATGGGTCAGCGGGATGCCGGCATAGGCGGCGCAACCGCTGGCGGCGGTCACGCCGGGGACAATCTCAAACGGGATGTCATGTGCCGCCAGATAAAGGGCCTCTTCGGAGCCGCGGCCAAAAACGAACGGATCGCCGCCCTTCAGACGCACCACAACCTCATGCTGCCCGGCAAGACAGACGAGAAGATGATTGATCTCTTGTTGCGGCATATGGTGGTTGCGCGCCGCCTTGCCGGCGAAAATACGCATGGCGTCCGGGCCGGCCAGTTTTAAAATCTCCTCGGAAACAAGCAGATCATAAACCAGCACATCGGCGCTCTCGATCAGGCGTTTGGCCTTGACCGTGATCAGTTCGGGATCACCGGGGCCGGCGCCGACCAGATACACAGGATTTACGGGTTTCGGCATGCTTTGGTCTTTCTTACAAAGGCGGCAAATCTCGCGGCCCACGGGTTTTTGTCAACATGGCGCATATGGGCATAACCCGCCAGCAGGTTTTTATAGACAATGCCGTCATTTTCCCCGTCAAGACCGGCGCCGCGCCGGACTATATAGGCAAATTTCAACTCTCCTGAAATATTTTCCAGACGGGAATAATGAAACTCGTGCACGGCATGGCTCACCGCCCCGCCCGCCTCTGCCGCGAGCGGCCAGGGATGATCCGCGGTTTCTTCCAGGATAACATATCCGCGCCCGCGCGGTTTATCATACATCACCGCATCGGCGGGCAGGACAGCGGCCATCTCGGCGCTTTCGCCTTTCCATATGATGCGGCGCGCCAGATACATCAAACCGCCGCATTAGGCGTAACAGGGTAAACCCGCTTCAATGGCGCCTCTGATTTCCTGGCGCAGGGATATATTGGCTTCCAGCGCTTTCATATTGGTCTCGGGAAATCCGCCGCCCAGAAACAGCCCGTCGAGGACGGGCAAATGCGCATCCTGCAAGGTGTCAATTTTTACCAGTTTCGCACCGGCGCGACGCAAGGCATCGAGATCGTCCTGATAGTAAAAATTAAAAGCCGCATCGCGGGTATAGCCGATCGTGATATCGGGTGCGCAAATACCTTGCGTTTCCTCCGGCACGCTTTTTGGCAACGCCGCCTGATTTGCGGCAAGAATGATCCTGCCGAGATCAACATACTCAGCCGTGATTTTCGCCATGGCCCGGATGCGCTCCTGAGCGCCACTTTGCTCATTGGAGGGCACCAGACCCAGATGGCGTTCGGCGATCTCCATTTCCGGACGCCGGCCGACAGCGCCAATCACCTCCAGATCGGTGTAATATTCGATAACGGCACGCAATTTGCCCTCATGGCGCGCGCCGGCGACCTTGTTGAGAATCACCCCGGCGAAATCAAGACCGCGCTCAAAATCAAGATAGCCCTTGAGCAGCGGCGCGATGCCCCTGGTCATGCCCTGGGTATCGATGACCAGGACAACCGGACTGCCCAGAAGCCGGGCCAGCGCCGCATTGGAATTGCGGCCATCAAGCTCAACGCCGTCAAAAAGACCCTTATTGCCTTCAATCACGCCAATATCGGCATTTTTCATATGGCGGGCAAAATAGGCGCTGATCTCTTGCTTGCCCTGGGTGTGAAAATCAAGGTTGCGGCAGGCCCGGCCCGCCGCCGCGCCAAGCCAGAGCGGGTCAATATAGTCAGGGCCTTTTTTAAACGGCTGTAGGCCGAGACCGCGATTCTTCAGCGCGGCGCACAGCCCCGTCGTCAGGGTTGTCTTGCCTGATGATTTGTGGGCTGCCGAAACGAGCAGATGTCCCATTGTATATCGCGATCAATCAAGCCGCCCCGGCAGTCTTGGCCTCTGGCTTGTTTTTTGATGTATTGTTTTCTTCTATCGGATTGGGCAGGAAACGCAAGACCTTGAGCGCCATGGCGGTCGCCAGCATGGCAATGGAAATTCCGCTCACCCCCAGCACGATTTCAGCCAGGCTTGGCACATAATGGGCAAAGCGGCCGTCAATCCATGAGCTTGTAGCTTCCATGCCGGGGAAGATGTTGAGGGGATAGGACTGGCCGCCGATAATGATCACATACATCTGGCCCAGACCGCCGATCAGCAGCAGGACAGACGCCAGGGAGAGGCCATGGCGTGTCAGGCCAAGAGTGGGATGGGCCAGAATCAGCAACGGCAAAATCGATCCAATAACGATCTGGACGCCCCAGAAAACAGCCGGGATAACGCCGCCGGTGAGCAGAAGATAGCTCTCCACACCGTGATGCTGGGTGGCATAGATATTGGTGAGATGCTGCACGGTGGTAAAATAGAGCACTGTGACGGTAAAAATGATCAGCAGGCCACGGACTTTCTGGACGAACTCCTTGTCCATCAGGGTGATTCCCAAAGTCCAGCACATGGTCAGCAAGACCAACACGGTGAAAGCGAGGCCGTAAACGAAGGAGGAAGCAATAAACAGAGGCGCAAGAAGAGCGGTGTCATAGGCCTCGCGGGCGGCGAGAAAACCAAAGATCGAGCCCGTGCCGGTGGTGAGGATCAAACGCCAGACAAAGGCGGCATAGCCGGCATATTTGCTGTAGCGGTTCATGCGCTTTTCCATCATCGTCCACAAATAAATCCCGACGATGGCGAAGAAGCCGGTGTAGAGATAGATGTTCCAGGCGAAGATGGACTTGAAGTTGTACGAGGTCATGGCGATGATCAGACGATCAACCCTCCCCAGGTCAAGCAGCAGAACAAACAGGCCGCCGGCAAGAAGCGATACGGCCAGAATGGCGGAGAGGCGCGCAAAGCGCTTATAGGCCAGACGGTTGAAAACCGAAGATATCGAGGCCACGTTGAGCGCCCCCGAGGCGGCGACAATGAGGAAAACGGCAAAGACATGCGGCATGCCCCAGACCACCTGATTGTTCATGCCGGTGACGTAATGACCGTTATGTTCCATATAATACGCCGCCGTCAGCCCGAGAAGGATAACCAGCGCATGGGCAAGCATGAGAGCAAAGAAGAACGGACCATGATCTACCAGCCTGTGGTAATTATCCCTGAGACCCATAATTGATATCCTTCTTTAAAAATTCACGTAACGGACATTCGGCTCCAAACCAAGATCCGCCCGGAGCTTGGTCGTTGAAACCTGGACAATGCGCTTTGAGATTGCGCTTTGCGGATCGTTAAGATCGCCAAACAGCATCGCTTCACGGCCTGACTTTGTGCAGGCCTCGACACAGGCGGGGATGCGGCCGTCATCGATGCGGTGGGCACAAAGGGTACAGGATTCGACTGTTCCCTGGCCGCGCGGCATATAGGGTTTCTGGTTCGTGACTTTTTCATGCACGAATGACCGTGCGCCATAGGGGCAGGCCATCATGCAATAGCGGCAGCCGATGCAAAGATGACGATCAACCAGCACAATGCCGTCGGCGCGTTTCATGGAGGCGCCGACAGGGCAGACATCCACGCAAGGCGGGTATTCGCAATGCAGACACATAACCGGCAGGGACTGCTTTTTGCCGGTTCGCTTGTCCGTCAGCCCGACTTTGCGGATCCATTGCGGATCGGTCAGGTTACCGCGATGGCCCTCCCAGCCATTTTCAGTTTTGCAGGCTTCGACGCAGATATTGCAATCTTCGCATTTGCCGGTATCGATCAGTAATCCCCAGCGGATTTTGGAACTGGCCGGCTCACCCTTGGGGCGGGCGCTGGCGGTGTAGAGGGTAAAACCCGAAGCGATGGAAACAGAGCCCAGAGCAACCGCGCCGGACAAGAAGCGGCGGCGGGCCAGATCGGCGGTTTGCTTGTTGGATGTGCTCATTTCAAAAGACTCCTGTCTTTCGCCGCTTTTTCCAGATGCGCGGCCAGCTGACTAACCGGAGATTGGACGGCGGAGGTCTTTTTCCTGTCCGCTGCCTTGTTGGTATGACAGCTGAAACAGTCAATGGTTACGGCTGCGTATTTGTGGCAGGAGCTGCAAAACGCATCCGCGGTGCGCGCGCCGCCCGCCGCCTTGTCTTTTACCGCATGGCAATTGACGCAGCTCTTCAGGCTGTAGGGATTGCCGCGCACCCCCTTGCGCAGGGTCTCGACACGCTGGTGCTTGAGATATTGCATGTGATAGCGCCGCATTTCGGACACGGGGGCAACACAGTTTTCAGCTTTTTGCGCTTTTTCCGACATGGCAGGATGCGGCAACGGAACGCGTTCCTCGCCCGCGCCTGCCGCACCGGCCATAAAGAGCAGGCTCATCATGAAAAGGGCGGCGGTCAGAACCGCGTATGTTTTAGTCTGACGAAGATCCGTCATGACAGTATCCTTACACTGTTATTCGCCAAGACCCATTTCGATATAGCCCGTCGGGCAGACATCGGCGCAGATATGGCAGCCAATGCAGCGTGTGTAGTCTGTATAGACATAGCGCCCCACTGTCCGGTCGGCTTTTTTGACGCGTTGAACAGCGTCCTGCGGACAGTAGATAACGCAGTTGTCGCATTCAAAGCACAGGCCGCAGCTCATACAGCGCCCGCCTTCCCTGACCGCCTGTTCTTCGGAAAGGGCTTTAAGGCGGGGTTTGAAATCGCCGAGGACCTCGTCGGCGGAAATATGAATTTCCTCGCGCAGATTGCGCGGCTCCGCCGTGAAATGACCAAGGAACAAATCTTTCGATTTGATGATTTCATTCTGGCTGCGGTCCTCATAGTTATGAACGGCGAAATTGGCGGTGAATGTGCCGCGTGTTGGCTGGTGATTGTATTCTGCCGGTGAATGATGGCGCTGCTGGAGCTCTTCAAGAAGGTCGAAATTATGAACATCAACCTTGGGGCGCTTGTCCGGCTCTTCACCGTTAAGATAGTCGGTGATGGAATCAGAGGCGATGCAGCCATGGCCGATTGCGGTGGTGAGCAGGTGCGGGCGCAGCACATCACCGCCAGCAAAATGACCCGGGTGGCCCTTGATCTGATAAACCTTGTCGGCATCGATAAAAGCGTGTTCATTGCCCAGATCGCCAAGACCGTCCATATCGCCGAACTGGCCGATGGCGACGACGAAAAGCTCACCTTCAAGAATAAATTCGGTGCCTTCCTTTGCAATCGGCGTCATGCCGTCCATATCGCATTCGCACATTTTCAGGGCTGTTGCGCGGCCGCTTGCATCCCGGATCAGCTCCAGCGGCATGACGCCGCCATTAATAACAACGCCTTCATTCAGCGCATCACGGACCTCACGGTCGGTGGCAAACATGTTGTCAACCGGGAACAGCGAGGTGAGCGTGACATCAACATTGGTTTTATCGGCGTAATCCACATCCTGCTGCGCCGCCGCGCCGCCCAGCACCGCCTCAACGGGAACTGCGCCTTCAGCCGTGCCCAGCCGCCGCGCCACGCAGCACACATCGATGGAGGTATCGCCGCCGCCGATGCAGATGACGGGGCCTTTTACATGTTTCAGACGGCCCTCATTGAAAGCCTTCAGGAACGAGACCGCATCGACGCAGTTGGGCGTATCATCCCAGCCCTTGACAGGAAGCGAGCGGCCCTTTTGCGCCCCAAGCCCCCAAAAAACAGCATCAAAGTCCTTGTCAAGCGCCTCGACCGGGACATCCTTGCCAACCTTGACGCCGGTGCGCACTTCAACGCCCATGTCGAGGATCCGGCCGATTTCAGCGTCCAGCATATCACGCGGTACGCGGTATTCGGGAATGCCGTAGCGCATCATGCCGCCAAGCTTTTCATTGGCCTCAAAAAGCGTCACATCATGGCCTTCAAGACGCAGGAAATAGGCGGCGGAAAGCCCGGCCGGGCCACCGCCGATAACCGCGACTTTCTTGCCCGTAGCCGCGCCGGCCTCGGGAAGCTTGAGATTGTTCCGGATCGCCCAGTCGCCGATATAATGCTCCAGCGAGTTAATGCCGACAAAATCCTCCACATCATTGCGGTTGCAGCCGGTCTCGCACGGCGCCGGGCATACCCGGCCCATGGCCGCAGGAAAAGGATTGGCCTCAACCATGCGGTTAAAGGCGTATTCCTGCCAGGCCATGCCTTCCACCGGAGGCTTGTCCATGCCGCGGGCAATCGCCAGCCAGCCCCGGATATCGTGACCCGAAGGGCAGCTTCCGGAACAAGGCGGGGTTTTTTGCACATAGGTCGGGCATTTATGCGACCAGCTGGCCTGAAATATCTTGTCCTGAAAATCGTCATAAGCGATATCGCTATTGTCGTAGCGATGGTAATTCAGACCACCTGTTTCCGTTATGCTCATGCTTGCGATCCTTTCCTTGCGTATCTCTATTCATCTCCGGCCCCGGGGCCGGTTTATTCCTTGCCGCCCAGAATGATAGCGTCACCTACCAGATGATGAACCGAGGTGATCATGTCCATTTGCATTCCGTAATAGGGCAGGACTTTTGCGAACTGGGTTTTACAGATGGCGCAGATGGCGGCCATATGGGTTACGCCGTGGCTCTGCACGACTTCATGCAGCGCTTCCATGCGCGGCAAAGCGCCTTTAACCCGCAACTCCAGCAGATCATCGGTAAGCAAACCGCCGCCGCCGCCGCAACAGAAGGTCTTTTCATGGGTGGTCTCGGGGTCCATATCGACATAATTATTGACCACCGCCCGGATCACGGCGCGCGGGATATCAAACTGGCCGCCCGGTTTGGTCCCCATGCGCGAGGCGCGGGCGACATTGCACGAATCATGGAAGGTCACAACCTTGTCGTCATTGGCCGAAGGGTCAAGGGCGAGCGCACCGCGGTTTATCAGATCATGGGTGAACTCAAGAATATGCTGCGGCACCGGATATTTCGGGTCGAGAAAATCAAACGGCCCGGCTAGGGTGTTGAGGAAGGAATAGGCGACGCGCCAGGCATGGCCGCACTCGCCGAAAATAATCCGCTTGACGCCGAACTCCTGCGCCACCTTGCGGATGCGCCGCGCCACTTTGTGCATTTGCTCGGTGGAGCCGGCAAAAAGCGCGAAATTGGCCGCTTCGGAGGCATAGGAGCTGACCGTCCAGCTGATGCCGGCCTGATGAAAAACCTTGCCATAACCGATAAGGCCGTCAACATGGGGCTCGGCAAAAAAATCAGCCGACGGGGTGACCAGCAGGACATCGGCGCCGTGCATATCAACCGGAAATTTGACGGCGACGCCGTCATCGTCAAAAACGTCTTCTTCCAGACCTTCCATCGTGTCCATCAGGGCAGGTCCCGGGAGGCCGAGATTGTTGCCGATCTTGTGGACCTTGCCGAGAATTTCATTGGTGTATTTCTGCCCCATGCCGATATGGTTCATGATATCGCGCGCGGCCATGGTGATCTCGGCAGTGTCAATGCCGTAGGGGCAAAAAACCGAACAGCGGCGGCATTCGGAGCACTGGTGATAATATTTGTACCAGTCGTCGAGAACCTCCTTGTTCATGTCCTTCGCGCCGACAAGATCGGGGAAGAGTTTGCCTGAAAGGGTAAAGTAACGCCGGTAAACCGAGCGCAGCAGATCCTGGCGCGCCACCGGCATGTTCTTGGGATCGCGGGTACCGATGAAATAATGGCATTTATCGGTGCAAGCGCCGCATTTGACGCAGCTGTCGAGATAAACCCGCAGCGCCTTGTTCTTGCCCAGCAGATCGCCAAGCTTGTCAACCGCCCTTTGCTCCCAGCCCTCTTCCAGCTCGCCGGCCCAGCCAAGCGCTTCCTGGTGCTCGGGTTTGGCGATATAGGTCTCGAGATGCTCCATCGCCCCTTCCTCAATGGCGGGCGGGGAGGGAAATTCGCGATATTCAGGCGTATCAAATGTCGGCTTGGCCACGGCTTACTTCCTTCACGCTTTTTCGGCGGCTTTTTGCGCTGCCGCGTCATCTTTTTCATCCATCTGCTGCATCATCTTCGCCACCCAGCGCACGATGTAACGTTTTTCACGCGCATTATCGACCTGATAGCGGCTGGGCATGAAGACAATGCCCGGCGCGTGCAGGAGCTTGCTGAAGGGAAAAACAATCATCAAAGTGATGACCAGCGAAAGATGGACGAGCAGGGGAATATCGGTGGGCAGAGGTTGAATCTGGAAGTAGATCAGCCCCTGGAAGAAGGCCTTGACCTGGATAACGTCGGTGCGGGAGACAAATTTCATCATCAGGCCGGAAAACCCGATCAGCACCAGCAGCAACAGCATGAGATGATCCGAGACTCCGGTGATATAACGCACCCTGTCCACAATAAAACGGCGCGCCCATAACCCGGCGAGACCGGCCAGCATGGCAAAACCGGCATAGACGCCAAAGGGCTGCGCCAGGGTCAGCCAGTAGGGAACCGGCTCGATAATGTAGCGCAAATGGCGGATGAGGACCAATAACAGCGCGGCATGAAACAGCGCCGCGAACAGCCAGATCCATTTGTTGGATTTAAACAGGGAGGCGAAAAAGATGATCTCTTTACCCAGACGAACCGGGACGCCGACCCAGGTGACCGGGGCCGGGGTTACGGGGATTTTCAACGGGGCGGGCGTAAAGGCAAAACGGCTGACTTTCCACGCCAGACCGGCCAGCAAAATCAGGCCGGCAAGATAAAACATCCCCGCATAGGCATATGTAATCACAACATCCATATCGTCACACCTCACCCGTCACCTGCCGCCAATGGACGGCTGGTCCCTCTAATGCCGCCAACGGGCTGCTTGCCCGTCAGCCGAACATTATATTGACTAGACGCAACCCGTCGGTTTAGGCAGGCCGGCAATTTTACAAGCCTGCTTGGCCGGTCCATAGGGAAACAACTCATAGAGATATTTGTTGTTGCCTTTTTCAGGACCAAATTTCTTCTTGATCGCTTTCACAAGAACGCGAACCGCCGGCGCAATCTGGTATTCGTCATAATATTCGCGCAGGTAGTTGATGACATCCCAATGCTCATCGGTCATTTCAAGGTTTTCTTCCTTGGCAATGATCTTGGCCAAATCGAGCGACCACTCACCGATATCCTCAAGATACCCTTCTTCATCATGCTCGATGGATTTTCCGTTCACTTCATAAGCAGCCATGTTTTCCTCCTGACTTACTGAGAATTTGTACTGTTGGTGTTACCACAATTACAACCAGGACTGAACCGGTGTATGATCAACGGTCAGATCGACAAATCCACCGTAATCCACGACCTCAACGCCTTCAATAACCTGATCCACTCCACGTGCAGCCAGATCAGGCCCCAGGACGCAGATCCTGATATCCTTCACCGCAGCTGAAACCTTGTCTTCAAATGGTGTATTTTTCAAGGCGGCATAAACGCCGTCCTCGATCAGCAAAATCGCCGAACCCTTGCGCGCCATATTGAGGCAGCTTTCAAAAGCGCCGCGCTCGAAGGGAGATTTGTTTACCAGATGCAACATATTGAATTTCCTTGAAACTTGTCTTTAAGGTTTTCCGCTAGGCGGAAATAATGACATCCTGTTCTTCCATCAATCTGGCGATCTCATCGCGCGATTTGACATGCACAGCCGGTTTTTCGGCCCAGTCATCGTCTTCATCTTCAAAGATGACCTCAACCAAATCATCGATTGTGAGACCGCGCGCGTCCATTGACTCTTTTTCGACAAAAAGTCTGGAAATATCATAATCACCCAGCGCCTTGTAGGTTGCCGAGAAATTTTTCATATTCACCGCCTTGGTGTCGCAGCCTTTTTTCAACTGATAAACGCCATCATCCATAAACACCAGCGTGACATCCTGATCAAAAGCGGCGGAAATCAACACGGTTTCCAGCATCTCAAGCGCATAGATCGTACCGTAAGGCGCCTTGCGGTTCAAAAACATAAACTTTTTTTCAACGCCTTCGGTCTCGTATTCGGTCTGGATTTCTTCACTCATTGCAGCTTTCCCTCAACTTCAGCTTCTAGTCACCAAAGGTGATCAGGCGGTCCGCCGCCATGCCAATTTCCGTCAACTGGCCAAGCCCCGATATGCGGAAACCTTCAGCCAGCACCTGATCCTTGATGCCGCGGCGAAGTCCAGCGGCAACACAGACCACAAGATCGATCTTGTGTTCTTTGGCCAGATCACCCCACAGCTTGACGATATTGCGGTCATCCGATTGCGGCTCGGAAAGTGCGTTGGCGTTGTAAACGCCGTCATGATAGAAAAAGACGCGCATGACGCGGTGGCCTTTTTCGATCGCCGCCTTGGTGAAATGGTAGGCCGTGTCCGATGCCTGATGCGTGAACGGGCCTTCATTTATCAAAATGCCATACTTCATGGCTCAATAACTCCCCCTGGCTTGACCTTGTATCTTCAGGAATTTCGGCAGGCCCTGCCCCTTTATATCAATCCCTCCAAACAGGATATCAAGATGGGCAACACCGCCAAAACCCCCTTATTTCCGTTTATGCTAGAGCCGCACCTGCGCCGAAGCATTGAGTGAGGCCCGGCCGCCGCGCCAGTCATCAAGATGATACTTGGTGAAGGGCAGATCGGTCATTTCAAAGAAGCGCGGCCAGCCGATACGCTCGATCCACTCGCCCATGCGCTCCCACGGGCGTCCGTCCTGCTTGTAGGCGGCGAGAATTTTATTGACGACTTCGGCAACCTCGGGCCAGCGCGGCGCGTTATTGGGCAGACCTGCCGCCACCAGCTTGTGGAAAGCGGGTTTGGAGCGGGTCGAGGAATGCTTGCCGCCAACCCAGATCGCCAGTTTCGAGTGCACCGGATCATTGATTTGCATCGGCGGGCATGGCGGGAAACAGGCGCCGCAGCAAATGCATTTGCGCTCGTCAATCTCCAGCGAGGGCTTGCCGTTCACCAGCGCGGGGCGGATCGCCGCCACCGGACAGCGGGCAATCACCGCCGGACGCTCGCACTGCTTGGCCACCAGATCATGATTGATCGTCGGCGGTTTCGTGTGCTGGATATTAATCGCGATATCACCTTGTCCGCCGCAGTTGATCTGGCAGCATGAGGTGGTGATCTTCACCCGGTTGGGCATTTCCTCTTTGATAAAGTCTTCATGCAGATGATCCATCAGGGATTTGACCACGCCCGAAGCGTCGGTTCCGGGAATATCGCAATGCAGCCAGCCCTGGGTATGCGAGATCATTGAGATCGAATTGCCGGTGCCGCCGACGGGCAGGCCTTCCTCTGCAAGGCGATCAAGCAGCGGCTGAACCTTGTCTTCAGCATCCACCATGAATTCGACATTCGATCGGGTGGTAAAACGCACATGACCACCGGCAAGCTCATCGGCAATATCGCAAAGCATGCGGATGGTGGTCACATCCATCTGGCGCTGGGTGCCGGCCTTGATGGTCCAGACCTCGGCGCCATCACGCGCGACATGATGCAAGACGCCAGGACGCGGACGGTCGTGATATTTCCATTTGCCGTAATTGGCCTTCAGCAGCGGATGCATGTAGTCCATATGATTGGGTACGCCCGTCTCGTCAGGCATGCGGGGCGGTGTCGGAGCATTCATCTCAATTTCTCTCCTCGTTAGGAAACCTTAAACACTGGGGGGCCGTTATTCGGCCGCCTCAACGGCCGCTTTTGTCGCTTTGCGCGCATTCCATTTCTCGACCTCCTCGTCCCAGTTATCAAGACGGACATAGGAGCTGGTGCGCGGATGATTGATCATATTGGGATCGGCATCAAGACCAAGACCGTCAAGGAAATTGGTAATGCCGATGCGCTCGATCATTTCGCCGGTGCGCTCATGCTCAAGGGCGTTTTCGGCGAAGAATTCAAGAACGTTTTCAGCCAGTTCAGCGAGTTTTTCAAAATCCTCATCCGTGTCCAGCTTCATGAACGGCACCACGACCGTGCCCATGAGATCGCCGATCTTGAGCGAGCGTTTGCCGCCGACCAGAATGGTGATGCCGCGCTCCTTGCCCGGCGAGAGCGCCTTGGTCAGAACATTGATGCAGTGCATGCATTTGACACAGCTCTTGTTGTCAATCTCGAGTGTGTCGTCATCATTCAGGCTCAGGGCCCGTGTGGGGCACATATTGATGACCTGATCATTGATTTCCTTGCGGCCACGCTCGGCCAGAACCTCTTTCCAGGCCTCCTCGTCGACCTGAATATCATCCTTCCAGGTGCCGATTACCGCAAAATCGGCGCGGTGGGTGGCGTTTACGCAATCATTGGCGCAACCGGAGAATTTATACTTCATCTTGTAGGGAAGCGAGGGGCGATGAACATCATCAAGCGAATTGTTGACGACGGTGCGCATGGCGCGCGCCTCGTCAAAACAGGATTGCTCGCAGCGCGCCGCGCCAACGCAGCTCATGGATGTGCGCACGCCGGCCCCGGCGCCGCCCATGTCAAAGCCAAGCTCATTCAAGGCATCAAAGGCGGGCTGGATGTTATCGGTGGTGCAGCCCTGAAACATGATATCGCCGGACTGGCCATGAAAAGCGATCAGCCCCGAGCCATATTCTTCCCAGATGTCGCACATCTTGCGAAGGGTGCCCGTGTCATAATGCATACCGGCAGGCGGCATGATGCGGATGGTATGAAATTCAGATGATTCAGGATATTCCTCGGCAACTTCGGAAAAGCGCGGAATGACCCCTGCCCCATAACCGATGACGCCGGCGGTGCCACCTTTCCAGTAGCCCTTGCGGGTTTCATAAGAATGCTCAAGCTGCCCTAGCAGGCTTTTCATATAGGGGCCGTTTTCCTCAGAATCGGCCAGCCTTTTCAGGCCGGTTACGAAACTCGGCCACGGACCGCTTTCCAGCTGATCCAACAGGGGCGTTTCAGGCATTTTTTTTGTCATGGCATCCTCTTTGCTGCGTCGTTCAAAATGATACCTGGCAAACCGGTGTCACCTGCGCTTGATCGCGAAAAGAAGGATTTAAGACCCTTGAACACCTACGATCCCTCAATCGCAAAAGAGCAATGACAACAGAACCAGTTCTTATTGCACAGGCAAATAAGCTTTTAGTCGCCGGAACCGTCACTTTCAGCCCAAACACGGCCACAAGGTGATAAAAGACGCGCCGCCGAAGCAGGTTTCAATACCCTGATTTCAAGCAGCTCGTACTGTCGCGCACCGGAAACAAGTAGTTTATACCTGTTCTAAAGTTGTACCATCTCTTCCTTTTATTAACAACATCTAATATACAGAAAGGAAGGTAAGGACAAGAAAAAAATTAATCCACATTTTTCCAACTCCAGTTCATTGCCTGTGGCCCGTACCGGTTGAGCGGCAGGTTCATACCGGGGTAATCCGCCGCGTTGCCAGATGCGGCGGGGTGAGAAGAGAAGAGGAGACGCCCGTGAATAAATCCCGCAGCCCCTATGATCTTGACGACGATGAAACCTACCGGCGCTGGCGTGACCAAAAGCTGGCAAAGGCCGCCCGGACGCTTAGCGATCTGGTGGTGGAAATTCGCAATCCGGAAAACCCCGGCGGGGCGGAATTTGACGCTCTCATGCAGCGTTTGCGGCACAATAACATGGCGCTTTACGATACCGGCGGCAAGGCTGTCAGCAAGGCGGCATTGCGCCAATTCGGACTGCGATTCGGGCTTGTGAACCTTGATGCCAACCCGTATTCGGACGAAGATGCGGTTACATCGCTTGAAGTCAAGTCGTGCCGGGACGGGGCGATTTATATCCCCTATACGTCCCGGGCCATATCCTGGCATACGGACGGATATTACAATTCACCCGAACGTCAGGTGCGCGGCCTGATCCTGCATTGCGCCCGGCCGGCGGCAAAGGGGGGGGAAAATGCAGTCATGGACCCGGATATGGCCTATATCCATTTGCGCGACCTAAACCCGCAATTTATCATGGCGCTGTCGGACAAGGAAGTGATGAGCATTCCGCCCAATGAGGTGAATGATTTTATCGAGCGCGGGGAGAGCACGGGACCGGTGTTCAGTCTGACACGGCCGGGCGCGCTTCACATGCGCTTTACGGCCCGCAAGCGCCATATCAGATGGAAAGATGACGATTTGACAAAAGAGGCGCTCAAGGCCCTGATGGCATTTCTGGGCAGTGATACACCTTATATATACCGCCATCTAATGCAGGCGGGTCAGGGGCTGATCGGAAACAATCCGCTGCATGACCGGGCGGGGTTTTCAGATGCAGGAGCCGATAACGCCCGCCTGCTCTACAGGGCGCGCTATTATGACCGGATAGCCGGCACGGAAGTTGAGGCTACAGGAGGGATATTATGAGCGGCGGCATTGAGAAAACAACAATCCTGGCGGAATATGAGTTGCCCTGGAACAAGCATGCCAGTGTTCAGGAAATCTGCTATGAGGGCGGCATGACCATGCTGCGGCTGCGCATACGCGAAGGGCGGCGTTTTACCGATCTTGAGCTTATGCCGGAGAATGCCGCTGCCCTGGCACAGAATTTTGCCGACTGGGCGGCAAGGCAAAAATAACAGCGCCCCGGCGGCCCGGAGCGCTGTTTCAAATCACTGCAAAATCCCGCGAATCAGATATACAGATTGATATCGGATTCCTTGGCCATTTCGATATAGGTGGCGGCGCCGCCGATATCGATACCGTCGATCATGTCATCCTTTGACCACTCAAACAGGTCAAGCGTCATCTGGCAGGCGATGATCTTCACTTCCATTTCCACCGCGGCGTCACGCAGATCGGCCACCGAGGCGACGCCTTTTTTCTTGATCAGCGAGCGCATCATGGCGGAGGCGGCCGCATCGACGCCGGGGATCATGGAAACGATATTGGGCATGGTCATATGCATGCCCATCATCGGCATCTCCATACCCGGATTGCCGAGAGTGGTAATTTTGAGGTGATCAAGCTTTTTCTTCAAAAGCTGTAACCCGTAGAAGGTGAAAAACATGTTGACTTCCACATCCATGGCCGCTGCCGTCGTGGCGAGAATAAAGGGCGGATAGGCCCAGTCCAAGGTTCCCTTGGTCACGATAATCGTCATTTTCTTGGTGTTGGAAGCGTCAGACATTTTGTTGGTTCCCTCTGTTTCATCCTGTACGGGTCAGCTTGATCTGCGCCAAAATATCATATTTTTTGCATATTAAAACAAAAACATTTTTTACCCCTGATATCAGTGCTTTACCCATGATTGCCGGATCCGGGCGCGGAGAGCGGAGTTTGTAAAAAATATTTGCAACCCGCGGCAAATCCGGCCAGCACCAGGCGAGCGGTCAAAGTAAAAAAGGCCGGAATCCTGTTGCGGCGATCAACTTATCTGCTTTTCGAATTATTTTGTTTGAAAGCCGGTTGATCTATTGCGGCGCGGCGCCCGATGTGCTTGCATCCCCGGTGGCCAGGCCGGTCTTTTTGCCGATCTGGTCATTGGTGAGATTGAAAGCGCCTTTTTCATCACCAATTGCCAGAACACGGGCGCATCTTGGATTGCAATTGTAAGAGACATGTGCAACCCCCCTGTAAAGCCACAGGGTCCGGGCCTCGGGGGGGGCGACTGTCAGGTTGATATTGGCAATCTCCTCGCCCGCCCCGTCAAGCGCAATCAAATTGGTGTTGCCATAGGATTTTCCGGTCAGAACCATCATTGAACCGCTGCGGATGGTCGCATCGGCTATGGCGGGGTTGCCGACAATGATCGTGCTTGCCGGACGATCCAGCCGCAGGATTTTGGCCTTGTCAGGCACGAGCTTGACTTCCCTGGCCAGCACATCTGCGGACGGGACAAGAGCCAGCATAAAACCGGCCACAATCAAAACAGCTTTTTGAAAAACCTTCGTCCCGGCCATATCGTTGTTCCTTGTCTGATGGCAATCCCGCGCAACTCTATGACTTGGGAGTCTAGCGCGCAAATGATAAACAAAATGCAAACATCCGCGCCAAATCGGGACATTTTTTGCGCTCACGGGTATTAGTTTATATCATTCGCGGCTATTCCCCGCTGGCGCTCAGGCCTCCATGGGGGCGGCCAGGAACGCCGGGCCGCCGTCGGCGGCCGTGGGGTATAAAATTATGGGTCCCGGGGTGCTCCCCCCCTCCGTGGCAGGGCAAGCTTGCAAAAGCAAGCGCCAGCCCGCGAGCAGACGCATGCCGGAGGCGGGCGGAAAACAAAAAAACCCCTTTAACTCAAACCTGATCAATAAAGGATTTTATCTCGCTTTCGGGGCGGGCACCGAAATGGCTGATGGCTTCGCTGGCGGCCAGGGCGCCCAGCCGCGCCGAGCGGGTGACATCAAATCCGTTGGTATGGCCATACAAGAAACCGGCGGCGAAAAGATCACCGGCGCCGGTGGCGTCAATCACCTCATCAACCGGGGCGGCGCTGATAATATGGGTTTCCTCGCCATTCACGATGACTGAGCCGGCGGCGGAGCGGGTTAACACGGCCAGTTCGCATTCACTGCGCACTTTTTGCAGGGCATCATCGAAATGCTCAACTTCATAGAGGGATTTAATCTCGTCTTCATTGGCGAGAAGAATATCGACCTCATTTACAACCAGTTTGCGGAAATCCTCGCGGTGGCGGTCAACGCAAAACGGATCGGAGAGGCTTAAAGCCACCTGGCGCCCGGCCCTGTGGGCCAGGGAAGCGGCTTAAAGAAAAGCCTGTTTGGCCTCTTCGGGGTCCCATAAATAGCCCTCCAGATAGGTCACTTTCGACTGCGCGACCAGTTGCGGGTTGATATCGCGCGGGCCCAGCGCCGTGCTGGCGCCCAGATAGGTGTTCATGGTGCGCTCGCCATCGGAGGTTACCAGCACGAGACATCTGGCGGTTGTCGGGCCCTTGCTTGCCGGCGGGGTGTCAAAATGCACACCGATAGCGCGGATATCATGGGCAAAAATCTCGCCCAGCTGGTCGTCCCTGACCCGGCCGATAAAAGCGCCGCGCCCGCCAAGGGCGGCAATCCCGGCTATGGTGTTGGCCGCCGAGCCGCCTGATTGCTCCACGCCGGCGCTCATTTGAGTATAAAGATTCTGTGCTGTTTCTTCATCAACCAGCTGCATGGTGCCCTTGACAAACCCGTGCCGGGCCAGAAAAGCCTCATCGGCCCGCGCCAGAACATCAACAATCGCATTCCCGATGCCCAGGACATCATATTTACTCTCCGGCATAGTGTTCCCTTTGTCTTGAAGATAATCAGGTTTGAAGCTGGATAACAAATATAAGGCTTCAACAACAGCCCTTTGTTTGCTCTTGCACACTTGCAAGCCCTGCGCTTTGTGCTTACCTGCATCTGATCCTAGACAAGTTCGCGGCGGTGCTTTACCATCATGCTTTCATCTTTTGAAAAAACACTGGCCCAGCTTTTCTCAAAGCCTTTCCGATCGGTGCTGATTCGCTCGCTTGGCCTCACCATCGGCCTGTTCGTCGCTATCGGTTTTGCCGCTGAAGGGGCTTTGCGCTATTTTGCCGCTATTCCCAATGAATGGCTCAGCACCCTGGCGGCGGTTGCCACCGGTCTGGGGATATTTTTTGGCGCGATTTTCCTTCTCGTACCCATTACCTCGCTGTTTGCCGGGCTTTTTCTTGATGAAATCGCCGGGGCGGTCGAGGCGCGCTATTATCCCGGCGATCCGCCGGGGCGCGAATTGCCCATTGCTCGTTCGCTGGTGATTGCGGCCAAATTCACCCTTGTGGTCATCTTGGTCAATATCGGCGTTTTGTTTTTGCTGCTGCTGCCGGGGATTAATCTGGTTATTTTTTATATTGCCAATGGCTATCTGCTGGGGCGGGAATATTTTGAGCTTGTGGCGCTGCGCCATCACCCCTATGCGCAGGCCAGACGCCTGCGCGAAAAATACCGATTGCGGGTGTTTCTCTCGGGGCTTTTGATCGCCTTTTTAGTCTCGATCCCGATTCTCAATCTGCTCACACCGCTATTCGCCACCGCCTTCATGGTGCATCAGTTCAAGCGGATTGAGGCTCTTGGCGTTATAGATCCTTATCCTCATACTGGCACAAATCGCTGATAATACAGGATTGGCAATCGGGTTTGCGCGCCTTGCAGACATAGCGCCCGTGCAGGATCAGCCAGTGATGGGCATGACGCATATATTTTTGTGGAATGCGGGCAACAAGTTTCTTTTCCACCTCCAGAGGCGTTTTTCCCGGTGCCAGCCCGGTGCGGTTACCGAGGCGGAAAATATGGGTATCGACCGCCATGGCCGGCTGGCCAAAGGCAACATTCAAAACCACATTGGCGGTTTTTCGCCCTACCCCGGGCAGGCTTTCCAGTGCCTTGCGGGTATCGGGGACCTTTGAGCCAAACTCATCTACCAGCTTTTGCGAAAGCGCGATCACATTTTTAGCCTTGTTGCGGTAAAGGCCAATGGTTTTAATGGCGTCGCGCAGGGCCCCCTCACCCAATGCCAGCATTTTTTCCGGCGTATCCACCCTGGCAAATAACGGCCTCGTGGCCTTGTTCACCCCCTTATCCGTCGCCTGGGCTGAGAGCACGACAGCAACCAGAAGGGTATAGGTATTGACATATTCCAGCTCGCTTTGCGGCTCCGGATTGTCCTTGCTGAGGCGGGCGAACATTTCCTCGATCTCTTCAGCCGTCATTTCCCGGGGCATGTTTTTCTCTTTTCAGTTCCGTGGATAGCGGGCAAGAAAAGCCTAAAGCTTGCGCAGCTTGACCTTTTCAATGGCATGATCGGCACCTTTGCGCAGAATGAGATCGGCGCGTTGGCGGGTGGGGAGGATGTTTTTGCGCAGATTGGCGCGGTTGATATCACGCCAGATAGCCTCGCCTATCTTGGTGGTGTCCTCATCGCTCAAATGGGCATATTTGTGAAAGTAGGACGCCGGATCGCGAAAGGCGGTGCGGCGCAGTTTCAGGAATCGCTCAATATACCAGTCATGAATAACGCTCTCATCAGCATCGATGAAGATAGAAAAGTCAAAGAAATCGGAAACATAAGGGATCGCCTCGCCATCCTTGGGCAATTTGCCGGGGCGCAGGACATTCAGCCCTTCAATGATCAGGATATCAGGCAGGTCTATGACGATCTCGCGATCAGGAAGAACATCATAGGCGACATGGGAATAGACCGGAGCCGTAACATGACGCTTGCCGGCCTTGATATCGGACAGAAACTGCAGCAGGCGCGGGCGATCAAAACTGATTGGAAAGCCCTTGCGTGACATTAATCCGCGCTCTTCCAGAACCGCATTGGGCCATAAAAACCCATCAGTGGCAACAAGATCAACCTTGGGATGATGCGGCCAGCGGGCGAGAAGATGGCGCAAAATCCGCGCAAAGGTGCTCTTGCCGACGGCCACCGACCCGGCCATGCCGATAATATAGGGGGTTTTGACATTGCCCTTGCGGCCCAAAAACTCGGTTGTGGCCTGAAACAATCCCTGGGTGGCCGAGACATAAAGGTTAAGCAGACGCGAGAGGGGGAGGTAAATCTGCACAACCTCGTCCATGGATACCGGTTCATTGAGACCACGCAGATGGACGAGCTCGGATTCGGTCAGGGTGAGCGGCGTATCCTTGCGCATACGCGCCCATTCGCTCTTGGTGAAATCCTGATAAGGGGAAATTATGCTATTGGGCATTCAACCTGTCCATATTGGCGCGCCAGAGCACGCTATGTTTTGATGGAATCAAAACCGTGCTCTGATTCGTTTATGCCGATCAACTTGCCTGCATTCAAATGATTCCTCTTGAACGCAGGTTGATCTATCCTGAGCGCGAGGCTTTTTCCTCAATGCCGGAGCGCCCCTCGCGGCGGCGCAGTTCCTCATAGACATCATGCGGGTTGACGTTGGAGGCCTTTAACAGCACCAGCCAGTGATAGAGAAGATCAGCCGATTCGCTGACCAGCGCCTGTTTGTCTTTCTCGCAGGCAGCAATTACGGTTTCAATCGCCTCCTCGCCCAGTTTGCGGGCGCAGACATTTATGCCTTTGCCGAGCAGACGCGCCGTCCAGGAGTTCTCCGGCGCATCTTCGGCCCTTTGCGCAATGGTGTCGGCAAGGCGGTCGAGAATTTCGGCGGCAGCAGGTGTTTTTTCAACAGCCATATCAATAATCCAGCCTTACCGGAACGTCCTGTTTATCCATATATTCCTTGGCTTCACGGATTGAGTATTCACCAAAATGGAAAATGGAAGCGGCGAGCACCGCATTGGCATGGCCATCGCGCACCCCTTCCACCAGATGCTGCAAAGTGCCGACGCCGCCGCTGGCGATGACCGGTACCCCTACCGCCCCGGTGATGGCGCGGTTAAGCTCCAGATTAAAGCCCTTGCGGGTGCCGTCGCGGTCCATGGAGGTGAGCAAAATCTCGCCGGCACCTTTTTCCACCACCTCTTTGGCGAACTCAACCGCGTCAATACCGGTTGCCTTGCGGCCGCCATGGGTGAAAATCTCCCAGCGCAGGGGCTCGCCCTCGCCCGAGACCTGCTTGGCGTCAATGGCCACCACGATGCATTGCGAGCCGAATTTTTCCGCCGCTTCACGTACAAAATCCGGGTTGTTCACCGCCGCCGTGTTGATCGCTACTTTATCGGCACCGGCCAGAAGCAGGGCGCGGACATGCTCGACCCTGGACACCCCGCCACCCACGGTAACGGGCATGAAACATTCCTCCGCCGTGCGGCGCACAACATCAAGCATGGTGCCGCGATTTTCATGGCTGGCGGTGATATCAAGAAAGCACAGCTCATCCGCTCCGGCCTTGTCATAGGCCTTGGCGCATTCCACCGGATCGCCCGCGTCCACCAGATTGACAAAATTCACCCCCTTGACCACACGGCCATCGCGTACATCGAGACAGGGAATAATCCGGGCTTTAAGCATTTTTTCTGCTTTCGATCAGGGTAAGGGCGGCTTTGGGATCAAGACGGCCGTTATAAAGGGCGCGGCCCGAGATCGCCCCTTCCAGTCCGGCGCAGCGCGGTTCAAGCAGGGCTTCGATATCCTCAATCGAGGACAGTCCGCCGCTGGCGATCACGGGTATGGAGACGGTATCGGCAAGCTCTACCGTCATATCGAGATTAAGACCGGCAAGTACGCCGTCGCGGTCGATATCGGTATAGATAATGGCGGCAACGCCGGCATCTTCAAACTTTTTTGCCAGATCAAGCGCCGGTATGCCCGAGGCCTCATCCCAGCCCTCCACCGCGACATTTCCCTTGCGCGCATCAATGCCAACGGCAATCCTGCCGGCAAATGCCTTGCAGGCCTCGCGCACAAGTTCAGGTTCACGCACCGCCGCCGTGCCGAGTATGACCCGGGTAACACCGCGGGCAAGCCAGTGTTCGATCGTGGCCATATCGCGTATGCCGCCGCCAAGCTGCACCGGCATGGCGATGGATTTGAGGATTTGATCCACCGCACCGGCGTTGACCGGCCGGCCGGCAAAGGCGCCGTTGAGGTCAACGATATGCAACCAGGAAAATCCCAAAGCTTCAAACTCCGCCGCCTGTGCCCCCGGATCGATATTGTAAACCGTTGCGCGGCCCATATCGCCCTGTTTGAGGCGCACGCATTTACCGTCTTTTAAATCGATTGCCGGAAAAAGAATCATGGAATTGGCTTTCTTCTTAAGGTGACCAGTGCAGGAAATTTGAAATCAGCTTCAAGCCCAGCGCCTGGCTTTTTTCCGGGTGGAATTGCAAACCGGCATAATTGTTGCGGGCAACAGCCGCAGTTATCTGGCCGCCATAGCCGGTCGTGCTGAGCAAATCAGCACCGTTTTCAACTTCCATGTGATAGGAGTGGACAAAATAGGCGTGCAGGCCCTGTTTGCCTGTGGCAATCCCGGCAAAGAGTGGGTGATCGTGTTTTAGTTCAAGCGTGTTCCAGCCCATATGGGGAACTTTCAGCTCCGGATCATCGGGCTTTATTTTAATCACTTCACCCTTTATCCAGTCAAATCCCGGGGTTGAGGCGTGTTCGCGCCCGATGCTGGCCATGAGCTGCATGCCGACGCAAATGCCCAGAAAGGGGCGCCCTTTTTCAATGACCTGAGTTTGCAGAGCTTCACGCATGCCCGCAATGGCGTAAAGCCCGTTGCGGCAATCGGCAAAGGCGCCGACGCCGGGCAGGACAATACGGTCGCCAAGGGCAACCTGCTCCGGATCGCTGGTGACCTCGATATTGGCCCTTACGCCGCTATTGGCGGCGGCCCATTCAAAGGCCTTGGCGGCAGAGCGCAAATTGCCCGAACCATAATCTATGATGGCGACTCGCATAATGACGGCTCCCTTGCCTGATCAGCAGCTTCACAGGCGGCAAATTCGTTTTCATACAGCTTTTCTTCCGCCTGCAAAAGATTCGCGGCCGAAATCTTGCCGCCAAATTCATAACCGCGCCGCAACAGGCTCCAGCCGCGCAGTGCATTGGCTTCAAAGGCAAGCATCAAGGTGAGCCCCGCCAGAGTGAGAGTTATGATCTGGGAGGGCGCATCAAACAGCCGCAAGAGCCCCGCCGCCGTGATCGTGAGTGCCGTAAAAATAACAAGAACGATCCACATCCGGTGAAGAGCAAGAAAGACCCATGAGAAAAACAGGGCAGGCCAGGAAAACCCCTCCTTGATGAACACCGCCTTTTCCAGCCGTGTTTCCATATCCTCTTCAGAGGGAAAATATACCGAATACATGCGCATGGCGGTTAAATATCCTGATCAGGCGCCGGGGCCTGTCAATGTGCCTTTTGTCGAGGGCACTTCACCGGCCTGGCGCGGATCGATTTCCACCGCATCGCGCAGGGCGCGGGCGAGTGCCTTGAAGCTGGATTCGGCAATATGATGCGCATTTTCACCGTAGAGATTTTCCATGTGCAAGGTGATCCCGGCATTTTGGGCAAAGGCCTGAAACCATTCATGGAAAAGCTCGGTATCAAACTCGCCGATTTTATCGCGGCTGAATTTGACCTTCCACACCAGCCAGGGGCGGCCGGAAAGATCAATGGCCGCCCGGGTGAGGCATTCATCCATGGGAATGGTGCTTTGCGCATAACGGCGGATACCGCGGCGCTCGCCCAGCGCCTCTTTGAGCGCCGCGCCCATGGCGATGCCGGTATCTTCCACCGAATGATGCATGTCAATATGAAGATCGCCCTTCACCCTGACTTTCAGATCAATCAGGGAATGGCGCGAGAGTTGCTCCAGCATATGGTTAAAAAACCCGATACCGGTTGCAATCTCATACTGGCCGGTTCCGTCCAGATTGAGCGAAACAGCAATTTGCGTCTCTTTCGTCTTGCGTTCCACAGTGGCGGCGCGCATATTCCCAACTCCTTAAAAAATGATCGCTTGTCAGGCGCTCTTGTAACAGCAAAGCCGCCCCCGCGCCAATAGGGCGCGGCGCCACGATACAGCTTCTTTACTCATAAAACCTTTTCTTTCCACTCCAAAACACCTAAATGAGCAGCGAAGCACGAGATTTATTTGCATGAGGAATGAAATGAGCGGTTCTCAATCTCCACCGTCATGGCGCGGCACGACCATTGTTTCGGTGCGCAAGGACGGACAGGTCGTCATTGCCGGCGACGGGCAGGTGACACTGGGCAACACGGTTATCAAATCGCGCGCCCGCAAGGTGCGCCCGCTGGGCTCGGGGCAGGTGATTGCCGGGTTTGCCGGGGCCACGGCGGATGCCTTTACCCTGTTAGAGCGCCTCGAGGCCAAGCTGGATCAATATCCGGACCAGCTCATGCGCGCCTGTGTCGAGCTGGCCAAGGACTGGCGCACCGACCGCTATCTGCGCCGCCTTGAGGCCATGATGATCGTGGCTGACAAATCCACCACCCTGGTTCTCACCGGCACCGGTGATGTGCTGGAGCCGGAAAACGGCATGGCGGCAATCGGTTCGGGCGGCTCGTTTGCGCTGGCGGCGGCAAGGGCGCTGGATGGGAGCGGTATGAGCGCCGAAGAAATTGCCCGCAAGGCGATGACAATCGCGGCAGAGATTTGTATTTACACCAATGACAACATCATTGTTGAGAGCCTTGCCTCTCAGGATTGATTCACTTGCGAAAGTATTCCTGACATGAGCAGTTTTTCCCCCCGCGAGATCGTCTCGGAACTTGACCGTTATATTATCGGCCAGAAGGACGCCAAGCGCGCCGTCGCCATCGCCCTGCGCAACCGCTGGCGGCGGCAGCAGCTCGATGATGCGCTGCGCGAGGAGGTTCTGCCCAAGAATATCCTGATGATCGGCCCCACCGGCGTCGGCAAGACGGAAATCTCACGGCGGCTGGCCAGACTGGCCAATGCGCCGTTTTTGAAAGTCGAGGCGACCAAGTTTACCGAGGTTGGTTATGTCGGGCGCGATGTGGAGCAGATTGTGCGCGATCTGATCGAGATTGGCATCACCATGACCCGCAAGGACAAACGCAAGGCGGTTGAAGCCAAGGCCCACGCCCATGCCGAAGAGCGGGTTTTGAGCGCATTGGTGGGCGAAAATGCCAGCGCGGCAACCCGTGAGGCTTTCCGGGTCAAACTGCGCTCGGGCGAGCTGGACGAGAAAGAAATCGAGATCGAGGTTGAGGACACCGGCTCCGCCACCATGCCGAGCTTTGATATTCCCGGCATGCCCGGAGCGCAGATGGGAATGGTCAATCTTAATGACATGTTCGGCAAGATGATGGGCGGGCGCACCAAAACCCGCAAGCTGAGTGTGGTTGAGAGTCACAAGGTTCTGGTGGCGGAAGAATCCGACAAACTGCTTGATGATGACGAAGTGGTGAGCGCCGCTATCGACATGGTTGAAAATCACGCCATTGTCTTTCTCGACGAGGTGGATAAAATCTGCGCCCGGTCCGAACGCAGCGGTGGCGATGTCAGCCGCGAAGGGGTGCAGCGCGACCTGCTGCCGCTGATCGAGGGTACCTCTGTGAGCACCAAATACGGCACGGTGAAAACCAATCATATCCTGTTTGTCGCCTCTGGCGCTTTTCATCTCTCCAAACCCTCCGATCTGCTGCCCTAATTGCAGGGGCGATTGCCGATCCGGGTCGAGTTGCGCGCTTTGACCAAGGAAGATTTCATCCGCATCCTGACCGAGCCCGAAGCCTCGCTGATCAAGCAATATGTGGCGCTTCTCGGCACCGAAGGGGTAAAACTTGAGTTTACCGATGACGGGATCGAGGCGCTGGCCTCAATCGCGGTTGAGGTCAATACATCGGTTGAAAATATCGGCGCGCGGCGCTTGCAGACCGTATTGGAGCGGGTGCTGGATGAGATCAGCTTTACCGCCACTGACAGCTCCGGTGAACATTTTGTTATCGATGCCGCTTTTGTCGAGGCCCATATCGGCGATCTGGCCAGGAATGCCGATCTTTCCAAGTTTATTCTTTAAATCTCACTCACGGCAATTCGGGACCGCACTCGCGGGTATTGGTTTATATCATTCGCGGCTATTCCTCGCTGACGCGCGGGCCTCCATGGGGACGGTGCATAAGCGCCGGGCCGCAGTCGCGGCCGTGGGCGGAAACAGAAAACTGTGGGTTCCGGGGCGGCGCTCCCCCTCCGTGGCAGGGCAAGCTGGCAAAGCCGGCGCCAGCCCGTGAACGGACGCACGCCCGGATGGGCAGGCGGAAAACAAAAAATCCGGGTGGGAAAAAAATTCAACGCCAATCAACCGGGTCTTTTCAGACGCACATAAAGCGCGCCGTGGCCGCCGTGGCGCGGGCTTGCGGGAGAAACGGCGCCGATATGGGCGCGCATGGCCGGCTCATTGAGCCATAGGGGCACGAACCGGTTCAATACGCCGCTTTTGCCGGTGATGATGAGGACAAAACGCGCTCCTTTTCTGTGCGATGCATGCAGGAAGGAATGCAGCGCCTGATGGGCGCTGCCTTGCGTCTGCCCGTGGAGATCAAGCCTTGCGTCAATATGTTCCCTGCCGCGCCCCAAACGCCGGTTTGTGCGTCTGTCGAAGGCGGCGGGATAGTTATTATCGCCTGGCCGTTTTGTCGCAACCGGAGCAGGGATACGGGCAGGTTCGGATTTTACCCTTATGCTTTGCGGAGGCTGGAATGACAAACCATCCATTTGGATACGCGCGATATCCACATGCAGCGGCGTCGCGGTTTGCCGGACCCGGCTCCATAGCTGATGCTCCTCGGAGGATAAATCACGGCGATTGCGGCGTGTCATGATTTTCTCTTTTTCGGCAGCAGAACATACATGCGTCCCGGTTCCTTGACCCGGCCGGCAATTTCACCCGCTTTCTTACCAGTGCCGAAGAATATATCGCCCCTGATGGCGCCCCTGATGGCGGCGCCGGTATCCTGGGCCATAAGCAAACGGCGAAAGCGTGTATAGGCTTCACCATTCTCACCGGGGATTTGGGTATCGAGCCAGACGGGAAGGCCATAGGCGTGAAAGCGCCGGTCAATGGCCAGGGAACGGCCGGTTGTCAGGGGTACGCCCTCACCGCCTATGGGGCCAAGGCCGGCATCAAGCTCAATTTCGCGGAAGAAAATATAGGATTTGTTCCCGTGCAGGATCTTGCGTGCCTTCTTTTTGTTGCTGCGCAACCAGTTCTGGACCGATTTCATCGAAAGCTGGTTTGATTTCAGTATCCCCTTTTCCAGCAGCGCCTTGCCGATCGAGCTGTAGGGATGGCCGTTGCGCCCGGCAAAACCTAGACGCATCGTGCTGCCATCGGGCAATATAATGCGGCCTGATCCCTGGATATGAAGAAAAAATGCATCCACCGGATCCGCCAGCCAGACCAGTACCCTGGCGCTTTTATCAAGCGCGCCGTTTTCTATTCCGGCGCGGCTGGGCACCGGTTTAAGGGTTTTGCCATGGCGCAAGGCGGCGGTGAGTTTGCGTGGAAAGCCCTTTGGCTTCTTCTTCCCTACCATGGAGACAAGGTTTTCCGGCGTGGCAAGAACCGGGACATAATATTTTTTGCTTTTTTGCCGCGAACCTTTGTATTCGGGCTCATAATAGCCGGTGAAGAGGCCCTTTTTACGCCCCTTCCAACTGACCTGATAGGGGGCAAAATATTTTTCAAAAAAGCGGCGGGCCTGAATATTGCCGGGGTTTTCACCAAGCTTTGCGGCGGCGCGGCAGATTTTGAGATATCTGTTTTTGCCTGATTTTTTCGGATTTTGCCGCGATCTTTCTGTTTCAAACGGCGCGAGCCTGGGGGCGCAGGATTTCAGGAAAGCGGAAAAAGCCCTTGCATGGGCATCCGCTCTCCAGCCCTTGAGGGCTGAAAAGGATGTTTTTTCAAGACGGTAAGTCTTCCCCGCCATTGTTTCACCGCCACCCATCGCGAAAATCACAAAAGCCAGACCCGCCAACAGCCTTGCCAAAGCGCCGCGCACAGGATCAGTTCGCCGATTCCGTAGCATCCAGTTTCCAGTTGGGATCCCTTGAGGTCACATCGCGGCCGAATGTCCAGATATCGACAACTTCGCGCACGACATCAGGTTCGCCCTCAAGCACCTTGCCATCCTTATCGCTTGTGAACTGGATGAGTTCACTGACAAACTTAACCGTGACCCGCACTTCATTGCCATTTTTTTCCGCATCGACAATATCGGCCGAATCAATGCCGATGAATTCGGTCTGCATAACGGCGCCCTGTTTTTCACGGTCGTGGATCGAGCTTTCAAAACCGGCATAGACTTCTCTCGAAAGCAGGTTTTTCAGTGTTTCCAGATCGCTTTGCGTGAAAGCCTGCACAATCATTTCATAAGCCATTTTGGCGCCGTCAAGGAACTTTTCCGGCTCAAACTCCGGGTCCGCCTGAGCAATTTGGCGCAAGGTCCGGTTCAGCGGCGTATCCTCCGCACCGGCCCCGTTCCACGGCGAGGGCCCGTCCTTGGCGGATTTATCAGTCTCGCGGCCGGCCGGCGAACTGGTCGGCAGCGGGATAACGTTACTGCTTCCCTTCTCATCGCCATCTGGCTTATCGGTTCGGGTAAAGGGGTCCAGGGGACGGTTTTCATGACCATCGCGGCGGCCCAGCACATTCCGCAGACGTAAAAATATCACAACTGCAATCGCAATGATGATCAGATTGAAAGGATCGAATATTTCTTGCATCGGATGTTCAGGCTCTTTGCAACAGGTTTTTCAAGAATCGTCGAGCGAGGTGGTTTTATTACAACTGACAATACCAATATAAGATAAGTCCTCTGAAGTTGCGAGCCCGGAGTTGGCGCAAATCTTCATTTGAAGTGAAAGAGTGTTGCGATATGTATTTTTTTCTTGCCCTTGCGGTGCTGATCGGCGTTCCGGCTGCTGAAATCGCGCTTTTGATAAAAATCGGCGGCGAGATCGGTGTTGTCGCGACGATTGCGCTTGTTTTTCTCACGGCGGTGCTGGGGGTGTTCATGTTGCAGCATCAGGGGGTGCGGACCTTTATGCAGGCGCAAGAGGCCATGGCGCAGAACCGCCTGCCAGTGGATTCGGCCATCCACGGGATTTTCCTGATGATTGCCGGCGCCTTTTTGCTCACCCCGGGCTTTATCACCGATGCGCTCGGGTTTTTGTTGCTTATCGCGCCCGTGCGCCTTTTTATCGCGCGCTATTTATGGTCGCTGGCAACAAAATCAGGATCGTTCACATATTCGCATTTTGAAACCGGTTCAGCGGTGTATGCGCATGATGATGCGGCTTTAACCCGTGAAGACGGTTTCATAGAGGGTGAATTTGAGGTGGAGGATATCCCGTCCGGCCCGCCCAACCCGGCCTCGCCGTGGCGGAATAAGAAAAATCCATGACTTGATCTCTTGCGCCAATATTGTTAGCGAAAGCGGGCAAGCGGATTTTATGAGGATATTTAAATGGCGAATGACGATACGAAGGATACCGGGACGGCAGCGGGCGGCAATGGAGCCGCAGGCGGGGAAAGCGAGCCCTCAATTCAGGTTCTGGTTCAGTATTTGAAAGATTTTTCTTTTGAAAACCCCAACGCGCCAATGGTTCTTCAGGACCAGGCGGTGCAGCCGCAAATCAGTGTTTCGGTTAATGTGAATGCCACGCCGCTGGGCGAGGATATGCAGGATTTTGAAGTTGATCTGATGATCGAAGCCAAGGCGGAGGCAAATGATTCCGCAGTGTTCGCCATTGAGCTTCATTATGGCGGGGTTTTTTCCTTCCGCAATATTCCGCCGGAAAACCTGCAACCCGTTGTTTTGATCGAAGGTCCCAGATTGCTGTTTCCCTTTGCCCGCCAGATTATTTCGGATGCGACGCGCAACGGAGGTTTCCCGCCGCTGATGCTGGATCCGATTGATTTTGCACGTCTGTATCAGGATCGCGTGATGCAGCCCGAAGCCGAGGCGGAATCTTAAGTTTCCCTCACCGGCCTTTTTATTCCGGACCGGAAACCGCCCGTGTGTATAACCGCAAATACAGGTTGTTTCGGGGCCGGATTATGTCTTGAAATATATATTCCAGATGGCGTTTTCACCAAGGGTTTTGGTGAGTTCATGATGCGCCGAAGCTTCTTTCTGGTTCAGACGCGCGCCTAGCGGCCGGGGCCGTTTGAGAGTTTTTCTGCGCCGGGTTTTTTGCGCTTGCCTTGCGGCCGGTTTGTTGGGCTCCAGGGTCAGAGCGGGCTGGCGGCCGCCGATAAGTTCCAGATAGACCTCGGCGAGCAACTCACAATCAAGCAAGGCGCCGTGGAGTTGGCGGGCGGAATTGTCAATGCCGTAGCGGCGGCACAGCGCATCAAGTGAATTGGGGCCGAAGGGATGCTTTTTACGTGCCATTTCAAGGGTGTCGATAGCGCGCCCGGCGTCAATCGGCTCGTGACCGGCCCGCTCCAGTTCGGCATTCAAAAAGCCGATATCAAATGAGGCGTTATGGATAACCAGCGGAGCATCGGCTATAAATTCAAGAAATTCGGCGGCGATGGCGGCGAATACCGGTTTATCCCGCAGCATGTCCTGCGAGAGGCCGTGAACGCGAAAAGCCGCTTCGGGCATGTCGCGTTCAGGATTGATATAGACATGATGAACTCTCCCGGTCGCCAGATGGTTTTCAAGTTCGATACACCCGATCTCGACAACCCGGTCGCCTCTGGCCGGATCAAGTCCTGTTGTTTCCGTATCAAGGATAATTTCACGCATGGTCTGTCTCACCTCCCCGGCCACCAAGGCCCCGGACAATCTGCCTGACTCTCGCAAACGTTGTTTCCAGACCGGTTGATGTGTCTATCACGATATCGGCCCGGTGGCATTTTTCCTCATCCGGCATCTGACGGCGAAGGATATTGCTGAATTTTTCAAGGTTCATTTGCGGACGGGCAAGAACCCGGGCGCGCTGAATATCAGCCCCGGCGCTGACCACAATGGTTTTATCAAGCCATTTATCAGCGCCGGTTTCAAACAGCAGCGGGATTTCCAGAATAATGAATTTTGCCCCTTGTTGCCGCATCTTATCGATAAACCGGTTTTGCGTCTCGCGCACCAAAGGATGGACGATAGTTTCGAGCCTGTTCAGGGCCACAGCGTTACCGAGCACAAGATTTGCCAGAATTTTCCGGTCAATGGCGCCGGAAACCAGACTTGCCGGGAAGGCTTCGGAAACGGGCTTCACCGCCCGGCCTCCCTTTGCGTATAAACGGTGAACGATCTGATCCGAATCAAGGACCGGTACGCCCAGCTTTGCAAACATGCGCGCAGTTTCACTTTTGCCCATGCCGATGGAGCCGGTCAGGCCAATTGTTATCATGTTCTTTTGGCCAGATCGTCAATGACGAGATCGCGCAGCTCAGCGGTGACTTGCGGACGCCGGCCAAACCAGATTTCAAAACCGGGCACCGCCTGATACAGCAACATGCCAAGACCATCGGCGATGGTATGCCCGTTCCGGCGTGCGGTATGAAGAAGCCGGGTTTCAAGCGGGGTATAAACCAGATCGGCAACAATCGCCTTTTCATTCAATCCGCCGATATCAATATCCAGCCTGGGTTTGCCGATCATTCCAAGTGATGTGGTATTCACCAGAAGATCGGTTTCCGTCAGAATTTGGGCGCGCCGTTCCCAGCCACAGACCTCAATGCGCTCGCCGAAGCGGGCTTTGAGCTCTGTCGCCTTTTCCAGCGTGCGGTTGCAAAGGATAATCTGTTGTGCCCCTCTCGAGAGCAAAACGGCAATAACGGCGCGGGCAGCGCCGCCCGCGCCGAGTATTACGGCATGAGAATTGCGGCAGGACCATTGTGGCGCGCAGGCTTGCAAATTGGTTATAAAGCCGTATCCATCCGTGTTGGAGCCTATGATTTTATCATCATGAAAGCAGATCGTGTTCACGGCGCCGATTTTTCTCGCCATGACATCGGTTTCATCTACCAGCTTCATGACCCGGACCTTATGGGGGATAGTGATATTCCCGCCGCAATAGCCCTTGTCGCGCAGTTGCAGGAACCCGGCAGCGAATTTATCGGGAGCGATAGCCTTTTTTTTGTATTCACCGCTGATATTGTAGGTTTTGAGCCAGTACTGATGAATGAGCGGTGAGCGCGAGTGATCAATCGGCCACCCGGCGACAAAGGCTTTTGGTGATTTCATAGTCATGGAACAAGTATTTTTCGGGTTCGTAAAAATGCAAGAAGCGGGATTAGCGGCAATCCCAGAACAGTGAAATAGTCACCCTTCACGGCTTCAAAAAGCTGCGCCCCCATGCCTTCAAGCTGATACCCCCCGACACAATTTACAACTTCGTGGCCGCAGTTTTCCAGATACCGGGCCAGGAAGGCCTCTGAAAAAGCGCGCATATGCATATCCACCCGGCCGGCATGGGACCAGAGGATTTCACCGTCCAGAACAACACTCACTGCACTGATCAGGTGGTGGGTTTGGCCACGAAGCTGCAAGAGCTGGGTTTTGGCTTTTGCCATTGTTTCCGGTTTGCTGAAAATTTCATCCTTCAAAACCAGAAGCTGGTCGGCGCCGATAATATGGCGGCCGGGGTAGATCGGGCTGACCGCCCTTGCTTTTTCTTCGCTCAGCTTTAGCGCCAGTTCATTCAATGGCGGGCCGGGAATGGTCAGATAGCGGTCCTGGATTAGATCCTCATTAATATCAGCCGGATGAACGCTGAATTGCAGACCGACTTTTTCAAGCAGGGCCGCGCGAATTCGGCTTGCCGAGGCCAGAATGACGAGATGGGATATTGTTTGCATTTGTTTTGTCAGTCCTGAGACCTGGCATGATAAATATTAAGAATCGTAGCGGCTGATTCCTCAATGGAACGGCGGGTGACATCCACCACCGGCCAGTCATTCAGCGCGGCGATTTCGCGTGAATTTCTGATTTCTCGGATAACGGCCTGCTTGTCTATATAGGAAGTTTCATTGGCGACATTGAGTGATTTCATGCGGTTTTTTCGGATCTGAACAATATAGTCAGGGCTGGCGATCAGACAAACGATGAGAGGACGGGAGGCCTTGTAAAGGGGTTCGGGCAGGGCGATGTCATTGACGAGGGGAATATTGGCCGTTTTATAGCCGCGGTTGGCAAGATAGATTGATGTCGGGGTTTTGGAGGTGCGGCTGACGCCGATCAGAACAATATCGGCAGAATCAATATCTGAAATCATTTGGCCGTCATCATGGGACATGGAAAAGGTTAGTGCCTCGATACGGTTGAAATAATCCTCATTTGTTCTGTGCTGGCCACCGATTTTAGGTTTTGATTCGGCACCGAGATAACTTCTCAGGGCCGAAAATGTATGATCGAGAACAGCAATTGCCGGGATATTCATGCGCTCACAGGCCGTGATCAGGATATTGCGGATATCCTTATCCACGATGGTATAAAAAACAATCCCCGGCGCCGATTCAATTTCACGGACGACACCGGCCAGATCATCCTCGGTACGAACGAGTGCGTAAAGATGCTGGATTGGCTGAACGGATGGAAACTGAACCGTGACGGAATTGGCTATCGTATTGAGTGTTTCACCGGTAGCATCTGATATCAGATGGAGATGAAAAAACTTTTTCATGAGGAAAAATCCGTTGAGATTCCTGTGGATAGATTCTTGATAACCGCAAAGGACAATCTGATGTTAACTTTTCGTTAAGATTCGTTAACATGATAGTTAACAGAAAGAGTCCTGTTAAAAAAGACAGTGTGAGGAGGATAAATTCAGATCGGATTTCAGGCTTTGATCCACATCAAGAATTTTTGCCAATTGCAGTTGGGAAATGAAATTTCTATCGGCTTGATAAATAGTGTGTTATCTGAGCGTGGTCAGCGCGGTATTGGATGAGCGGTTTTACAGATTGAGATCACATGAGTTGTGAATTTTATGTGGATAGTTTTTTATCCACAGGTTTGGTCGCCTTAAAAAACAATACTAAAAAGATATAAGAGACATTAAATGACTTTGTATGAAGACAAACAAGTGAAAACCAACATGAAAAACAAGCCGTTCCTACAAGCGTTAAAGGGAGAGATTCTTGAAGTTCCCCCTGTATGGATGATGCGGCAGGCCGGGCGCTATCTTCCCGAGTATATGGCAGTAAGGAAGGAGGCCGGCGACTTTCTTAATCTTTGTTATTCGCCCGTTCTGGCGGCAGAGGTTACCCTTCAGCCGATCAGACGATATCACTTTGATGCCGCCATCATTTTTTCCGATATTCTCGTTATTCCCGATGCACTGGGCCAGAAGGTTGCTTTTAAAACCGGTGAGGGGCCGGTTCTGGATGCGATCCGGGAAAAATCAGGACTGCAAACATTAAATCCCAACGGCTTTCTCAATCATCTTGAACCGGTTTTTGAGGCGCTGGAGAGAGTTGCGGAGCAATTGCCTGGGGAAACCGCGCTTATCGGGTTTTGCGGCGCCCCGTGGACTGTCGCGAGTTATATGGTGGGGGGACGGGGCTCTCCGGATCAAAAAGAGGCCAGGTTGTGGGCCTACAGGGATGAAGAGGCATTTGGACAACTGATTGATATGTTGGTTGAGGCTTCAATCCTTTATCTTCGGCGGCAAATCGAGGCCGGGGCAGAGGTTTTGCAGGTTTTTGACAGCTGGGCCGGAAATCTGCCGCCGGACGAGTTTTACAAATGGTGTCTTTTGCCTATGAAACGTATTGTCCAGGGGGTAAAGGCGGTTCACCCGGATGTGCCGATCATCGGTTTTCCAAAAGGAAGCGGAGAGCTTTATATTTCCTATGTCGAGGCTACGGGCGTGGACGCGGTGTCAATTGACACATCCATGCAATGTGGCTGGGCCCGGGATCATTTGCAGGACAAGGTCACGGTGCAGGGCAATCTGGATCCGCTGGTTGTTGTCGCGGGGGGAAAGACAATGGAAGCGGCGGTTCACAATATTCTTGCCACGCTTTCTTCAGGCCCGTTTATTTTCAATCTGGGACATGGTCTGGTTCCAGAAACACCGCCGGAAAATGTCCAACGGATTCTGGAGCTTATAAGACTATAAAATGTTTGATATTCTAGGTGAACTAT
The DNA here is from genome assembly GCA_024275895.1 of Alphaproteobacteria bacterium. GTDB lineage: Bacteria > Pseudomonadota > Alphaproteobacteria > Rhizobiales > BM303 > BM303. The sequence goes on along the minus strand of JAJRYE010000086.1, from coordinate 19,821 downwards.
ATCCTTGGACCAAGGCACTGCATGTCATAAGTATGATTGCATGGATGTCCGGTATTTTTTATCTTCCAAGACTATTTGTATATCACAGCCAAAAAGATAACACTGAACTATCCAGTGGTAAATTTAAAATAATGGAATATAAATTATACAATTATATTATGCATCCAGCATTATTTTTAATGTGGTTATTTGGATTATTATGTCTGTTAACTCCGGGTATTATTGATTTCCAAACTGATATCTGGTTTCATATCAAGATTGTTCTTGTTGTTTTGATTACAATATTCCATTTTTATCTGGGAAAACAAGTTACATTATTTCAAAAAAACCGGAATCAACATTCGGAAAAATTTTTCCGGTATATAAACGAAATTCCGACACTGCTCATGATCGTCATTGTGATTTTGGTCATTGTGAGACCTTTTTAAGGATTGATGGCTTTTCAGGCCTGAAACAATCTGTTATCAATCGAGGCACCGCGTCCGCGGGAGATGTCCTTTTTTCCAAGACTATATCTTATCTAATATCCATCCAGAGTGCAGAGCGGTATTCACAGCATTGCGATTGTGAACCAGAGCGGATGAAGAGGAGCTGATTTTATGGAACAGATCAAATTACAGGATCTTAAAGAGAAATCGCCAACAGAGCTGTTGATATTCGCTGAAGAACAAGATGTTGAAAACGCCAGTGCGTTGTTAAAACAAGAATTGATGTTCGCGATCCTGAAGGAACTGGCGGAAAAAAGAATTGAAATAATAGGTGAAGGCGTGGTCGAGGTGTTGCAGGACGGATTTGGATTTTTGCGCTCACCCGATGCCAATTATCTCCCGGGGCCTGATGACATTTATGTCTCGCCCTCGCAGATCAGGAAATTTAATCTCAAAACCGGTGATACCATCGAGGGGCCTATACGGTCGCCACGTGAAGGCGAGCGGTATTTTGCCCTGCTGCAGGTGAATAAGATCAACTTTGATGATAAGGAAAAAGCGCGCCACAAAATTCATTTCGATAATCTTACGCCGCTTTATCCTGATGAACGTTTGTATATGGAAGTTGATGATCCGGAGCTAAAAGACAGAAGTTCGCGGGTTATTGATATTGTTGCGCCGCTTGGCAAGGGGCAGCGCGCTCTTATAGTTGCCCCGCCGCGAACCGGCAAAACGGTTTTGCTGCAAAATATCGCCCATAGCGTGACCAGAAATCATCCTGAATGCTATCTGATCGTTCTTCTTATCGATGAACGACCAGAAGAGGTCACGGATATGCAGCGCTCGGTTATGGGCGAGGTTGTCAGCTCGACATTTGATGAACCGGCGACACGGCATGTGCAGGTGGCGGAGATGGTGATCGAAAAAGCAAAGCGTCTGGTGGAGCATGGGCGCGATGTTGTCATCTTGCTGGACTCAATCACCAGGCTGGGACGGGCTTATAATACAGTGGTGCCGTCATCGGGAAAAGTGCTCACGGGCGGTGTGGACGCCAATGCGCTGCAAAGACCAAAACGCTTTTTTGGCGCGGCGCGAAACATCGAGGAAGGCGGATCACTGACTATCGTCTCAACAGCGCTTATCGATACCGGCAGCCGTATGGACGAGGTGATTTTCGAAGAATTCAAGGGGACCGGCAACTCGGAAATTATACTGGACCGCAAATGCGCCGATAAACGGGTTTTCCCGTCGATGGATATTTTACGCTCGGGAACGAGAAAAGAAGAACTGATCGTTGAAGCGGATGTTCTGAAGAAGATGTATGTCCTGCGGCGGATTCTCAATCCGATGGGAACGGTTGACGCCATTGAGTTCCTGCTCGATAAACTCTCCCAGACCAAAAACAACAAAGAATTTTTCGACTCGATGAACACATAGACCAGTACTGATATGTTGCAGAAAGGTTGTAAATTCGATTCGAGCGCGTAATCACCGTGATAGTACAGTACCGGACGATTTTCGGTGATGAAAAAAAATATTAAAAAGCCAGATTGGCGGCGAGAAACTCTTCCGAGCGCTTGTCGGCAAGCCGGGCATTTTCAGCATCAAATACTGAAATGCCGGGGCGGGCAAAACCATGGCGGCAATCGTGATAAATATGATGGGTAATCATAAAATAGTCTTTTAGCGATGTGAGGATATTCTCTCTGGTAGCACTGCCGCCGGGCTCGTCTTTGGCGGCAAAGTGCAGCAGAAGAGGATTTGTTATCTTGATGGCCTCGGCAAGATGTTTTTCGATTCCGGTGCCGTAATAGCTGACAGAGGCATTTATATCGCTGCGGGCCGAGGCCATAAACGCAAGGCGGCCGCCAAGGCCGTATCCAAGAATGCCGACGCGGCCGGTGCAACCCCCGATCTCGCGCAGGGCGATTATGGAATCGTGTGTATCCGTACTTCCGGTTTCAAAATCAAAGTTGTTTTGCAATGTGTTGGCCTTTACCTGATCTTTCTCCGATAAGGCATTCAGGTTTACACAAGGCTGCTGGCGCCAGAACAAATCCGGGACAAGGACAAAGACATTAAGCCTCCGGGACAGGACATCGGCTCTGGAGCGAAGAACGGCATCAATACCAAATTTGTCATGAAGGAGAACAACGCCGGGTCCGACTTTATGTTCGGGCATGGAAAGATAGCCCATGAATGTTCGATCGGGACAGGCTATATCAATTTCAATTCCCATTTTGATTTCCTTCGGTTAAACACAGATACTGCACTAACATATGCAGGAATTGGCCTAATTCAATATTATTTAGAAACGATCTAAATAAATTGACTTTGATTCACAAGCGTAATGATACCGGTTTGAATAGGCAGAACAAGAGAGCAGAATGATCATAGGAGCACAAGAAGGCAAGACGGTTTTTGCCGTTGCTTCGGGAAAGGGTGTGGCCGGAATTCACGTTGTCAGGCTCTCTGGGCCTCATTGCCGGCAGGTTTTAACCGGAATGACGGGCGGTGTTCCGAAGCCGAGATATGCCGCGTTGAGGAATCTTCGCCGGTATGGGTCGGATAAAATCATTGATGAAGCGCTGGTTTTGTGGTTTCCGGCTCCGTCCAGCTATACGGGTGAAGATGTTGTTGAATTTCATGTTCATGGCAGTTTGGCGGTGACGCGTCTTTTGTTCACCGAGTTGATGAAATATGAAGGATTGGTTCCCGCTGATCCGGGAGTATTCACCCGGCGGGCCTTTTTAAATCAAAAAATGGATTTAACGGAGATAGAAGCGCTTTCGGATCTTATCCATGCGGAAACCGAATCGCAAATTGAACTGGCGTTAAAACACTATCAGGGCTTTGGGAGCCGGCAATATGGCATATGGCGCGAGGATTTAAAAAGTTTACTGGCCTTTATGGAAGCCAGCATAGATTTTTCAGAAGAAGAACTGAGTGATGATTTGAACGCCAAAATTGATACGAAATTACAACATCTTACCGATGAGATAGAGCAATCGCTTAACACGGCGATTCATGGTGAGAGATTAAGAAGCGGCTTTCGTATTGTTCTGGCGGGGGATGTCAATGCCGGAAAATCAACTTTGCTCAATACTCTGGCGCGAAGGAACGTTGCCATTGTTTCCGATCAACCAGGAACAACACGAGATGTCCTGCAGGTTCAACTCGATCTGTTGGGAATGCCAGTACTTGTCAGTGATACAGCAGGTTTGAGAAAGAGCAAGGAGGATATTGAAAAGGAGGGCATCAAGCGGGCGGTTAGCGAAATCAGCAAAGCTGATCTGGTGCTGCATATCAAGGATCGATTTTCCTCCGGAATCAAAATGCCGCTGGATGGAATATTCGACAAGGTTGAGACCTTGATAGTCTGGAATAAAATTGATCTGGGAGAAATGCAAGAAACACAAGGTGAGTTTTACATATCGGCGAAAACCGGTCAGGGGATTGAGAAATTGCTGAATCATTTGGCTGAAAAAGCCAGTGCGGGTTTGCAAAGCGGAATAGATTCCGTTGTCATCAGGCAAAGACATAAATTATATTTGCAGCAATGTGTTGAGGCGATAAAACAGGCTCGGGAATTTACCGATGAGCAATTCGACCTGAAAGTAGAAATGATCAGAATTGCCATAGATAAAATAGGGGTGATCATCGGCAAGGTGGGCGTTGAGGAGATTCTGGATGTGGTTTTTGCTGAATTCTGCATTGGAAAATAATGTTTCACGTGAAACATTTCGACCCCGAAAAGATATTCTCAGTAGATTATACAGTCAGAAGATTAAATCTTGAACGCCAATCATAGGAAAATGATAACGGTGAAATCTGCATATTCCTACGATGTTGTGGTTGTCGGAGGTGGCCAGGCCGGCTGCGAGGCCGCTGCAGCTGCAGCGAGGCTTGGCGCCAGGACGGCCATGATTACGCATGATCTGGCGACAATAGGAGAAATGTCGTGCAATCCGGCCATTGGCGGGCTGGGTAAAGGGCATCTGGTGCGTGAAATTGATGCGCTTGATGGTTTGATGGGCCGGGTCGCTGATATGTCGGGCATTCAATTCAGAATATTGAACAAGAGAAAGGGACCAGCCGTCAGGGGACCGCGGGCACAAAGTGACAGGAAGCTCTACCGGCAGGCCATGCTGAAGAGTCTTCAGGATATTGGAAATCTTGATCTGGTTGAAGGTAGTGCAGAAAACCTTGAGATCAAGAACGCTAACATTACCGGAATCAGCTTGAAGGATGGATGTTTTTTGCCCACGCGCAGTGTTGTGCTTACTACCGGAACCTTTTTACGCGGTGTTATTCATATCGGTGACAAGTCATGGCCGGCCGGACGATTCGGAGCCGAACCGGCTCTAGGACTGGCAAAGTCGCTTCATGAGGCGCAATTTCCGCTGGGGCGTTTGAAAACCGGAACGCCGGCAAGATTATCTGGGCGCAGTATCAACTGGGATATTCTGAAAGAACAAAAGGGCGATACGCCACCGGTGCCTTTTTCCTTTTTAACCCGGAAAATCACCACGGCGCAAATCTCTTGCTTTTTGACCCAAACGAATCCGGATACACATGAGATCATTAAATCAAACCTCGATTCGGCACCGATATATTCGGGCCAGATCGGATCGCGCGGGCCAAGGTACTGCCCATCTATTGAAGACAAGGTTTTGCGTTTTGCCGATAAATCCAGCCATCAGATATTTCTTGAACCCGAAGGGCTTGACGATGATACGGTTTATCCCAACGGTATATCGACCTCCATGCCGCAAAAACTGCAGCAAGAATTCATTCATACGATCGCAGGTCTGGAGAATGCCAAAATACTCAGGCCGGGTTACGCGATAGAATATGACTATATTGATCCCAGATCATTGCTTCACTCCCTGGAAACAAAGCAAATCGGGGGATTATTTCTGGCCGGACAGATTAACGGCACAACAGGCTATGAGGAAGCGGCGGCCCAGGGGCTTGTTGCCGGCATCAATGCAGCAAGATTATGCACGGCACTGGAGCCGTTTATACTAGATCGTGGCGATGCGTATATAGGGGTTATGATCGATGATATGGTTATACGCGGGATTACCGAGCCCTACCGGATGTTCACATCAAGAGCCGAGTACAGGTTAAGCCTCAGGGCTGATAACGCAGATCAGAGGCTTCACGCCAAAGGTATGGCCGCCGGGTGTATAGGCCATAGCAGGAATGTCTGCTATTTGGAGAAAATTGAAAAACTGAAGTCGGCGCGCCGGTTATGTTCCGAACTAACAATGACGCCCAATGAAGCCAGACATTTCGGAATCCAGGTTGCCATGGACGGGGTTCGGCGGACAGCGCTTGAATATTTATCTTATCCAGAAATAGGCTGGGAAAAACTGAGCCGTATCTGGCCACAGATTAAACAATTTGATCCCGTAATCTCGGAGCAATTGCAGATCGATGCTAAATACTCAGTTTATCTTGAACGGCAAAAGGATGAGATCAATGCCTTTCGCAAGGAGGAGAACCTGATTTTGGACGGCGCTATTGATTATAATCAGATATCGGGTTTATCGTCCGAGATACGGGGAAAACTTATTGAGGTGCAGCCGCAAACGCTGGGTCAGGCTTCGAGAATTGATGGTATGACTCCGGCGGCTGTTACCTTGTTGTTACGGTATGTGAAAAAGATCGATTCATGTCAGAAATGAAAATTAATCCTTCCGGGAATGCGCCCTGCCCGATTCCCGATGTTTCACGTGAAACAGAGGCGAGACTAGAGCGATTTATCGAATTGCTCTTTAAGTGGAACAGTCACATGAATCTTGTCGGTGCAGGTGAGATACAACGCTTGCGTCAACGTCATATCGCGGATTCGTTGCAATTGCTGGATTTTATTCCGACCGGGGCCACTTCATTTCTTGATATCGGGTCCGGTGCCGGTTTTCCTGGTCTGATTCTGGCCATGGCGCTTCATGAGTGGCCGGATGCCAGATTCACGCTGATTGAAAGCAATGGTAAAAAATGCGCCTTTTTACGTGAGGCGGCCCGTGTGACCGATATCAGGGTCGAGGTTTTAAACCGCAGGATAGAGAGTTTCAGACCCGGTGAGATTAAAGTGGATATTCTCACCGCCAGAGCGCTGGCGCCTTTGGATAAGCTGCTGGGTTTTGTGCAGCCTTTTCTGGGGATAAACAGCCGCTGTTTGTTTCTAAAGGGACAATATGTAGATGAAGAATTGACCCGGGCCTCTAAATGTTGGAATATTACGGCTCAAATTCACCCAAGCCGGACGGATCCAAACGGGAAAATTCTGGTCGTGAGTGATATCCATGCAAGATCCGGAAAAGAACATCATGTTTAATTTGGGAAAGCTTCGCCGCAAAACGGCCAAAACCCCCAGAATACTGACTCTGGCCAATCAAAAGGGCGGTGTTGGCAAGACGACAACGGCGATCAATCTGGGGACGGCGCTCGCCGCTGTTGAAGAAAATGTACTGATCATTGATCTTGATCCGCAGGGGAACGCCAGTACCGGGCTTGGTCTTGACAGATCAAAACGCAAACATTCAACTTATGATGTCATGATGGGCAGAAAGCCGCTGTCGCAGGCAATTGTCGAGACGGGCATACCGCGTTTGCATGTTGCCCCCTCCACTCTGGATTTGCTCGGCGCGGAGCTGGAGCTTTCGGAGGCGGCGCGGCGGACTTATCGCCTTAAAGACGCCATAGCCCGGCTGGTTGAAGGCAAGGCGAATTCGATTCATGAACGTAACTACTCATATATTCTGGTTGACTGCCCGCCTTCGCTCAATTTGCTCACCATCAATGCACTGGCGGCGGCGAGCTCGGTTCTGGTTCCGCTTCAATGCGAGTTCTTTGCCCTGGAGGGTTTGAGCCAGCTGTTGCGCACGGTGGAGCGCGTGCGCAATACCCTGAACCCCGATCTGGATATTCATGGCATCATCCTGACAATGTTTGATAAGCGAAATAATCTTTCGGGGCAGGTGGCAGATGATGTCAGGGCCTATCTGGGGGACAAGGTTTATAAAACGGTTATACCGCGTAATGTCAGAATTTCAGAGGCGCCGTCATACGGTAAGCCGGCGCTGCTTTATGATCATACCTGTACCGGTTCACAGGCCTATATCAAATTGGCCTCGGAAATTATCCAGCGGGAGAAAACGCTGCGCGCGGCGTGAGGAAATCTTAGTGCCGGTTTATTCCGGCAGATCGATTCATGTCCGGCACGATATATTCGCCGCTGAGGCTGTAGGATAAAACAAATGGCTAATGAACATGTAAAAGACAGACTGGGCCGCGGCCTTGCGGCGCTGCTTGGCGATGATTATGCTGAAGATGAGAGCGTGGAGCGCGCCAGAGGTTTGCGGAGCGTGCCTATCGAATTTATCGTACCCAACAGCCTCAATCCCAGAAAGAATTTCAATCCCGAGGATATCGAGGAGCTGGCGGACTCGATCCGGGAAAAGGGTTTGTTACAGCCGATTGTGGTGCGGCGCGCGCCCGGTTCCGACAAGAATTTTGAAATTATCGCCGGCGAGCGGCGCTGGCGGGCGGCGCAACACGCGCAGTTGCATGAAGTGCCCGTTATTCGCCGCGATGTCTCTGATGCCGAAGCGCTTGAAATCGCCATCATAGAAAATGTGCAAAGAACCGATTTGAACGCCATGGAGGAGGCCAATGGCTATCGTCGTCTGATTGACGAGTTTGGCTATACCCAGGAGCAGCTCTCGCGGGCGATCGGCAAAAGCCGGCCGCATCTGACCAATACGTTGCGTCTGCTCAAGCTGCCCGGGAAAATCAAGGATTTTGTTACCGATGGTCTTCTCAGCGCCGGGCATGCCCGGGCGCTGCTGGCTTCAGCTGATGCCGAGACCGATGCCTTGCGGGTTGTTCAGGAAGGTTTGAATGTGCGCCAAACCGAGCGGTTGGTGAAAGAACCCGGGAAGGCAAAAACCAAAAAGACGCCCAGGGCGCAAAAGGATACCGATACGCTTGCACTGGAAAATGACCTGACTACGGCTCTCGGGCTTAAAGTCGATATCCGGCACAAGGGCAGCAGGGGCGGGGAAATGCGGATTTCTTATAAAACCCTCGAGCAGCTCGATGAAATTTGCCGCCGTCTGACAACCAAACCCGATTCGGATGCGTTTTAATCCCGATCAGATTAGCATGATTACGGCCGGTTATCCGCGGCGGGGTGAGGCCAGGGTCGAGATCTGAAGCAAGGCACGGTTAACGAGCGTCGCCGGATCGGCGTGGCCTGTGCGGCTCTGGAGTTCTGACTCCCTTAAAAGACCAAGCGCCTTTCTCAGTTGCGGCTCACTCCATCTGTTCAATTGCCGGGCAAACGCGTCCTTGCGTTTGAAATGAACGGGTGGCCGCAGGCGTAACAGCAGGGATTGGCGTGACTGGCCCTGCGCCGCACTTGCCAGGACAAAGTGGAGACAGCTCAAATGGCGGGTCACGTTGAGAAGGATTGAGGTGGGTTGAATGCCGCTGGAAATGGCGCGCTGATAATCCTTGTCAAGAGAATCAACATTACCGCTGCCGACATTATCGGCAATCATGTCCATGGTCAGGGAGGATGTATCACCTGAAATGGCCTCTATATCGGTCAGTTCAATCCGTTGCCCCTTGCCGGCATATAAACACAGTTTTTCAATTTCATTGCGCGATAGCGCCCGGTCCGATCCCAGTTGTGAAATGAGCTGCGTCCGGGCCTCTGGCGAGATGGTCTGATTCATCCGCATCAGTTCATCATCAAGAACCTGCCCCAATGATTTTTCATTATCTTCAAAACAGGCAACCGAAACCAGATGCCGCGATTGTTCAAATGTCTTTCGCAGCGCCGATGACGGTTTAAGGGCAAGTGATTCAATAACAAGTAATGCCTGATGAGTGCGTTCATCCCTTATGGTTTTCCGGATGATATTTTCTGAGTTTTTATCCGTGCCGCACAGCCAGACAATTTTTCTGTTGCCCAGAAACGGAATGGCCATCAATTCGTCCCGCAGCAGGGCCGGGTCCGAAGACAAATTTGCCGGACCCAGTTCCGTGAGGCAAAACGGATCATCCTCTTCCCCAAGGACGGATGTCACGATCTGCCTGGCCCGTTCCCTGACCCTGCCCCGGTCTGGACCATATATCAATATCCCGCTGATACCCGGATCCGGACTGGCGAGGAAGGATTGGATCTGTTTGCCTTTAAGAACCGTCATGATAAATTTTAATAAGTCGCATTCACAAAATAATGGATATCAGGATGCGGTGTTGCGGGCAAACCAGGCCGCCAGCCTGATATGGAGGTTCTCCGCCGCTCTTTTGCCGGCTCTCTCCGAAGCGCTTTTCCTGGTGCGTATATTATTGAATTCAGAAGCGGTGCGGGTGTAGGAGAGTTTTACCACATCCGTTCCTTTATAGACCGGTACCTTGCTGTCCGGGCGGCTGAGATCAAAAAGTTCAAACTTGATATCGATCTGATAAATCTGCCGGTCAACTTGGGTTGAGCGCTGAACCAGAACATTGGTTTCCTGCTCGGTTGCGGTAAATTTGAGTTTGTAACGGGCCGGGACCGCTTCATCTGTGAGAAGCAGATAGACAAGATGATTTCTGATCACCTGCTGCAACCGGGTTTTGGGCTCTTCAACCGATATTGACGCCAGAGCGCTTTTGACCGGCTTCGAGTTTGCCGCGTTGCCGTAAAGGGGGCGGAAGCCGCAGGCGGAAAGATATGAAAAACCACCAATAATCAGAAAACCGATCAGGAGATTGTTGATTTTTCTAGATGACCACATTGACGATTCTTTCCGGTACGATAATAATTTTTCGCACTTCTTTACTTTGCAATGTCCGGCTGACGCTGTCCAGCTTCAAGGCAAGGGATTCGATCACATCATTGGAACTGCCGCGGGGATAGGTGATTTCACCGCGCCTTTTGCCATTGATCTGAACCGCAATGGTGACCGTGTCATCCTCCAGCAAATCCTGCTCGATTTGCGGCCAGCTTGCATTGGCCAGAAGTGTTTCCTGACCAAGGGCAGACCAGCATTCTTCGCCAAGATGCGGCATCATCGGACCGATCATGCAGGTAAGATATTGCAAGGCTTCTCTTAATGCCCAGGCAAAACCGCTATCTTTATGCGCATCTGCTGTGGAAACGGCTGCGACAATGGTATTGGTAAATTCATAGATACGGGCAACGGCGCGGTTAAATCTTAAAGTTTCAATATCCGCGCTGACCGCCGCCAGAGTGCGGTGGGTGGCTTTTCTGAGCAAATTCGATTCGGCGCCAAAACGATCCGGTTTTGGCGCCGCGATGGGGGATATGATCAGCAGGCCCTGTTGCAGGGTTCGCCATAATCTTTGCACAAAGCGCGATGAACCTTCTATGCCAGCATCGGTCCACTCGATATCGCGCTCGGGAGGCGAGTCAGAAAGCATGAACCAGCGGGCGGTATCGGCGCCGTAATGTTCGATAATCCGGGCCGGATCAACCGTATTGCGGCGTGATTTTGACATTTTTTCGATGGGGCCTATTATGATCTTTTGGCCGGTTTCAATCTGAATTGCCGACCGGGTTTCCCCCTCGCCGGTGATTTTGACTTCATCGGGGGTGAGCCAGTTGCCCTCCGGCGTCCGGTAGGTTTCGTGGATGACCATGCCCTGGGTAAACAGGCCACCAAAAGGCTCATCGATATTGATATGGCCGGTCTTGTGCATGGCGCGGGTGTAAAAGCGCGAATAAAGAAGATGCAGGATGGCATGCTCAATACCGCCGATATACTGATCAACCGGTAGCCAGTAATCGGTGGCTTGCGTTTCCGTGGGATTGGAGGAACGGGGGGCGCAAAATCTGGCAAAATACCAAGATGAATCAATGAAGGTGTCGAAGGTGTCAGTTTCGCGAAGAGCGTCCCGGCCGCATTGCGGGCATTTGACATATTTCCAGTCTGGATGGGATTCGAGCGGATTGCCCGGTTTGTCGAAACTTACATCCTTGGGCAGACGCACTGGAAGTTCAGCCTTTGGCACCGGCACTGTCCCGCAATTTTCACAATAAATTATCGGGATCGGGCATCCCCAATAGCGTTGGCGCGAGACCCCCCAGTCCCGCAGGCGATAATGAGTCTGGCGCTCTCCTGTGCCTCTTTTCTCCAGCTTGGCGGCTACAACATCCATCGCCTCGTTAACGCTCAGACCGTCAAGGAATTTTGAATTGGCAATTTTCCCGGGGCCGGTATAGGCCTCGTTTTCAATCGTGAATGTGGCGGGGTCGGCGTCTTCGGGGATCACAACAGGGACAACATCGAGTTTATAGGCATTGGCAAAATCAAGATCGCGCTGGTCGTGGGCCGGACAGCCGAAAATGGCGCCGGTGCCATAATCCATCAAAATGAAATTGGCGACATAAACAGGAAGCTGCCAGTTTGAGTCAAACGGATGAAGAACCTTAAGGCCGGTATCAAAGCCGCGTTTTTCCGCCTTCTCGATTTCCTCCTCGCTTGTTCCCAGTTGCTGGCATTCACGGATAAAGGCAGCCAGATCCGGATTGCCGGCGGCAAGAGATTTGCTGATTGGGTGTTCCGGCGAGAGGGCGCAGAAGCTGGCGCCAAAGAGCGTATCGGGCCGGGTGGTGTAAACATCAAGGCTCTGGCCGGATTTCAGGCGCTTATCGGGCGAAAAGGCAAAGCGGACCAGAAGGCCCCGGGATTTGCCGATCCAGTTCCTTTGCATGGCGCGGACTTTTTCCGGCCATCTTTCCAGTCCATCCAGAGATTCAAGCAGATCTTCGGCATAATCGGTGATCTTGAGGAACCATTGTGAAAGATCGCGCTGCTCCACCGGAGCACCGGAACGCCAGCCGCGGCCGTCAATAACCTGCTCATTGGCAAGTACGGTATTGTCAACCGGATCCCAGTTCACCCGCGATTTTTTTCTGTAAGCCAGGCCCATGGCAAGAAAATCAATAAACATGGCCTGTTCATGGCGGTAATATTCCGGATCGCAGGTAGCAAATTCGCGCGACCAATCGAGCGAGAGGCCCATATGCTTGAGCTGGGTTCGCATGGCGTCAATATTGGAGTAGGTCCACTCTCCCGGATGGACGCCGCGTTCCATGGCGGCATTTTCAGCCGGCATGCCAAAGGCATCCCAGCCCATGGGATGCAAAACGTTAAAGCCCCTGGCGCGTTTGTATCTGGCGACCACATCTCCCATGGCGTAATTGCGCACATGGCCCATATGGATTCGTCCCGACGGGTAGGGAAACATTTCCAGGACGTAATATTTCGGTTTTGCCGGATCTTCAGCGGCTTGAAAAACTGAATTTTGTTCCCACACAGATTGCCAGTGCAGCTCGCATTTGCGGGCGTTGTAACGCTCAGATATCAAGTGATCAGCCCCTTAAGCTATAAAAATTAGTCGAGATGCGAAATACGCAGTTGCCTTGCGCGGGTCAGAATCTGGTTTTCGATCTTGCGGGCGGTGTCTTTGCCTACCGGCGTATCACGCCATCCACCTCTGCGGCGCTGCTTGAAAACCGAAACGCGAACAGCATCGGCACGCAGCCGCCGGTCTAGAATATAGACGGTGAGTTTTAGCCGCTCATTGGGTGTTTTTTCCGAGATATACCAGTCCGTGATGATAACGCCGCCAAACGGATCGGCGGATTTCAGCGGCATGAAAGAGACGGTATCAAGCGAGGCGCGCCACAGGTAGCCGTTTACGCCAATGCCGCCGCCGCCATCGCGGTTTTTTCGCTTGCCTTTGAGCAGGCCGCCATCTTCGCCAAACAGCTTGCCCTTGATGGGGGTGTCATCCTTGCTCTGGTAATACCTGCCGCGTTGCTCAACCGGGTAGCTTTGCTTGACATTGGCGCCTGATGTGCAGGCGGAAAGGAAAGACGCCGCCAATACTAGAGCAAGGCCGCGAAAGAATACATGTTTGCCGATTGTCTTGTCCGTCATGATACTGATTATACCTAGCTCAACCTGAATGCTCTATTCCATTGTTTTTGTTGCGTGTTTTGTTGCAAAACCAGATCCGTTCCTGTCATATATGCATTATATACAAGCTGATGGGATGCAATAACAGTCCTTATCCCCGAATTTGCTTTTTTCCCTGCCAGAAAGCTGTGGCAAATTGAAGGCGAAAAATCCGTATTGATGATTAATTCAGCAGCGTCTATGAAACATGCAGTTCTCATATGCTTCGGCATATGGTCTTTTTCACCGTCCTGAACAATATTACCAAAAAGAGGTCATTCATGCCAACAGCTGCTTCGGGCCGTTATTTCCTGCAAGTCCCCGGTCCGACAATTATCCCGGACCGGGTAGCCGCGGCAATGGCGATGCCGGCACTTGATCATCGCGGCCCGGTATTTTCTGCCATGGCGGCACGGATCTCCAATGATCTGAAAGCGGTGTTCAAAACCAGACAGCCGGTGATGATTTTTCCCTCATCGGGCACAGGTGCCTGGCAGGCGGCCATCGTCAATACGCTGAGCGCGGGTGACAAGGTGCTGATTTTTGAAACCGGTCATTTTTCCTGTCTGTGGAAGACGATTGCCATTGACCTTGGCCTTGATGTTACCGAAATCAGTGGTGACTGGCGCAGCGGCATTGATGCAAATGTTGTCGAGGCGTATTTACGGGCGGATGAAAGACATGAGATCAAGGCGGTTCTGGCGGTGCATAATGAAACCGCGACCGGGGTCACGTCTGATATTCAGGCGCTGCGCCGCGCCATGGATAACGCCGGTCATGACGCACTGCTTTTCGTCGATACCATCTCATCGCTATGCGCGATGGATTACGCCCATGACGCTTGGGGGGTTGATGTCACAATCTGCGGCTCGCAAAAGGGCTTTATGCTGCCGCCAGGCCTGAGCTTTACGGTGGCCAGTGAAAAGGCCCTTGAGCGTTGCAAGGCTTCCAATCTGCCCAAGGGATATTTTCGCTGGGAACCCATGATCGAGGCGGCGGGGAACGGGCTTTACCCCTATACACCGCCGGTTACCCTGTTTTACGGTTTGCGCGAATCCCTCACCATGCTGCAAGAAGAGGGGCTGGAGCATGTTTTTGCCCGTCATGCCAGACTGGCGGCAGCAACGCGCGCCGCTGTTGCGGCTTGGGGATTTGATATCCAGTGCCGCAAGCCTTCAGAATATTCCAGTGCGGTGACAGCGGTGCGTTTGCCGGAGGGGCATGATGCCGATGCCTACCGGGCTATCGTTCTGGACAAATTTGATATGTCTCTGGCGGCCGGGCTGGGCAAAATTGCCGGCCGGGTATTCAGGATCGGCCATTTGGGGTATATGAATGCCCTGACCCTGGCGGGAGCGCTTTCAGGTGTCGAGATGGGTTTTGAGGCAGCGAATATTCCGTTTGAAAGAGGCGGCGTCCTTGCGGCAATGGAGGTACTGAATCAGGGCTGATAGCGCGCCTGTGGCCGCCGGGCAATCCGGCACCAGGATTGGCGTTTTTTACCGCTATAGGGCCGGGCCAGACCTTGGTCCAGCAGGGCGCGACCCAGATCCGCGCCTGCGGTATTGGCGATTTTGGCGATAATCCGGCCGCCAAATTTCCCCTGCCGGATACGGGTCAGACGGATCGGCCCGTTGGCGAGCCAGTCGGCGGTGAACTGACGCGCCTTGCGGGCCATGGCGATTTCCTCGGCGCAGCCTCCGCGCAGTTCGGGCGTATCAACGCCGTTCAGGCGAATGGTAACCCGCACTTCCTGTCTCAGCCAGATCAGGGCTCTGGCGCGAATGGTGTCGCCGTCGATAACCTGTTCCAGATAGCCCAGAACCGGTCCGGGCAGATAGGCGCTTTTGGACTGAACCGGCGCGGTGCTGACATAAACAAGCCCCGTAAGGGCGAAGAAAATTGCAAGCGATTGAGATCGGAGCATTGGCGAATCAACCCGAATCAGATGAAATTGATATCTGTACAGCTTATAGTCGTATTGTTGTTGCTAATAAAGCTTTAACAGGATTAATTTCTTAATATTCTGGTTAATTGTCATTTATTCCTATGTTGTCAGGATAGATCGCCATTCATGGTTGTACGGCTACAATTGCGAGCGCGCCCAGCTCAGGAGCTGCGGCAGGGGCATGGCGCCAGCCTGACGGGCAACCTCAAGGCCGCGGCGGAACATCACCAGAGAGGGGATTGATCTGATGCCGTATTGGGCGGAGACATCCGGGGCGCTTTCGGTGTCAAGCTTGGCAAGGCGCATGGCCGGTTCCAACTCGCCGGCGGCCTGAGCGAATATGGGCGCCATCATTTTGCATGGCCCGCACCATTCGGCCCAGAAATCAACCAGAACCGGAATGTCGCTTTTGGTAATATGACGGTTAAAATTGGCACTGTTCAACACAACCGGTTCGCCGGTAAATAGCGGCCGGTGGCATTTGCCGCAATCGGCGGATCTGGCTTCCTTGTCAATTGGCAGACGGTTGATCGTTCCGCAATGGGGGCATACGACTTGATAGCTCTGGGACATCTTGCTTTGTCTCCTTCAATTGAGAGATGCGGCTGCCGATAGTTTTTCAGGGACTTGAAGTTATATCAGGAAACGCGCATATGTTAATTCCCGATTTCGGTTAAATTTCGAATTCACGAATAAAGGTGGGTATTATGCGGCGAAAAGTCAAAGCCTGCGTTGTCGGTGCAGGTTCAGCGGGTTTGTTCTCGCTTGGTCAGTTACGCAAGCACACGGGCGATTTTGTTATTGTCAACAGCGGCCCCCTGGGCACGACATGTGCGCGGGTCGGATGCATGCCCTCCAAAGTGCTTATTCAGGCGGCGGAGGATTTTCACTCCCGCAAGCATTTTGCCGCAACCGGCATTTCGGGGGGGAAGGGCCTGAGCGTTGATATCCCCGAAGTGTTGCGCCATGTGCGCGCCATGCGCGATATATTTGTTGGCGGCGTGATGGGGAATTTCAACAAGGGTCCGGCAAAAAAACTCATCAGGGGCAAGGCGCGGTTTATTGCCCCGGGCGTAGTTGACGTGGAGGGCGAGGAGATCGAAGCGGAAGGCTTTATCCTCGCGCCGGGTTCGCGCCCTGTCGTTCCGGCGGCCTGGGAGAGATTCGGCGACCGTATTTTGACAACAGACAGCCTTTTCGAGCAAGACAATTTGCCCGGCAAGATGGCGGTTCTTGGTCTTGGCGCAATTGGTCTGGAAATGGGGCAGGCGCTGGCGCGGCTCGGTATCGAGATCACCGGCGTCGATATGCTCGACAGCATCGGCGGGCTGGAAGATGAGGCGGTGCGCGATGAGGCCATAAGGCTGATCTCGGAAGATTTCGATATCTGGCTCGGGTCTCCGGCCGAGCTTGAAGAGGCGCCGGACGGGCGCGTTTGGGTCAGGGCCGGTGCGCGCGAGGTTGTGGTAGACAAGGTTCTGGTGGCGCTCGGGCGGCGGTCAAATCTCGACACCCTTGATCTGGCGGCGGCCGGGATTGCGCTGGATAAAAAAGGCATGCCGGAAATTGATCCATCTACCATGCAGATCAGGGGCACACGCATGTTTGTTGTCGGCGACGCCAATGGCGAGCGGGCGCTGCTGCATGAGGCGGGTGATGAGGGCCGGATTGCCGGATATAATATTTTTGCCGGAAAAATTGCTTCATTCCGCCGCAAGACGCCTTTTGCCATTGCGTTTACCAGTCCCAATATCGCCCGGGTTGGCGAGACCATGAAGTCACTGGCCGGGCGCGATGATTTTGCGGTGGGTGCGCGCAATTTCGACACTCAGGCGCGGGCGCGGGTGTTGCACGAAAATGCCGGCCTGCTGCATATTTATGGCCGCAAATCCGACGGACTCATTCTGGGGGCGGAGATGATCGCGCCGCGGGGCGAGCATCTTGCCAATGAGCTGGCTTGGGCGATTGAGAAAAATCTGACCGTGTGGGATTTGCTGGCAATGCCGTTTTATCATCCGGTGGTTGAAGAGGGCATGCAAAACGCGCTTTATGATCTGGCGGCCAGAGTTGGCGGGAAACCTGAAGGTGTCATTGAAGTGGCCTTTTCCGGCGGATCCTGACTGGCCGGGGACTTTACACGCGTAAATCAACCCTGCCGCCCGGCGGGCGATAGGCCGGAGTGGTTGTCCGCATCGGGGCCTCGCGTCTGCCCACCCCGTCCGGGGCGATGGCGCCGGGTTGAATCTGCCGGTCCGGCGCGGCGGTGCTCATATCTGTTGCGGCGGTTTGGGCCAGAAGCCTGCGTGCATCCGGGCTGAGATCGATTTTCACCCCGTTATCGCGCCGGTTGATATGCGTTTTTGGCGCAATTCCAGAGGGTTCGGGCAAAGCGGCGGGCCTTGCCTGGGTGCGGTAGGCCCGGACGGCGCTGACGGATATGGCGTTGACAAAACTCATTTCAGCGGAACTCTTTAAAAATTGTTACGAATCAGCCAGCTGGTGTCTGCTTCCAGTCTAACCTGAGTCTGGTTTTATGGTTAACAAATTGTTTCCTTTTGCCGGCTTCAACGCACGGGTCTGGATAATTCCAAAGAAAGGTTGATCTGCCGCTGCAGCGGCGATAACACTCGTTTTTCAACAACTGGAGGACCTCATGCGTCTTGATGCAATATCCATTGGCGAAAACCCGCCTTATGACGTGAATGTCGTTGTTGAGGTTCCCCTGGGCGGCGAGCCGGTCAAATATGAGATCAACAAGGAGTCGGGCGCTCTGGTCGTGGACCGGTTTTTGCACACCGCGATGCGCTATCCGTGCAATTACGGCTTTATCCCCCATACCTTGTCCGATGACGGTGACCCGATCGATGTTATGGTGGTCAGCCGGGTTCCTGTCGTTCCCGGTTCGATCGTGCGCGTCCGGCCGATTGGCGTTCTGGTGATGCAGGATGAGGCGGGCGAGGATGAAAAGATCATTTCGGTGCCGGTTGATAAATTATCGCCCTATTACAAGGATGTCTCCTCCTATCGCGATCTGCCGCAAATCCTGCTCGACCAGGTCGCGCATTTTTTCGAGCATTACAAGGATCTTGAAAAAGACAAATGGGTAAAAATCCAGCGTTGGGGCGGTGCGGATGAGGCTTTTGAATTTATCAAAAACTCCATGGTTCGCAAGGATGGCAGGCCGGCATAAGATCAGGTTGTGAGCGGCTGTCATTCGGGTTTTGCGGTGCCGGCGATGGCACTGGCGAAATCGGCGGCGCTGAAGGGGTGCAAGTCCTCGATGCTCTCGCCGACGCCAATGGCGTGAACGGGGAGTTGGTATTTTTCCGCTATCGCCACCAGTATCCCGCCGCGGGCCGTGCCATCGAGCTTGGTCATCACCAGCCCGGTGACGCCGGCGGTTTTCTGGAAAATCTCAACCTGGGAAAGTGCGTTCTGGCCGGTGGTGGCATCCAGCACCAGAATCACGGCATGGGGCGCGGAGGCGTCGTTTTTGCGGATAACGCGGACAATTTTTTCCAGTTCCGCCATGAGTTCGGATTTGTTCTGCAGCCGTCCGGCGGTATCGAGCATGACAATATCAGTACCGGTTTCGCGCGCGCGGAGCATGGCGTCAAACACGAGGCCCGAGGCGTCAGCGCCGATCTTGCTGGCAATCACCGGCGCGCCGGTGCGCTCGCCCCAGATTTTAAGCTGCTCGATGGCGGCGGCGCGAAAGGTATCGCCCGCCACCAGCATCACCGAGCGGCCCTCATCGCGAAATTTCGCCGCCATCTTGCCGATAGTTGTGGTTTTGCCGGTGCCGTTGACGCCGACCATTAAAATGGTGAAGGGTTTGGCGGCGGCATCGATTTCCAGCGCTTTGGCCACCGGGGTAAGAACGGTTTCTATTTCCCGTGCCAGAATGGCGCGGATGTCTTCCGGGTCGATCTCTTTCTCGTAGCGACCCTTGCCGACGGCCTCGGTTATCCGCAGCGCCATATCAATGCCCAGATCGGCCTGAATGAGCATATCTTCAAGCTCTTCAAGGGTTTCATCATCCAGTTTGCGTTTGGTGAAGATATCGGCAATGCCGGTGCTCAGGGCGTTTGAGGAGCGCGATAACCCCTGTTTCAGGCGGGAGAACCATCCCTGTTTCTTTTTATTGCCGGCAACGGGTTGTCGATTATCCCCAGCTTCATTCTGCAGCTCTGCCAGTTTTCCCTGTGTTTTTGATTCGGTTCCGAAAAGACGGCCGAACATGCCTTTTTTCTTGCTCATGTGAGTATGATACCTTCACATCTGGCATGATCCGCGCCAGTAATTCTCACCGGGATAATTGCTCCGGGTTTTGCGGGACGGTCCAGTTTGACCGGGGCGAAATGCTCGGAATGTCCCGTATCTTCGTTTTCCACCAGCACATGGCGGATATGGCCGATCTGGGCGGCAAGATATTTTGCCTGCGCCTGCCCGCCGC
>JAJRYE010000085.1 GCA_024275895.1 Alphaproteobacteria bacterium | reverse complement strand
CTTTGGCAAGATATAGTGCGATCAGCCCGAGTGTGGCGGCAACCAGCAATCGCCCGATGCGTCCGCTCCATATATCGGATATTCCGGCCCATCCGAGAAGAGCCCTGAAATTGGGAAAGAAAGCGCTGTTGGTCTGCCATTTCTCCGCATAGGCGACCAGGCCGGAGCTTTCATTAAGCCCGGCTAAATATATCGGCAGCAGCCAAAGGCCTGTGAGCAGCGCAAACAGGCCGGTGCCGATAACGAGCGGTCGCCAATGTTCGCGGTTCAAACCAATATGCCTGACAAAGAGTGGCAGCAGGAAACCCGGCCAGATTTTCGCACCGACCGCAAATGCCAGAGAAACCAGCGGCGCGATTTTGCGTCCCTTGAGCAATAGATAAACCCCGCCAAGAAGAAATGGCGCAATGATGATGTCCATATGGGCTGAATTATAAAGCTCCTTTGCCACCACCGGATTCCACCAATAAAGTGCGAGCCATATCGGTGAGCGGCCGATATGGCCGAGCAGGAGCAGCAACAACCCGAGCGTGATGAGGTCGAGCACCAATATAACCGCCCGCCATCCCATCAGCTCAAAAGGCGTGACAAAATGCGAGATGGCAAAAAACATCTGCGCCACTGGCGGATAGAGCGTGCGTAAATCGCCGTGGTTTATACGGGAAATCACTTTTCCCGAACTGGCGGCCAGTTCGCCCGTGAGCGAACTTGATGGTGCACGCTTTGCCGCCTCGGGCGACAGCACATAGGGGTTTTGCCCATTGGCCACTTGCGCCCCGTCCCAGAGATAGCGCTGATAATCATCCTCAAGCATTGGCTCGCTGAAAATGAGAACGGCGCGGATGGCGAGGCCAAGGACGATAATGAAGCCCATCAGGTACCGGTGATTCCCGGTTCCATTACCGGTTCCGAGCGCGCGCCGGATGAGTGGCGGGAGCAGGCAGAAAACAAGCCCGCCGCCAACAAGTATGGCGACAAAGGACATGATCGGCATTTCCGAAACTTCAAAATCATAGCTGAACATGGGTGAGAGTTTGAAAAGTGCCAAGGCCCATAGGAGAAGGGCGAAGCCGACAGCACCCCATCCTGAAAATAAAACCTGTCTCATCAACTAACTCTAACTTAAGGCCCCCTGGGCGCGGCGCCAGGCCTCAAAAACAAGGATCGTCCACAGCGCATATTGCCAATTGCTGCGACCGGAGAGATGCTCCTCCCAGCAACGGCGAATAGGGCCTGGGTGAAATATACCTGCGTCTCTCAATGATTGTTCGCTCAATAGATCTTCGGCCCATTCCCGAAGCGGCCCCCGGAGCCATCCCTCGATCGGAATGCCAAAACCCATTTTCGGCCGGTCGACAAGGGCGCGCGGCACATGCCGATAGAGCAGCTGCCGCAAGACCCATTTTCTCGTGCCCTGCCTGAGCTTGTAATCCTGGGGTAGAGACCATGCGAACTCCACCACGCGGTGATCGAGCAGCGGCACCCGCGCCTCGAGAGAGACCGCCATGCTGGCGCGGTCGACCTTGGTCAAAATGTCGCCCGGGAGATAGGTAAGCGTATCCCAATATTGCAGCCGGTCGATAAAATCGGGCGCTATTTCTAGGGAGCGCGGATCGCCAACCACCGTATCGGGCTCTTGTGCGCCAATGACAATCCGGTCGGGTTCGGTCCATTGGCTCGTAAGCCGGCGGTAGAACCCCTCCCGGTCAAGGCCGACCACATCCGCGAATTTGTGCAATTTGTCGCCCAGAAGCCTGGGTCTGTAGCGCGCGGGCAGGGCGCGCGCCGAAGCATCCCAAAAGCGTTCCGGCACCGACTTGATGGCTGAGCCTGCGGCTCTTCGGGCAAATGCCGGGAAGGGGGCAATGTTTTTCGCGAAAACCGCAGCCATGGAATAGCGGTTATAGCCGGTAAAAAGCTCATCCCCGCCATCGCCGGAAAGGGCGACGGTCACCTGCTCCCGGGCAAGCTTTGAGACAAGATAGGTCGGGATCTGCGAGGAGTCGGCAAATGGCTCATCATAGAGCTCAGGCAGCTGCGGCACGACGCCGAGAGTGTCCTCCGCGGTCACATAAAGCTCGGTATGATCGCAACCCAGATGTTTGGCCACCGCTTTGGCATGAACAGCTTCGTTATAATCGGCCTCGGCAAAGCCGATTGAAAATGTCCGGACCGGGCGGTT
>JAJRYE010000084.1 GCA_024275895.1 Alphaproteobacteria bacterium | reverse complement strand
CTACATCTCCGTTTTTGTGATGAGGCTTGCGCGCGTATAACAAAGCGCGATGCGCAACTTCAAACCGGCACGGCAACAAACACAGCAGAAGGCGGGACCATAATGGCTGACGATAACCAGACACCCACGGCGAACGGTAATTCGAACGAAGCACAGGACGGCGAAAAGGGTGAATTCAGGGTGCTGGGCCAATATATCAAAGACCTGTCTTTTGAAAATCCCAACGCTCCAGTTTCGCTGCAGAATCTTGAAGAAAAGCCGAAACTTGATGTCGAGGTCAACGTCAACGCCCGCAAGGTCGGCGAAGACACCTATGAAAGCGCGATAGATTTCAAGGCCAAAGCGTCGAGCAAGGACGGTATTATTTACAGCCTGGAAACGGTCTATTCCGGCGTCTTCAGAATTGCCAATATTCCCGACCAGATGCTGCAGCCGTTTTTGCTGATCAATTGCCCGTCAATCCTGTTTCCGTTCTTGCGCCGGCTGATCGCTGATCTGACGCGCGAAGGCGGCTACCCGCCATTGCTGCTCGACCCGATCGACTTTGCCTCGCTCTACACGTCGCGCGCCGAACAGGTGCAGGCGGGTGAGGGTGAAGGTGAGCCCAAGGTAGCGAATTAGGGGGCCTATCCCACTTATCCAAAAGGTGGGATAGTCTCGCAATTACGATCGAGCTAACCTACCTTTTAAAAAGGTAGGTTAGTGAGCTATGAAAAATCTCGGTTTGGCAGCGCAAACACTGTTTGCAGAACTTACACAACGAGCCCTGGATGCAGAGCTATGGTTGGTCTGCAAACAGATTGGATATTGGCAAGAGCGGTCAGCGAGCCAAAAAGCCCTCGCGTCGAAAAACGCCGAAACGGAAAATACTGAAGTAACTGTGAAGCTCACAGCTCCTGTCGCACTACCATATAACACCGACCCTCAACCCGCGACCTTTTTCCAGAGCGCGTCACGGCCGAGTGTTTTGATGAATTCCGCATGCGCGTCCTGCTCGGCCTGAACGAGACGGGCGGGCAATGGCTCAGGCCGCTGCATCAATGTTGCATCCGCACCGCCAACCCGTGTTTTTTTGGCCCGGCTCCCCGCCAGACCAAGCTCGGTCTGGTGACCGCCAATAAGCTCGAGATAAACCTCCGCCAGAAGCTGGCTGTCGAGAAGCGCGCCATGAACATCGCGCGAGGAATTGTCGATTTTATAGCGCTTGCACAGGGCATCGAGATTGTTTGGACTTCCCGCATGTTTGCGCCGCGCCAAAGTCAATGTGTCGGTCACCCGGTCCTTGGAGAGAAGAGGCCGATCGGCAGCACCAAGCTCCCAATTGAGAAAGCCGATGTCGAAACTGGCATTATGAATGATGAGCATGTCATCGCCGATAAATTCGAGAAAACCGTCGGCGATATCGGCGAACAAAGGCTTGTCTTGCAACATCGCGGTTGAAATGCCGTGGATGGCAAAAGCCTCGCGCGGAACCTCACGCTGAGGGTTGATAAAGACGTGATATTCTTCGCCGCTGGGGAGATGATTTACCAGCTCAACACAACCGATTTCAATAATCCGGTGGCCTGACTTCGGATCAAGGCCAGTGGTTTCAGTATCAAGAACGATTTCCCGTGACATTTTTTATCCTTCTCAATGTCCTGATTGCTGCCAGCATGTTTCAAAAGCATCGCCGCGAACCCCGCTGAGCGAATCAATTATTTTATCGATCTCACCGTGCGTTTGCGCGATTGAACCGCCGGTATCCACAACATAACCGGCACGGGCGCGTTTTTCGCCGTCCGGCAATTGCCGCGCCAATATGTGGTTGAGCTTTTCCTCACTCATTCCAGGCCGTGTCAGGACACGCTCTCTTTGTTTAGCCAAAGGCGCACTGACGACGACAACCCGATCAACCCGCTCCTCGCCGCCGGTCTCAAAAAGAAGCGGTATTTCAACCACGGCCAGCTCAGACCCGCGTGCAAATTCACGCTGCAAAAAATTCCGCTGTCCTTGCAAAACCAGGGGATGAATGATGGCTTCGAGTTTTTCAAATTTTTCTGGCCTGCCCGCCAGTGCTTCGCTTAACAAAGCGCGGTCAACCCTGCCTGAAACCACCGTGCCAGGGAATGCGGCTTCGACCAGCGGCACCGCCTTTCCCTCATAAAGATCATGAACCTCAAGGTCTGAATCAAACACCTGAATTCCGCGGGCGCGGAATTGATCGGCAGCGGTCGACTTGCCCATGCCAATTGAGCCGGTCAGACCAAGGATCAACATGAGCCTTTTTCCAGATCAGATATCACCGCCTGCCTCAGCTCATCCGTGACTTCGGGCCGGACGCCGAACCATTTCTCAAAACCCGGAACCGCCTGATGTAAAAGCATGCCCAACCCATCAACTGTATTGAGACCCAACGCGCGCGCCTGTTTTAAAAGCGGTGTTTCAAGCGGCGTATAAACAATGTCGTAGACGCTCGCACCCTGAGCCATATCTCCCAGATCAATATCGAGATCATGACCACCGGCCATGCCGAGCTGGGTGCCATTAATGAGAAGCCCGCAATCACCGAGATGACGCGACCGCTCATCCCAATCGAACACTTTGAGCGCCGGGCCAAAATGCGCGGCCAGATCTTCGGCCCGCGACCGGGTGCGGTTGAAAATGCGGATTTCAGAAACCCCCGCATCGAGAAGCCCGCGCATAATCCCGCGCGCCGCACCGCCGGCACCGAGAAAGGCTACCGGACGGGAGCGCGCATTCCAATCGGGCGAAGTGAGATTAAGATGGGTCATGAAACCGTAAATATCGGTGTTCGACGCCATCAGGCGGTCGCCCTCAAACCACAGCGTATTAGCCGCACCAACACTCTTCGCCATATCGTCCGCATGAT
>JAJRYE010000083.1 GCA_024275895.1 Alphaproteobacteria bacterium | reverse complement strand
TTTTTACCGGCGATTTCGGCCCGGCTCTGAATAATCTCGACACCGGAGTTTTTCAGGTTGGTGATATAGATGCTGTTGAGCCGGTCAATCTCGCGGTCCTTGGCCTCCAGCAAGGTGCGCCAGTTGAATCCGGTCTTCCCCACATCCCAGCCAAAGCCCTTTGCATCTTCAAAATATTCCGAAAACTGGCTGGCATAGACAAACAGTTTCTTGGGCACGCAGCCCCTGATGACGCAGGTGCCGCCGACCCGGTATTCCTCCGCGATGGCAACCCTTGCGCCATAGCCCGCCGCCATGCGCGCGGCGCGAACGCCGCCCGAGCCCGCGCCGATAACAAAAAGATCGTAATCATACTCGCTCATGAGGCGTCCTGCTTTTTCATACTCATCCAGGGTAACAGATGTTATCCCGGATTACAGCTTTCAAGGTTCAGGCGGGTTTGATCTCGCGCACCCCGTCATCGCCAGCAATAACGGCCAGCGCCGCGATGCCGGTAAAAAGGCCGTTTTCCACCACACCGGGGATTTTGTTCAGACCGCTGTCAAGCGCCACCGGGTCGGGGATAACGCCAAAGGCGCAATCGTAGATGTAATGCCCGCCATCGGTGATGAAGTCCTCACCCGAGGCGGTTTTGCGGCGGGTGACGGGGCCCTTGCAGCCCAGACCGGCGGCCAGTTTTTCAATCATGATCACGGTGGCGCCGGCGCCAAAGGGGACCACTTCGATGGGCAGGTCAAAAGCGCCAAGGTTTTCGACCACCTTGCTTTCATCGGCAATAACAATCATGCGGTCCGAGGCCATGGCAACGATTTTTTCGCGCAGCAGCGCCCCGCCGCCGCCCTTGGTCAGGTTGAGCGCGCCGTCCAGCTCGTCGGCCCCGTCAACCGTCAGATCCAGCGAAGGGGTTTCATCAAGGGTGGTCAGGGGGATGCCCAAAGCCTCGGCCTGTTTGTGCGTGGCCTTGGAGGTGGGGACGCAAATCACGCCCAGCCCCTGTTTTACCCTCCCCCCCAGAAGATCAACAAAATGCGCCGCCGTGGAGCCGGTGCCAAGCCCCAGCTTCATGCCTTCGGTCACATAGTCCAGTGCCTTTGCGGCGGCGGCGCGCTTTTGTTCATCCGGTGTCATGGACTTTTTCCCTTCATTACCCGTCTATTGTGTCTTTGCCCGTTGTTTAACAGAAAATGATTGTGATTTTAACCCCGCAAAGCAAAATGGAAAAATCAGGGCGGGGCCCCCCGATTTTCAGAGAGTCATCCCTGCGAAGGCAGGGACCCAAAAAAGATTTTCAACCTGCTGACAGCCCATATTGGATTCCTGCCTTCGCAGGAATGACAAACCGGTTTGTCCCACCTGCCTGACAACAGTGTATTTTGTTTTGCATATGGCATGGATGTTCAATTGTCGTCTCAGGAGAATGATATATTGTTGCCCTGCCACAACGGGCAGGGCAATGCGAGAAAGACCACTAACGGTCCAGCCCGCCCATGACCATGTATTTCATCTCCAGAAACTCTTCCATGCCATGCTGGCCGCCTTCGCGGCCAAGGCCGGATTCCTTGACGCCGCCGAAGGGGGCGACCTCGGTGGAGATAATGCCTTCATTAATGCCGACAATGCCATATTCCAGCGCCTCGGCAACGCGCCAGATGCGCCCAATATCACGGCTGTAGAAATAAGCGGCAAGGCCGAAGGGGGTATCATTGGCCATTTTGATAGCCTCGGCCTCTTCTCCAAAACGGTAGAGCGGCGCGAGGGGGCCGAAGGTTTCTTCATTCGTTACCAGCATGTCGGTGGTAACATCACATAAAATGGTCGGCTCGTAGAACAGGCCGCCCAGATCATGACGCCGCCCGCCGGTGATAACGCGGGCGCCCTTCCCCACCGCATCGGCGACATGCTCCTCGACCTTCTCGATCGCGGCCTCATTGATAAGCGGGCCCTGGGTAACGCCCTGCCCGGTGCCGATCCCGACCTTCAGCCCCCTGACGGCGGCGGCGAACTTGTCCGCAAAGGCGTCATAAACCGCATCCTGAACCAGAATGCGGTTGGCACAGACGCAGGTTTGCCCGGCATTGCGGTATTTGGAGGCCAGCGCGCCTTGAACCGCCGCGTCAAGATCGGCATCGTCGAAGACAATGAACGGCGCGTTGCCGCCCAGCTCCAGCGAGACTTTTTTCACTGTATCAGCCGATTGTTTCATCAGCAGCTTGCCGATGGGGGTGGAGCCGGTAAAGGTGATTACCCGCACATCGGGGTTTGAGGTCATCTCCGCGCCAATCGCCCTTGCCTCGCCGGTGATGATGTTGAAGACGCCCGGCGGCATACCGGCTTCTTCGGCCAAAACGGCCAGCGCCAGAGCGCTCAGCGGGGTCTCGGAGGCGGGCTTGCAGACAAAGGTGCAGCCCGCCGCAAGCGCCGGGGCCGCCTTGCGGGTGATCATGGCGTTGGGGAAATTCCACGGCGTGATGGCGGCGACCACCCCCGCCGGCTGGCGGATCACCAGAAGGCGGCGGTCATTCATCGGCGCGGGGATGGTCTCGCCGTAAACGCGTTTTGCCTCTTCGGCGTAAAACTCAACAAAAGAAGCACCATAAGTGATCTCGCCGCGCGCCTCAGTCAGGGGCTTGCCCTGCTCGGCAGTCATGATGGCGGCCAGATCATCCGCATGCTTAATCTGCAAATCAAACCAGCGGCGCAAAACGCTGCTGCGCTCCTTTGCGGTGCGGGCGCTCCAGGCAGGAAAGGCGGCTTTTGCCGCCGCAATCGCCTTTGCCGTTTCCGCCCGCCCGAATTTGGGTACATGGGCGATGACCTCTGCGGTTGCCGGGTTGGTCACCTCAAAGCCCGGCGCGCCGGTCCATTCGCCATTGATGAAGCATTGTTGTTTCAAGAGAGAGGAGTGCTGGAGTTTCATTTGACATCCCGTGTATTTCTGTGCTGTTGATGGCCTCCTTGTTACCATGGTCCTGATGCGGGCAAAAGCGGCAAAAAGCTGAAAGCCAACTTTAACAAACGACATCTTCCGCTTTTAAAGCTGATTCCGGGTATTGATCTACAGATCGAAAGTCCTTTGTGTTTTTTACCCAGTTGAGATTTTGATTCAAGGGGATCAGGTACTGGAGCAAAGCCGGTGGTGCATTGCTTCAGGGGGTTGAGAAAGTGATTCAACCGGGTCCGGGACTGATTCAGGCTCCAGCTTCATCCCCTTGTATTCATTAACGTTTCAGAGAGTTTGCATGACCGCTCGAATGTCCCTCATTTTTGACCTTGACGGCACCTTGTTCGACACCGCGCCGGGGCTGATGCAAACCATGAATGAATTGCTGGCGCGGCGCGATTGCGGGCCGCTCGGGCTTGATGACATCAAGGCCCGGCTCTCCTTTGGCGCCCGCGCGATTATGAAATCGGCTCTGGAGCAATCCGGGCTGAAGGTGGACGCGGACGCGCTTGAGGAGCTGTTCAGGGAATTCATCACCCATTACAGCGCCATCATGGCCGCTATGAGCGCGCCCTATCCCGGTCTGATAAAAGCTCTGGAGCAGTTTGAGGATGACGGCTTTTTAATGGGGGTGTGCACCAACCGGTTTGAGAAATCGGCCAGCGCCCTTATCGGCGCGCTTGGCGTTGAGAAGCATTTCAAAACCGTTATCGGGCAAGACAGCATCGGGATCGCAAAACCTGATCCGGCGCCGGTGTTCGAGACCCTGGACCGTATGGGGGGGGCGGTCAGGCAGGCAATATTCATCGGCGACAGCGAGGTTGACGTGGCGGCGGCAAGGGCGGCAGGACTGCCGGTTATCGCGGTTAGTTTCGGCTATGCCGGCGTACCGGCGCGCGAGCTTGGCGCGGATATGGTGATTGATCATTTCGATGAGCTGGAAGAGGCGGTCGGCGAGCTGATATCTTTACGCTGCCGAGCTTGACTTGCCCGGCGTCAACGCCTTATATGCGCATTCCCGAAGCGGGTGCAAAACTGCACCCTTAAAGGGCGATTAGCTCAGCTGGTAGAGCACTGTGTTCACATCGCAGGGGTCACTGGTTCAAGTCCAGTATCGCCCACCATTTATATGTCTTGCGGCTATTCCTCGCTCTCGCTCGGGCCTCCGACGGGGCGGCCTGACCGGCCGTCGCCCGGTCGGGCTGGCGAACCCGGCGGGTTCGGATTTTCTGCGGTAGGCGCAGTATTTCCTAACGGCTTTGTTGCATGGAAGCGATAATGCCGGATCAGGGGTATTCTCTGGAGCACTTCCGGAAAAGCGGGAACCGGTTTTCCGGACCTGATCTAAAACGATTTCGGCCTTGCCCGTGCGGCCCAGGGGCCGGTGTATTTTGCGCCGACTTTGACATAGCAGTCGGCGATGGTCCTGAAATTAAACCGCATCATGTCTTCATAGAGCTGCGGGCCGGGCTTGAACCTTGTGGCGAAAGAGTCAAGTTCGGCAATCACGGCCCCGGTGCCGCTGGTAAGGAGGGAGAGGTTTTCGGATGTCAGGCCCGCTTCGGTGAAGATGCAGGTTTTGCCCTGTCCGGCAAGAGTAGCGCGCGCCTTGAGGAGGCGTTCCGTATCCGCGATTTTTCCGGGGGTGAGAGACAGAAATCCCTTGAGATGCAAGGCATAGGACTGGGCGAAATATTGCTGCGTGTCGTGATACGCCCAGCCTTCGCCGGCGGCGATGGCGCGGAAGCCATATTCAAATTCACGGTCAAGTCTGGCGATCTTCATTTTAAGCTGATTACGGTTTTCGGCGTAGGTTGCCTTGTTTTGCGGGTCGATCGCCAGCAGGGCCCTGTAGAGTTGATCAACAAAAAACTCGGCGTTTCTCACATCCAGCCAGATATAAGGATCGCGCTCTTTTTTCCTGTAGCGGGAGAGCAGGATCTTGAACTGGTCATCAGAGAGCATTTCATACACGCGCGGGCCGCCCTTGAGGGCTTTCAGGGGTTTGATGAGGAAGCGCTCCAGCTCCGGCCCGATCCAGATAATCAGATCGCTCGCGGCAAGGCGTTCGGCTTGCTTTTTTGACAATGTATAATCGAGAGGCGTTTTGTCGCCCTTGACCAGGAGCCGGGGTTTGCCCACCCCCTGCATCAGCGCGCTGACGAGAGAATGAACGGGCTTGATGCTGACCACCACAACGGGGGATTGCTTCGCCCATACCGGCGCGGCCGCCCAAAGGAGGGCAAAAACCGCGATAACACTCATTCTTTTCAACATTAATCTTCTCCTGCGCAGATTGTCGGAGCCTGCCGGTGGCGCCCCACTGCGCAGTCCGTTGTGAATATTAGTACATAGACGCGCTGGGGTCTATCGGGTTCATTACCGCATAAAAGGCAAAAGGCGCCACTTGTTTATGGATGGTAAATATGCAAGTCAGAAAAAGCGGATGCGTCCGGTTGCGCCGCGTATATTCCGGGCCCGGCCGCATGAGTCCTTTATCTTGCCGCTTTTGTCCGGCCGCTTCGGAAAAACAGTATCTTCGCATGAATGTCAAAAAAAATATCTTCTGCGTCGCCCTGACCTGCCTGACCTGCCCCCCGAAAACCGAACCATTTAAAAGTAGAATCTGTTCTATTATTGTTCGTGACAACAAGGAGAACGGAGAATGCGTAAATCACGGTTTAGTGAAGAGCAGATTGTCGGGATTATTCAGGAATATGCAGCC
>JAJRYE010000082.1 GCA_024275895.1 Alphaproteobacteria bacterium | reverse complement strand
TTAACGATGGCATGGGTGGCCGGGTGGGGGAGCGGGCCGGCGCCGAATCACATCAAACAAGACAAGCCCTAAAACAGCCGCCCGCCATCGGGCACCTGGCGCTCCGGGCCAAGCAACACGACCTCGCCCTCTTCATCGGGAAAGCCAAGCGTGAGCACCTGCGACATCAGCGGCCCGATCTGGCGCGGCGGAAAATTGACCACCGCCGCCACCTGACGCCCGATGAGCTCCCCGGGCGTGTAGTATTTGGTGATTTGCGCCGAGCTTTTTTTCACCCCGATTTGTGGCCCGAAATCAATCATCAGCTTGTAGGCCGGCTTGCGTGCCTCGGCAAAAACCTCGGCTTCGACAATCGTTCCGACGCGGATATCGACTTGCAAAAAAGCATCAAAATCAATCAGCGGCGCAACTTTGCTGCTCATGAAAGTTCGGCCGAGCGCCTTGCCGCCGCCTCGATCGCCCGCCGCATCAGTTTTTCCATTGCCGCATCATCCGTCAAAACCTCAAGTGCGGCCTGGGTTGTGCCGCCCGGCGAGGTCACATCCTTGCGCAGCTGGGCCGCCCCGGCCGGAGAGCGGCGCATCAACTCGCCCGAGCCGATCACCGTCTGGCGCGCAATCCGCATGGCAAGTTTGGGCTCAAGCCCAAGTTTTTTACCCGCCGCCGCCATGCATTCCACCAGATGAAACACATAGGCCGGTCCCGAGCCCGAAACGGCCGTCACCGCATCCATTTGCAGCTCATCGGTGATCCACTCCACCTCGCCCACGGCGCTGAGCAACATCCCGGCAAGCTCTTTTTGCGCCGCCGTGACATGCGCATTGGCGACCATGACGCTCATGCCGCAGCCAACCGCCGCCGGTGTATTGGGCATGGCGCGCACGATGGCGGTCTCCCCCCCCAGATGCCGGGCCAGCGAGGCCAGCGCAACCCCGGCGGCGATGGAGATCACCAGCACATCCGCGTTCACCAGCGGCTCAATTGTGAGAAGCACCTGCTCCATGACCTGCGGTTTGACCGCCAGAACGATAACCCCGGCATCGGCCTGCGCGTTCAAATCAGGATTAAGGGTAATCTGCCGCTCCTGAATGAGCGCCCCGCTGCCCGAGGCCAGCGCCGGGTCAAGAACGCTCACCAGCGCCGGATCGACCCCCTGCTCCACCCAGCCTTCCAGCAGCGCCCCGCCCATTTTGCCGGCGCCAACCAGAAAAAGCTGTGACGTCAGACGCACGCTCATGCCGTGCCCACCGTTTCAAACAATGAAATTTCCATCGCCTCTTCCGCCGAATGCCCGGCCCAGATCACATACTGGAACGCGGGATAAAACCGCTCGCAAGCCTCAAGCGCCAGTTGCAGCATGGTTTCGCATTGCGAGATATTGATATCCGCGCCCCCGGCCAGAAGCGCCCCGTAGCGAAACAGCAACGCCCCCTCATCGCGCCACAGGTCAAAATTACCCAGCCAAAGCTGCTCATTGAGCCGCAGGATCAGCCGCCCGGTCTCGCCGCGCCGCGCCTCGGGCGCCTTGAAATCAAACATACACGCCAGATGCAGCGATTCAATATCTTCATTCCAGTTGAGGGTGAGCTGATACTCCGCCCACTGGCCCGGAAGCATAAGGACGATCTCCTCATCCCCGCCCCGCTCAAAAGCCCATTGCCGCCCGGCGGCAATATGCTCGATCAGATCCAGAGGATTATCGCCGATCGGTTCGAATTGAAGAGGTGATCCCATAATTCCGGCTCTTGCTTGTTAGTATTGGCACCAATGCCCACAATATATCGTGGCTGCCTTCTGCCTGACCACAATTTATGCCAGTTAGCCGCACAAGCTGGCGAGTCGCAAGCCTGCTCGGGATCTCCTCTCCATTTTTATGTGGATAAACTCAGGACGCTTTTTCCCTGAAAAGCTCCTCCAGCGCCGCAATACGGGCTTCAAGCTTTTCGTTTTCCTCGCGCGCTTTGGCCGCCATGTCCCGCACGGCGTCAAACTCCTCGCGCGGCACAACATCAAGCTCGCGTAAAATCCGCTCCGCCTGTGTGCGCACAATCTCCTCAACCTCGCGGCGGATCCCCTGCGCTGCCCCCGCCGCCCCGGTCATCAGCCGGGCAAACTCGTCAAACATCCGGTTACTGGTCTGGATCATGGTCCAAGGTCCTTGTTTCTTTTCGCGAACGCCCCCTCCTCTGATAGCCGATGGGACGAGCCGAAGCAAATCCGTTCACGGATTCTTGTATGTGGCGAAGCGCCATGTACTTGTATGTAGTGACCCGGCCTAAAAATTCCAATCTTGCAATTGCCTTGCTATGACAGCAATATCCGCCATTCCTGCGAAGGCAGGAGTGGCACCTTGAATCAGGATCGTTCATGCCCCTTTTTGCTCTCCCTTTTCCCGTCATCGACCCCGAACTGATCTCTTTCGGACCCATTGCCATCCGCTGGTATGCGCTGGCTTATATTGCCGGAATATTACTGGGCTGGTGGTACGCCTTGCGGCTGATCGGTGATCAAAAGCTCTGGGGGCCGGGCGGTGCGCCGCTGACCCGCCAGCACGCGGATGATTTTATCGTCTGGCTGGCGCTGGGCATCGTCGCCGGCGGCCGGCTCGGCTATGTGCTGTTCTACAATTTTGACTATTACATTGCCAATATAGGCGAAGCCTTTGCCATCTGGACCGGCGGCATGTCGTTCCATGGCGGGCTGATCGGCGCTGCCATTGTCGCGGCCTTGTTTTGCCGCATCAGGAAAATCCCCCTGCGCGCCCTCATGGATGTGGCCTGCGCTGCGGCCCCCTTCGGGCTGTTCTTTGGCCGGCTGGCCAATTTCATCAAGCCCGAACTCTGGGGCCGCGCCACCGATGTTCCCTGGGGCATTGTTTTCCCCGGCGCCGGACCGCTGCCGCGCCACCCGAGCCAGCTATATGAAGCCGCGCTTGAGGGCATTGTCCTGTTCATTATCCTGCGCATCTTCACCCATCATCTGGGGGCCCTGAGACGTCCTGGCCTCACCAGCGGCGTTTTCGCCTGCGGTTACGCCACCGCGCGCATCACTGTCGAGTTCTTCCGCGAACCCGATGCCCAGATCGGCTTTCTGGCCGGCGGCATGACCATGGGCATGGTGCTCTCCGTGCCGCTCATCCTTTTGGGGCTGTACCTGATAATTACCGCCAATGAACGCTGAAAACCCCGATACGCTGGAAGCGGAAATCCGCCGCCGCATCGCCCTGAACGGCCCGCTCAATCTGGCGCGCTATATGTCGATCTGCCTCTCCCATGCCGAACACGGCTATTACATGAGCCGCGATCCGCTGGGCGCTCTGGGCGATTTTACCACCGCGCCGGAAATCAGCCAGATATTCGGCGAGCTGATCGGCCTGTGGTGCGCTCATATCTGGCAGGCCATGAATACGCCAAGGCGCCTGCATCTGGTTGAGCTGGGCCCGGGCCGCGGCACCTTGATGAGCGATGCCCTGCGCGCCATTCGCAGCGCCGCACCCCGTTTCATGGCCAGCCTTGATGTGCATCTGGTGGAAACCAGCCCCGTCTTGCGGCAAAAACAGGCCCAAACCCTGCAAACCAGCGGCCTTGATCCTTTCTGGCATGACAAGGTCGGGCAAATCCCCCCCGGCCCCGCCATTTTCATCGCCAACGAGTTCTTTGACGCCCTGCCCATCCATCAATACCAGCGCAGCGCAAAGGGCTGGCGCGAGCGCCTTGTCACCGCGCGAAAAGGCGGCGGCTTCGCCTATGGCCTCTCACCGCTGGAAGCAAAAGAGAGTGATCTGCCGCCAGCCCTTCTGAATGCGCCCGAAGGCTCCATCGCCGAAACCTCCCCCGCCCGTGAAGCGGTGCTGAAAACCATCGCCAAACGCCTCTCGCGTCAGGCCGGGGCGGCGCTGATTATCGATTACGGCCACATAAAAACCGCCCCCGGCGATACTTTTCAGGCGGTAATGAAGCATGAATACGCCACCCCGCTGGAAAATCCCGGCAAGGCGGACCTGACCTCCCATGTCGATTTTGAAACCCTCGCCCGCATAGCGCACGGCAACGGCGCCGCGGCCCACGGCCCCATCACCCAGGGTAAATTTCTGACCGCTCTGGGCATAGAGGCCCGCGCCCGTTCATTATCCGGCGGCGCAGATCCAGAAACCGCATCCGAAATCGCCGCGGCGGCAAAGCGCTTGACCTCGGCAGAGCAAATGGGCGATCTCTTCAAGGTGCTTTGCCTGACCTCCCCGACCCCGCAGCCTCCGCCGCCCTTCGACCTGAGAACAAGAAATTTAGCACCATGATCAAGTCTGACAATCTGGCCGGTCTCAAATCAATAAATCACGGCTTTTTCACCCGCGAGGGCGGCGCGTCCCAAGGGGTTTACGCCACAAAGAACTGCGGCTATGGCTCAAATGACGAACGCGGCGCGGTGGATGAAAACCGTGACCGGGTAGCGCGGCAGCTTGGCGTTGAGACCGCCAGTCTGATAACTGTCTATCAAGTTCACAGCGCCAGAGCGGTTCAGGTCTGCGCCTCCTTTGCCCCCGGCGAGCCGCCACATGCCGATGCACTGGTCACCAACATCCCCGGTCTGGCGCTGGGTATCCTCACGGCCGATTGCGCCCCGGTTCTTTTTGCCGACCCGCAAGCGCGCATTATTGGCGCTGCCCATGCCGGCTGGCAGGGCGCTCTGGGCGGTGTGCTCGAGCACACCGTGCTGGAGATGGAAAAGCTGGGCGCAAGGCGCGCGCGCATCCTCGCCGCCATCGGCCCCGCCATCTCGCTAGCCGCCTATCAGGTCGGACCCGAATTCTGGGACAAATTCATCGAGGCCGACGAGGCCAATGAAGCTTTTTTTCGCGATGACGAGGTCACTGGCCGCTATAATTTCGATCTGCCCGGATACATCGCCGCGCGGCTGGAAAGGGCAGGATTGGACAATGTTGCAAACATCTGCCTTTGCACCTACACGGAAGAGATGAGGTTTTTCAGCTATCGCCGCGCTACCCACCGCAACGAGCCCGATTATGGCCGCCAGATTTCCGCCATAACAATCCATCCGTAAACTCAGGGCAACTGCATGATATTTTGAGAAGAAACTCAGCAGATTTTCACCTCAGCACACGAAATAACATAATATATTTAAATAGATACAAAAAAATAAATGTGTCATTCCAGCGAAGGCGGGAATCCAGGAAAGACTATCTACAAACTGGGAACACGCTTTGGATTCCTGCCTTCGCAGGAATGACGTTTAATAAGCTATGGAATTTCGTGGTTTATCTCATGCGATTGCCTTGTCCGTAAACTGGACCATTGACGCAAATCGCGCTACGGCTTGTGAACAAGCATGAGTAGTGATTCGTTTTATAGCTGCAATCAGACTTGGCTGTGAGGGGTATTTTTCGGAGAAAAAGGTGAAACGCGGCAAACTCGCCTCATTCTGGTTATTCCGGCTTCTGGCTGTAGTTGGCCTGAGCGCCCTTGCCGGTTGCATGGGGCTGAAAAACAGGATTTCGCCAAAAACGGTTCTGGCCAATCCCGCCGCCGAGCGGCCTGTTTCATCCCTTGCCATCAGCGAAATCACCGGCATGCCGGACAAATCCGCCGCCCGGTTGCGCGCCCACTTAAAAGCCGAACTGGCAAGCCGCGGCATTGCGCTCGTCAACTCGCCGCAAAAGGCGGCCTACAGCCTCAAAGCCTTCACATCCGCCGCCTCGGGCGCACAGGGCCTGACGCTGGTAAATATCTGGGAGGTGCTGGATAAAAACGGCCGCCGCACCCACAGGTTTATCGGTGAGGAAACCGGCCCGGCCTCGCCTAGCGATGATCCCTGGGACGGTGTCAACTCCACCATGCTGAATGCTGTCGCCGTTAATCTGGCGCGCGATTACAAGGCCTGGGCAACCGGGAGGGCCATTCCCGCCCGCGCGCCGCTCCGCAAGGCGCCGGTGCGCATCGCCGCTTCAAAACCGCTGGTTACCGGCTCCATACCTGCAAGCCGCGCCCGCCGCACGGTTTCGGTCCCGCCGCTTTCCGGCGCGCCGGGAGACGGCAACCAGGCGCTGGCCAATGCTCTCAAATCAGCGCTGGCAAAGAGCGGATACAAGGTTTTGCCAACCGACCGGGGCGCAGCCTACACAATCAGCGGCGAGGTCTATATCGGCCCACCCGGGGACGGCAAACAGGATCTGGCCATTGACTGGAAGGTCACGGACGCAAACCGGCGCCGGCTCGGCGTGATTAAACAGCGCAACCGGGTCAGGGCCTTTGCCCTGAACCGGCAATGGGGCGCAACCGCATCGGGAGCGGCAAAAGCCGCCGCCCGGCATATCGTCAAACTGCTGCGCTAATATCTTCAACAACCGGTTTTTCCTGTTCCCCAAATAAAGCTGGAAAAACCGTTTATGCCGCATTTACACGCGCTATCCACACTGTTAAAACCCAAAAAAACGCGGACACGAAACGCGAAGGAATTTTCAGGTCATGAAACTCGTATCGGGCAATAGCAACAGGCCTCTTGCCGAAGCCATGGCCGCATATCTCAATATGCCGATGACCAAATGTATCGTGCGTCGTTTCGCCGATATGGAAATCTTTGTCGAGATTCAGGAGAATGTCCGCGGCGAGGATGTC
The DNA here is from genome assembly GCA_024275895.1 of Alphaproteobacteria bacterium. Taxonomy (GTDB): domain Bacteria; phylum Pseudomonadota; class Alphaproteobacteria; order Rhizobiales; family BM303; genus BM303. The sequence continues at coordinate 20,528 of JAJRYE010000082.1, read as the reverse complement.
TTCGTGGTCCAGTCCACCTCCTACCCCGCCAATGACAATCTGATGGAACTGCTGATTATCATTGATGCGGCAAGGCGCGCCTCGGCACGGCGCATTACCGCCGTCCTGCCCTATTACGGCTATGCCAGGCAGGACAGAAAGCCCGGCGCCCGCACCCCGATCTCGGCCAAGCTGGTGGCCAATATGATCACCCGGGCCGGCGCCGACCGGGTCCTTACTCTCGATTTACACGCCCTGCAAATTCAGGGCTTTTTTGATATCCCGGTGGATAATCTTTTCGCCGCCCCGGTTCTGGTCAAGGATATAAAATCTCAGACCGATGCCGAAAACGTCACCGTGGTCTCGCCCGATGTCGGCGGCGTCGCGCGCGCCCGGGCGCTGGCCAAGCGCTTTGGCGCCCCGCTCGCCATTGTCGATAAACGCCGCGAGCGCCACGGCGAGTCCAAAGTGATGAACATCATCGGCGATGTCGGCGGGCGTTCGTGCATTCTGGTGGATGATATCATCGATTCGGGCGGCACCTTGTGCAATGCCGCCGACGCTCTGCTGGAACAAGGCGCAACCGATGTCAGCGCCTATATCACCCACGGAGTGCTCTCCGGCGGCGCGGTGGCGCGCATCTCCGCCTCATCGCTGAAAAATCTGGTGATCACCGACACCATCCAAGCCACCGAAGCGGTGCGCGTCTCCCACAACATCCGCACCGTCTCCATCGCCCCGCTTCTGGGCGAGGCCATCGGCCGCACCGCCCAGGAAAAATCCGTCTCCAGCCTGTTTTACTAAGCCACCCCAATTGTTGACATAAGCCAATTCGAGATAAGGAAATCAAAATTCTCCCCTTTTAAGTCATCCCTGCGAAGGCAGGGATAACAATTAAAACAAAGAACTACGCATTCAAACGATAACCCCTTGTCCCGAACTGACATAAAAAAACATTCACCTACTTCCGGATACTGTTGAGATCGGAATCGCTCATATTCACGTCCCTGCCGCTTTCCAGAACCTCTCTTGTCCGCTTTGAGTTGTATTTCAGCCAGCTGTCATAGATCTTGTAATGTTTGCCCGAAACATAGCCCAGCAGGGATATGAAGTGATGGCTGTATAATTTGCCGTCCACCCGCTGCCGCTCCTTGCCCTCGTCAAAGGCAATAAAGGTCGGAGATGAGCGCACCCCAAGCGCCTCGGCCCATTTGGCCGGAGTGGTTGCCTTGCCATCAATATCGGTAATCTGATCATTGGAGCGCGCATCCAGACGGACGAATTCGTAGCTTTTCAAAGCCTCGATCACAGCCGGAACATTGAGGATCTGGCCATGCAGCTCGGCGCAGGCGGTGCAGCCCTCATCCTCGAACAAAATCAGCAAGGGGCGCTTTTGGGCCGAGAAGTCCTTGATATCCTTCAGTTGTTCATGCCGGGCAAAATTCCATACTTTTTTCTCTTTTTGCTGCTTGATGAAGGCCAGAATAGACATTTTTTTGTAGGCCTTTGTCCGCACATAGGCCAGTGCATGGCGGAACTGGGCCGGGTCCCAATAGCCGTTGATGCGAAAAACCGTTTTGGCGTTTTCATCAAGAAAAATGATCGTCGGCGTAAAGCGCACCCGCAGCTTGCGCGCCATCTTTTTTTCCGAAATCTCGCTTTCCCCGTCCATCATCACCATCCGGTCACCGCGGATATTTAGACCGATCGTGTCGAAATCCTTCAGGATTAATTCCTTGTTTTGCGCAAAACTTTCATTCAGCATCCGGGCACAGTAAGGGCAGCCATTGAGCGATAGGAACAAGATCGTATGCTTGTTTTCCGTCGCCGCCTCGCTGGCATCTTCCTTCAGATCGAGAAAACTGTCCTTGAACCAGCTCGGGTATTCATGCGCCATCCCGCCGGTGATCTTGCCGGTTTTGCCCGCATAAGCCGCCGGGCTGAGCAAAAGCAGGGCGGTGATCAGGAGAAATATACGTTTCATGGCGCGTCCTTTTTATATCTGGAATAACTTGAACCTTCCCGTTCCACTGGAACATAGCCCCAAACGCATCTTTTGTTAATAGCCCTGCACGCATATCGCCCCCCGGTTAAAACCGGGAGGCGCGGCTTTGTTTGCAGGATATGCGAGGCGCATCTACAAGCTGGTAACAATACCGAGCCGGTCGGCCACGCCCTGGCCATAGGCTGGGTCCGCCTTTGTGAAATGCCCGATCTGGCGGATGGCAATCTCACTCGGAACCCCTTCCATGGCGCCGGCAATGGCGTCCATCAGGCTTTCGCGCTGCGCCGGGCTCATCAGCCGGAACAAATCCCCGGCCTGGGCGAAATCATCCACCCCCTGACCATCAAGCGGATCATAGCGGTCCGCATCGCCCGGGATATGCAGCGGCGGCTCCTTGACGCTCTCATCGGGTACCGGGCCGTCAAAGCTGTTAGGCGCATAGTGAACCGAGCCGCCGCCATTATCGTCAAAGCGCATCTGCCCGTCCCGCTCATAGGAATGCATCGGACAGCGCGGCGCATTCACCGGCAGGCGGTCATGATTGACCCCGAGGCGGTAACGCTGGGTATCAGCATAGGAAAAGATACGGAATTGCAGCATCTTGTCCGGGCTGTGCGAAATCCCCGGCACCATATTGCCCGGTGAAAACGCCGCCTGCTCCACTTCGGCATGATAGTTCTCCGGCATCCGGTTCAACTCCAGCACGCCGACATCGATCAGCGGAAAATCCTTGTGCGGCCAGATTTTGGTCAGATCGAACGGGTTATAGGCCAGCTTTTCCGCTTCCGCCTCGGGCATGATCTGCACTTTCATATCCCAGCGCGGAAAATTGCCCTGTTCGATATTGTCATAAAGATCGCGCTGATGGCTTTCCCGGTCCTGGCCGATAACATCCGCGGTTTCGGAATAATTTTCAATCCCCTGCCGGGTCTTGAAATGAAACTTCACCCAGAAGCGTTCATTTTCCGCATTGATAAAGCTGTAGGTGTGCGAGCCGTACCCGTTGATATGGCGGTAGCTCTTGGGCTGGCCGCGATCAGAAAACAAGATCGTCACCTGATGGGTGCTTTCGGGCGAAAGCGACCAGAAATCCCATTGTGCCGTATTGCTGCGCAAATTGCTTTTGGGGTGGCGTTTCTGGCTGCGGATAAAATCGGGAAACTTGTAGGGATCGCGGATAAAGAACACCGGCGTATTGTTCCCCACCAGATCGAAATTGCCTTCTTCGGTGTAGAATTTAATCGCAAAGCCGCGCACATCGCGTTCGGCATCCGCAGCGCCGCGTTCACCGGCAACAGTGGAAAAGCGCAGGAAGAGATCGGTCTTTTTCCCCAGTTGCGAAAACATCGCGGCTTTTGAATAGCGGCTGATATCATGGGTTATGGTGAGTGTGCCGTAAGCTCCCGACCCCTTGGCATGGACAACCCGTTCGGGAATACGCTCACGGTTGAAATGGGCATGCTTTTCAAACAACTGCCAGTCCTGAACCAGCAAAGGTCCCCTCGCCCCCGCCGTCAGGGACGTATCATTACTTGCCGCCGGTATTCCCGAAGCGCTGGTTAATCTTGTTTTCTCACTCATTTTCATCTCCTGTAATGTGTTGACGCAATCACCATGCGCCTACCGGCGGCGTTTGTGAAACGAGGCTTTTTTGTCGCAATAATCGAAAAAATCGATCAGCCGCAGGAAGTCCCGGTTCCAGAGTGCTTTATCTCTTGATTGAATCGGCACCAGCCCGCTCCCCTTTCCTGCCACCCATGCCATTGTTAAACTGCAGGTAGCCGGGTAGGGGAGCAGGCTGGTGCCGTTAAAACGTGAAAGACTCTATTCCGCAACTTTCGCGCCGGTTGCGCCGCCCCGCCGCCGGATCAACACTGGCGGCAAGAGTTGCCTTCCCCGCCGCAAGGCGCTATAACCCGCTCGCAGCCGGAGCCTGCACCCCTGGAGGACGCACCGGCAATTCACTTCTGAACAACTGAACTTTTTTCAAGGAGAATGACACATGGCGCAAATCGCAGAAATGCGCGCTGAAGCTCGCCCGAACACCGGCAAGGGGGCCGCAAGGGCAATCAGGCGCGAGGGGCGGGTACCTGCCGTTATCTATGGAGACGGCCAGTCCCCGGTAACTATTTCACTCGACTATGTCGAACTGTTCAAACAGGTGAATACCGGCAACTTCCTGAGCACGATTTACATGCTGGAAGTTGACGGCACTGCCGAGCGCGTTATCCCGCGCGATATACAGTTCGATGTCGTGCGTGATTTCCCCCTGCATGTTGATTTCCTGCGTGTCGGCAAGGGCACAATTCTTACCGTTGAGATTTCGGTCAATTTCATCAATGAGGAAAACTGCCCCGGTATCGCGCAAGGCGGCGTTATCAATGTGGTCCGCCATGTGATCGAGCTGAACTGCCGCGCCTCGGCCATTCCAGAAGCGCTTGAGATTGATCTCACCGGCCTTGAGATCGGCGATGCGCTGCACGCCTCCGATCTCACCCTGCCCGAGGGCACTGAACTGACCATTGGTGACCGTGACTTCACCATCGCCACCATCGCCGTCCCGTCCACCGGTGAAACCGTTGTGGATGAGGAAGAGGATGAAGAGGATATGGATGAAGAATTCACCTCAGAGGCCGATGCCGGCGAGAGCGAATAACGCAGTCTGAAGTTCACTAAAACAGCCTGATTGGCGCAAAACAGCGCTTTTCAGGCTGCATCTGGTAAGGATGGCGGGTTATGATTCTCATCGCTGGCCTTGGAAATCCGGGGGTAAAATATGCCCGTCACCGGCACAATATCGGTTTTCTCGCCGTGGACCGCATCATGCAGGCGCATGGCTTCGGCGCCCCGCGCAGCCGTTTTCATGGTGAACTGGCCGAGGGCCATCTCGGCGATATCCGCACATTCATCCTCAAACCAATGACATTCATGAATGAATCCGGGCTGGCCATAGGCGAATTCCGGCGTTTTTTCAAACTCCCCGTGAAGGACATTATCGTTTTTCACGACGAGCTTGATCTGGCGCCGGGCAAGCTGCGGGTAAAAACCGGCGGCGGCATCGCCGGCCATAACGGCCTGCGCTCGATCGCCCGCCATATCGGCCCCGATTTCCGCCGCGTCCGCCTTGGTATCGGCCATCCGGGGTCAAAGGCGCGGGTTCACGGCTATGTTTTAAGCGATTTTGCCAAAGCCGATCAGGACTGGCTCGACCCCCTGCTCGATTCCATCGCCCAAAACGCTCCTCTTGTCGCGAAGGGTGATGATGCCGGCTTCATGAATAAAATAGCCCTCGACCTGCCAACCAAAAAGAGCAAACCGGCAAAAGAATAATCCACCCGGCAATCGGGCATATTTAATAATCAAGAGGCGCAGAGTGGCTTTAGCCACGACAGGGACACAAACAAAAGGCGAGGAGTGGCGCAGCCACGACAGGGAAACAAACAAGAGGCGCGGAGTGGAGGCCGCAAAGCGGCGTCCACGACAGGGACACAAATGAGCGTGCGCAGCCACGACAGGGAATTAAATAATGGGTTTCAAATGCGGTATCGTCGGCCTGCCCAATGTCGGCAAATCAACACTTTTCAATGCGCTGACACAGACCGCTTCGGCACAGGCGGAAAACTATCCCTTCTGCACCATCGAGCCCAATGTGGGCGAGGTGGCGATGCCCGATCCGCGCCTTGACAAACTGGCCGCGATCGCCAAATCGCAAAGGATAGTCCCCACCCGCATGACCTTTGTCGATATCGCCGGGCTGGTCAGGGGCGCCTCCAAGGGCGAGGGGCTGGGCAACCAGTTTCTCGCCAACATCCGCGAAATGGACGCCGTGGCTTATGTTTTGCGCTGTTTTGAGGATGATGACATCACCCATGTGGAAGGCCGCATCGATCCGGTGGCGGACGCCGATACGGTGGAAACCGAATTAATGCTGGCCGATATGGAAAGCCTGGAAAAACGCCGCACCGGCACGGAGAAAAAGGCCAAGGGCAACGACAAGGACGCCAGGCTCACCCTTGATCTCATCGACCGCGCGCTGGGGCTGCTGCGCGAGGGCAAACCGGCGCGCCGGCTTGAATACAGCGAAAATGAAAAACGCGCTTTTCGCGCTCTGCAACTGCTCACCGCCAAACCGGTGCTATATGTCTGCAATGTCGAGGAAGCCGCCGCCGCAACGGGAAATGAATATTCCAGAGCGGTCGAAGAACACGCGGCGCAAGAAGGCGCGGGCGTCGTGGTCATTTCAGCGGCCATCGAGGCAGATCTCTCCCAGCTCGACGAAGAGGAGCGGGACGAATTTCTCACCGATCTGGGCCTTGAAGAACCCGGTCTTAACCGCCTCATCCGCGAAGGGCATGATCTGCTGGGGCTGATGACCTATTTTACCACCGGCCCCAAGGAAGCCCGGGCCTGGACCATCCCGCAAAATTCCACCGCGCCACGCGCCGCCAGAGCCATTCACACCGATTTTGAAAAAGGCTTCATCCGCGCCGAGGTGATCACTTATGACGATTATGTCGCCCTTGGCGGCGAACAGCCCTGCAAGGAAGCGGGCAAGATGCGCGCCGAGGGCAAGGACTATATCGTGAAGGACGGCGACGTGATCCTGTTCCGCTTTAACGTGTAAACCCGGCCGTGCCTACCCCGATCGGGAATTCACCCGGATGATGATATCTACCTCTTCCAGAACCACCCCGGCGGGCAGCTCGGTGGTGCCGGTAACCTTGATATCCCCGGCCGGGACATCGGTCATCTTACCGGTATCGGCGTCATAGATATGATAGTGATGCGTGGTATTGGAATCATACACAATGCGCCCCGGTTCAATCACCAGCTCGCGGATCAGCCCTTTTTCCTTCAGTAAATTCAAGGTATTATACCCTGTCGCGCGCGAGATTTCCGGCATGATTTTTTGCGCCTTCTTGAGCACCTGCTCGGCAGTAAGATGCACCGGGCGGACCAAAAGAATCTGCGCGATGGCCAGACGCTGCAAGGTAAGGGAAATCCCGTTGGCGCGCAGCAGTTCCGCCACTCCGTCACGGGTGAGAGATTTCATTTTGCCAATATCTTTCAACATGTTGTTATTTTCCCTGTTTCCCTGCCGCCCCCGGGTGGTCTCATTCCGGCACGGGGCTGAATCCAACGCCTTTATACCTGTTCAGGAGAACCGATTGCAAGACCGTACGATTTTTCCATCCGGCAATCGTGTGAAATCAGGCCCGCATTTCCCGGGTTTTGTATGTCATTCCTGCGAAAGCAGGAATCCCAAAAGGGCTATCCAGGGGCTGAAAATCCGGTTTGGAGTCTTTCACGTTTAATCGGCACCGGCCCACTCCCCCAAAAATGGCATGCGACCGTTCTCTTCCTTGCACTCAATCACGTTATTCTTCGCTTGTACCCTTGAGCTTCCAGTTACTGGAATGACTATAATCCTGAAAACTGATCAATTCAAATTAGGACAATTCGATGATTTCACGTCGCAGCGCCATTAAGGCACTTCTTTTTGGTTCCACGGCTCTCGCTACCGGAGCCACGATCGGCTTTCTCGCCAATTCCTCCAAAGCCGATACGTCTTTTGTCAACAGGCTCAAAATTCCGCCCCAACTGAAAGGGAAAATGCAAAACGGGGTCCGCGTCTATGATCTGCGTCTGCAAAAGGGGGCAACCGAATTTCTCCCAGGCATCAAAACCGCCACGCTGGGAATAAACGGCGGTTTTCTGGGTCCGACCTTGAGACTGCGCAACGGCGAAAAGATACGCCTGAACGTCACCAACACCATCGGCGAGCCCACAACGCTGCACTGGCACGGGCTGCATCTTCCGGCCAGGGCCGATGGCGGCCCGCATCAGGTCATTGCCGAAGGGGCAACCTGGTCGCCTGAATTTGAAGTCAAACAGATGGCCGCCACCTTCTGGTATCACTCGCACATGTTCCACAAGACCGGCGAGCAGGTGTGGAAAGGGCTGGCCGGCTTCATGCTGGTCGAGGACGAAACCAGCGATACGCTTGAGTTGCCGCGCCAATACGGCGTCGATGACATTCCGCTTGTGTTGCAGGATCGCAGCTTCAACCGCGACGGCTCGTTGCAATATATCTCATCCATGCGCGATATCATGATGGGCATGAAGGGCGACATAGCCATGGTCAACGGCGCCGTTACGCCATTTTTCGATGCTGCAACGCAAAAACTCAGATTGCGCATCCTCAACGGCTCCAATTCGCGGTTTTTCAATCTGGGCTTTGATGATGAGCGCGCCTTTCACCAGATCGCCACGGACGGCTCCTTGCTGGCAAAACCCTTTGAAACAACCCGCGTCAGTCTTGGCCCCGGCGAGCGGGCCGAAATTGTTGTTGATACGAGCGGCGCGCGCCCGCTGGTCCTGCGCTCTTTTCCGCCCGAGGCCCCGGGCGGCATGATGAACATGATGCGCCGCGGCATGGGCAGGGGCATGATGAATATGATGGGCGGCGGCATTGAGCAGATCGATTTCCTGCAAATCCGTCATGCCGCAAGCCTCAAACCCGGACCGGCTCTCCCGGCGCGCCTTGCCACCTTGCCCCGCATGGAAGCCTCCTCGGCGGTCAAAACCCGCCGTTTCGTGATGGAGATGCGCATGGGTCCCGCCATGATGATGGGCGGCGCCAGCCCGCTGACCATCAACGGCAAGGCGATGGATATGAACCGCATAGACGAGGTGGTCAAACTTGGCGATACCGAAATCTGGCAGATCGAGAACACCTCTCCCCTGCCGCATCCCTTCCATATCCACGACATACAGTTCCTCATCCTCGACCGCAACGGCCAGCCGCCCGCGCCGGGCGAGCAGGGGATGAAAGACACCGTAACCCTTCAGGGCGGCGAAGTGGTCCGGGTGATAGCCAGATTTGAGGATTACGCCGATCCCGAGCGCCCCTATATGTATCACTGCCACATCCTTGAACATGAGGACGCCGGCATGATGGGGCAGTTTATTGTCAAGGCGTAAAGCAGTTCATTCATCCGGGCGGCTTTGATATCAAAATGTTTTTCATGACAAAGGCATCAAAATACGCCAGAATACCTCATGGGCGGCGAGCGGGAAGAATATGAATATTACTGGGAGGATTTCAGCCCCGGCTGGTCGGTGTGCTCCGCGCCCAGAACATTGACGAAAGAAGAAATTCTCGCCTTTGCCAATGAATTCGACCCCCAGCCGTTTCACATTGATGAAGAGGCGGCCAGGGACACCCTGCTTGGCGGTCTGGCCGCCAGCGGCTGGCACTCCTGCTCGATCATGATGAAGATGATGTGCGAGACCTATCTTCTCAATTCCGCTTCCATGGGCTCACCCGGCATTGATGAGACCCGCTGGCTGAAACCGGTGCGCCCCGGCGACCGGCTGGCAATGAAATGCACCTGCATTGAAGCGCGCATCTCGGCCAGCCGCCCGGAAATGGGGATTTGCAAAATGCACTGGGAGATGATCAACCAGCATAACGAGCCGGTGATGACCATGACCGGCACCCAGTTGTTCAAAACCCGCCGGTCAAGCTCCTCATGAGCCGCTATTTTGAAGATATCCGCCTTGGCGAGCAGATCGAGATCGGCTCGCATCTTTTTACCGCGCCCGATATCATTGCCTTTGCGCGCCAATACGACCCGCAGCCCTTTCACATTGACCCGGAACTGGCGGCGCAGAGTCATTTTGGCGGCCTGATCGCCAGTGGCTGGCACACCGCCTCCATCTGGAGCAAACTCTATGTCAACTACCAGATCAAACAGGCAAAGGAACGCAATATCCCGCAGCAGGGGACAAGGCCCCGGTTTGGCCCCTCGCCCGGCTTCCGCGAGCTGAAATGGCTCGCCCCGGTGCGCGCCGGCGACACGGTCAGCTTCAAGTCAAGGGTGGTGGAAAAAATCGAGCTGCAATCGCGCCCCAACTGGGGCCTCCTCGTTAGCCGCAATGAAGGGGTAAATCAGAACAACTACTGTGTTTTCAGCTTTTTAGGCCAGGTCTTCGTCGCCCGAAAGCCGAAGTAACAGAAAAATTGAAGCGTCATCCCGCGAAGGCAGGAATGACAAAAAGGATGCGGGGATAACTAAGAGTGCCGGACCGATTCCGCGCCCTCAATCCCCCTCGAACGCCGTCAGCGCCGTGACGCTGATCCCCAGATCTTCCAGCACCTTGCGCCCGCCCAGATCAGGCAGGTCAATGACGAAGGAGGCGGCGACGATATGGCCGCCGGAGCGCTCGATCAGCGAAGCCGCCGCCCGCGCCGTGCCGCCGGTAGCGATCAGATCGTCAATCAGCAGGACCCGGCTGCCTTCGGGGATGGAATCGGTGTGGATTTCCACCGCGTCGATGCCGTATTCCAACTCGTATTCTTCTGAAATCGTCTCCCATGGCAGCTTGCCTTTTTTGCGGATCGGCACAAAGCCGACCCCGAGCTGATGCGCCACCGCGCCGCCGAGAATAAAGCCGCGCGCCTCGATGCCCGCCACCAGATCGACCTCTTCGATCATGTGGTTCTGCACCAGCGCGTCCACCGCCTTGCGAAAGCCCTGGGCGTTGCTGAGCAAGGTAGTAATATCGCGGAAAATCACCCCTTCCTTGGGATAACCGGGAATATTGCGGATATATTGCGTAAAGGGCATGGGCTTACCTATTCTTTTCGGGCCGCGACCGGGGCAAGAACCCGGCCGGCAACAGCGTCAAGCCGGGCGACAAGCGCCGGATCATGAGCGCCTGGCTGGGTGATGATGGCATGTTCAAGCGCCTTGTCCGAGCCGATGGGACAGGCCTCATGCTCATGCGGGAAGGCGCGCGCCAGATTGTCAATCAGCCGGCCGGCTTTCTCGACATTTTCCATCAGAACGCGGATGATTTCCGGCACATCGACCTCGCCATGATCATCATGCCAGCAATCATAATCGGTGACCATGGCAACGGAGGAGTAGCAAATCTCCGCCTCGCGGGCGAGCTTGGCTTCGGGCATATTGGTCATGCCGATCACATCACAGTTCCAGCTTCGATAGAGATTGGATTCCGCTAGGGTAGAAAATTGTGGCCCCTCCATGGCCAGATAGGTGCCGCCCATCTGATGCGGGATATCTTCAGCCCTCGCCGCCGCCTCAACCCGCGCCGCAAGGCCGGGCGAGACGGGCTGCGCCAGCGAGACATGCGCCACCAGCCCCTTGCCGAAAAAGCTCTTTTCGCGCGCAAAAGTGCGGTCGATAAACTGGTCAACAATGACGAAAGTGCCCGGAGAGAGGTCCTCGCGGAACGAGCCGCAGGCCGAGATCGAAACCAGATCCGTCACCCCGACACGCTTCAGGGCGTCAATATTGGCCCGGTAATTGATGTCTGAGGGCGAGATTTTATGGCCGCGCCCGTGCCGCGGCAGAAACACCATGGAAAGGCCGTTGATCTCGCCAAAGCGCAGCTCGTCCGAAGCCTCGCCCCAGGGCGTTTCAATCCGCTCCCAGCGGGCATTTTCCAGATGCGGAAAATCATACACCCCGCTGCCGCCGATAATGCCAAGAACCGCTTTTGTCATATTTCCCCCATTCAGAATATCTTGTTTTTCAAAACGGATAGCCGCCTGCCGGCAAACAATCAAACCCTGATTTTAACCGACAAAGGGCCACCGCGAACGGAAGCCCTTTGAAATGATATTCGTGCCGGTCAGCCTAGTGCTTGACGCCGCGCCACAACCGCTTGGTTGTGAAATACATCATCCCGGCGAACAGCAGGATAAACAGAATAACCTGAAAACCGATGCGCTTGCGTTGCTCCAGCGTCGGCTCGGCTGTCCACATCAGAAAAGCGGAGACATCTTTTGCCATTTGCTTGACCGTGGCCTTGGTGCCATCGGCATATTCAACCCCCTCGTCGGAAAGCGGTGCCGGCATGGCGATCTGGTTGCCGGAGAAATAATGATTGAAGTTCATGCCGTCATTAAGAACAAAGCCCTCGGGCGCCTCCTCTTCATAGCCGGTCAACAGGGCATAGAGGTAATCCACCCCGGTTTCCTGATAGCCGGTGAACAGGTCAAAAAACCAGTTCGGGAAACCGCGAAGATAACCGCGTGCCTTGGTAATGATTGAAAGATCAGGCGGCAACGCACCATTATTCGACGCGCGCGCCGCGTTATCATTCGGGTAGGGCGAGGGGAAATAATCGCTGAGCAAGGCGGTACGGGTGTACATCTCACCCTCATCATCGGGCCCGTCCTGGACCTCATATTCCTTCGCCAGCGCCTTTACGGCCTCGATGCTCATCTCAGGTCCCCCAGGCTCGGCCAGAGTACGGAACGCCACCCGTTTCAGCCCGTGGCAGGCCGAACACACCTCGCGGTAGACCTGCAAGCCGCGCTTGAGCTGCGCCTTGTCAAAACGGCCGAATACACCGGCAAAACTCCAGTTCTGGGTATGCGGCGTCGCCGCGCCGCCCGAAGCCTGTGCCGGATGGGCAAGAAGCGGCAGTGCCAGAACGGATACGGTCGCCAGCCCCAGAAGGGCTTTACGCACGGATTTGCTTGTCATCATATGGTTTCTCTTAATCATGGTGCCGTTCCCCCTCATGCCTCTTTTGCAGGAGAGGCATCTCCCGCCTTGTCGAGAACCGACTGCATTATGCTCTCGGGCCTTGGTCGCGGTTTTTCAAACGTGCTGACCAGCGGCATAATGATGAGGAAATGCAAGAAGTAATAGGCGGTTGCCAGCCGGGACATGATCACATAAATCCCTTCGGCAGGTTGCGAACCGAGCCAGCCCAGAAACAGGGCATCGATGACAAACAGCCAGAAGAACACCGCCATGATCGGACGATAGGTGAGCGAGCGCGCCTTGGAGCGATCCAGCCAGGGCATAACCGCCAGCATGGCCAGAGCGCCAAACATCAGCAACACCCCGCCCAGCTTGTCCGGCACGGCGCGCAAGATGGCGTAGAAGGGCAGGAAATACCATTCCGGCACAATATGCGGCGGCGTCACCATCGGATTGGCCGGGATATAGTTATCCGGGTGGCCAAGTTGATTGGGATTGAAGAACACAAACCAGACAAAGATCAGCAAGAAGGCGACAATCGCATAAGCGTCCTTGATGGTATAGAAGGGGTGGAAGGGCAAAGTGTCCTGCTTGCTCTTCACCGAAATGCCGGTCGGGTTGTTGTTACCCACCACATGCAGCGCCCAGACATGCAGGATGACGAACACAAACAGGATCATCGGCACCAGATAATGGAAGGAATAGAACCGGTTGAGCGTCGGCTGGCCAACCGAATAGCCGCCCCAGAGCCAATGCACGATCGGCTCGCCGATGATCGGGAAGGCGCTGAACAGATTGGTGATCACGGTCGCGGCCCAAAAGCTCATCTGCCCCCAGGGAAGCACATAGCCGAGGAACCCGGCCGCCATCATCAGATTATAGATAATCACGCCCAAAATCCACAAACCCTCGCGTGGCCCCTTGAAGGAACCATAGTAAAAGCCTCGGAACATATGGATATAGACCGCAAAGAAGAACATCGAGGCGCCGTTGGCGTGCATGTAGCGGATCAGCCAGCCATAATTGACATTGCGCAGAATATGCTCGGTGCTGTCAAAGGCCAGCGTCTCATGCGGTATATAATGCATCGCCAGAATGACGCCGGTGATGATCTGGATCATCAGGAACATGAACAAGATGCCCCCGAACGTCCACCAGTAATTGAGATTGCGCGGTGTCTGGAAAGCCACCAGCGACGAATGCACCAGCCCCAGAATCGGCAGGCGGTCCTCAAACCATTTCACGTATTTGTTTTGTGGCTCAAATGTAGCGTGTCCGCTCATTTTATTATCCCCTCAAGAATCGCTAACCGATTTTAATCTTGGTATCGGTTAAGAATGTATAGGCCGGAACCAGCAAATTCAGCGGCGCGGGTCCCTTGCGGATGCGCCCGGAAGAGTCGTAATGCGAGCCGTGGCACGGGCAGAACCAGCCATCGTAATCGCCTTTCTCATCGCCCACTTTCTGCCCTTTGGGAATGCAACCCAGATGAGTGCAGATCCCGACCATCACCAGCCATGCAGGTTTTTGCACCCGCTCCGCATCCGTCTGCGGATCCCTCAAGGTGGCAACATCCACCGCTTTGGCTTCCTTGATCTCCTTCACCGTGCGGTGACGGATAAACACCGGCTTGCCGCGCCAGACAACCGTGATCGCCTGCCCGACTTCAACCGGGGCCAGATCCACCTCTATGGAGGACAGGGCTTTTACGGTCGCATCCGGGTTCATCTGATCAATCAGCGGCCAGCAGGCCAGCCCCGCTCCGACCGTCGCCACCGCGCCTGTCGCTATATAAAGAAAATCCCGCCGCGATTCATCGACGGTATCAGCATTCGTCATTTCGGTTTCTCCTTAATGCAATATGCAAACCGATAATCTGTAACCTTGACAAGAGTAAAGGGCTCGTAAACATCCACCCAGTTCCCCCAAACCGGCATATATCCAGAAGCCTCCAGGCTCCCCGAAAACCTCAGGGACTCCCGAATGCGGCCTCTTTTTTACATTCAACAAACAGAATGTCTAGTGACATTGTGGCACAGTTACTAAAAACGGCGTATTTCCTCAAATCAAATTTTGCCGAAACAGGAGTTCATCGCCAATGCGCATAGCCCTTTACCAGCCCGACATCCCTCAAAACACAGGCACTATTCTGCGTCTGGCCGCCTGCCTCGGCCTCGGTATCGATATCATAGAACCCGCCGGTTTCACCATGACCGACAAGGCGCTGCGCCGCGCCGGAATGGATTATATGGCAAATCTTGACCTGATTCGGCATATTGATTTTGCCCATTTTTATGCCGCACAACAGCAACGGCCGGGCAATCTCGTACTGGCGACCACCAAAGCCGCTATCAGCTACACCGATTACGCCTTCGCCCCCCACGACACTATCCTCATGGGCAGAGAGAGCGCCGGCGCACCGCCCCAAGTCCACAACGCCGCCAACGCCCGGGTACTCATCCCCATGGCAAGCGGCATGCGCTCTCTCAACATCGCCATAAGCGCCGCCATGATCACCGGCGAGGCCCTGCGCCAGACGAACGGGTTCAGAGCTCTTCAGTCAGCGCTTTAAGCTGTGCGTCGATGTCTTCGCGCTCTTCGGGAAAGCCTGCGTCAATCCACCAGCGTTCCAGATCGCGTAATATGGCCCCCACCTTTGGGCCTTTGGGGACGCCCAGCGCCGCGACATCCTTGCCCTTGACGGGAAAGTCCGGCGGCGACCAGCTATCGGCAAGTCTGAATAAAACCCGCCAGTTTTCATCCCCCGCATCCTCGCCGCTCGCCATCCAGTTGAGCAGAACATGATCGCGGTAATCTTGGTGCCCCAGCGCATAAAGCGCCGCGCGCCGCGCGCTTCGGGAGAGAGTTGGATAAAGCCGGCGCGGAACCGCCATCATTTGCAGACGGGCGCGCTCGGCGCTGGTCAGCCGCAGCCGCCCGGCAAGGGATTCGGCGCGCGAATCGGGCGATGATCCGCCGCCCAGCAGCGCCCAGATGCGCCGCAGCGGGTCAGCCTCAAGGCCCAGCGCCGCTTCAATCGCCCCCAGTTGTTCCAGATTATCGGGCAGGGCCCGGCCCAGATCAACGCCGGTGAAAATACCGGCCTCCGACATCAGCCGCGCCGCCTCAAGCGCCCTTGGCGCCGCCAGCAGCTTGATCAGCTCGGCCCGGATGCGCTCGGCGGACAGCTTGCGCAGCCCGGCCCGGTTTTTCTGCACTGCCGCCAGCCCGGCCGCATCAATCCCGCCGCTTCCATATCGGGCGAAAAAGCGGAAAAAACGCAAAACCCGCAGATAGTCCTCGGCAATGCGCGCCTCCGGATCGCCAATAAAGCGAACTCGTCGCGCTACAAGATCATCCAGCCCGCCCACCGGGTCATAGAGCTTGCCGCCAACATCGCAATACATCGCATTCATGGTGAAATCGCGCCGCTCGGCATCGGTTTGCCAATTCGTTGTGAAGGCCACTTTAGCGTGGCGGCCGAAGGTCTCCAGATCGCGCCGCAAGGTCGTCACCTCAAAACCGCGCCGCCCGGTAACCAGCGTCACCGTACCGTGTTTAAGGCCTGTCGGCACCGCCCTGATCCCGGCCTCTTCCGCCAGTTTTATCACCTTCTCAGGCGGCTCGGTGACGGCAAAATCAATATCGCTGATGGGCTCACCCATAATGGCGTTGCGCACCGCGCCGCCGACAATGCGCGCCTCGCCGCCTTTTTTTGCCAGTGCGGTGAAAATACGCTGTACCGGCGGCGCAACAAGCCAGGAGGCACCGGAAAAATCCGGCAGGTCATGACCGGCTCGCATCATTTATTTTTTGTCTCCCCTGGGTTCTATAAACTTGCCGGGAATAATTTTTCCGTCTTTCATCACCGCCGGCTGATAAACGCCGCCCGGCTTCTCGCCGCTGAAATTGGAAAGCACGATGAACCCGCCGCCCATGAAAAGAAGCCCGCTAAGCAACAGCCAGAACAAGGTGTTGCGTCCCCAGGGGTCGGGTTTGGCCTCGCCGCGGGCGATTTTGTATTTCAGATAGAGCCCGTACAAGGCAAAGGGAAACAGAAACACCAGGAGTTGTATGAAGAAAATTCGGATCATAACGCATATACTTTTCTGTAAAGCTCTACCAGCATGCGAGCGGTTGCTCCCCAGATATAGTAATCACCATAACAAATCACATGAAATTTTTTCTCTTTTCCCTCAAATGTGATGCAGCGTTTGCCGTGATTGGCCGGATTCATGAGAAATTCAAGCGGCGCCTCAAAAATTTCATCGACCTCGCGCCGGTCGGCGGCAAGCGAGAATCCGGGCGCGACAATCCCTACCACCGGCGTTATGGCAAAACCGGTCCCCGTGCGGCAGGTCGCCAGATTTCCCAGCACATTCACATAGCGCCGCTCCAGACCGGTCTCCTCCTCGGCCTCGCGCAGGGCTGCGGCCGCGGCATTTTCATCCTGCGCCTCAAGCTTGCCGCCGGGAAAGGCGATCTGCCCGCCGTGATGCGCCATGGAATCGGGCCGCCGCGTGAGCAAAACTTGCGCCCCGTCCCGCCGCGGGATCAGCGCCAGCAGCACTGCCGCCGGAACCAGACCCGGGCAATCACCGAACCCGGCGGAAAAAGAACCGCGACCAAGCCGTGCCGCCGCCCGTTTTTCAAACTCCCCGACGGTATATTTGAAATTAGTCAAGACAGGCCTCCCCGGACCACGCAAGCTTTTGTGACCCACAGTAGTATTTCTTTTTTGCCACATTAGCGAGTATAGTCGATTTCATGACGAATCTGAATGAAACCGGCAAGGACATTGTCCTAGAAGTGGAGCGCCTTGGCGCGCTTGTTTCAAGGGCGCGAAGCAGCATCGGCGATGTGATCTTCGGTCAGGCACAGGTTGTAGACTTTACCCTCGCCGCCCTGCTCGGCGGCGGTCATGCGCTTCTTGTCGGCGTGCCGGGGCTGGCGAAAACCCGTCTGGTGGAAACCATCGCCCATGTGCTCGGCATGCAAGAAACGCGAATCCAGTTCACCCCCGATCTGATGCCCGCCGATATTCTGGGCTCGGAGGTGCTTGAGGAGAGCCCCGGCGGCCAGCGCTCGTTCCGTTTCCTCAAAGGCCCGGTCTTCACCCAGCTTCTGATGGCAGACGAGATCAACCGCGCCAGCCCGCGCACCCAGTCCGCCCTGCTTCAGGCCATGCAGGAA
This sequence comes from Alphaproteobacteria bacterium, assembly GCA_024275895.1. Lineage (GTDB taxonomy): Bacteria > Pseudomonadota > Alphaproteobacteria > Rhizobiales > BM303 > BM303. Next base: position 2,825 of record JAJRYE010000082.1, on the reverse strand, counting down.
TACCATATCACCATTGGCGGCAAACGCTACGAGCTGCCCCGCCCCTTTCATGTTCTGGCGACCCAGAACCCGCTGGAGCATGAAGGCACCTATCCCCTGCCCGAGGCGCAGCTTGACCGGTTTTTAATGGAGATTGATATTTCCTACCCTGATCTGGCAGCGGAAAGACGCATGCTGTTCGCCACCACCGGGGGCCGCGAGAACCAGCCGCAAAAGGTGATGAGCCCGGATGATCTGGCCACCGCCCAGTATCTGGTGCGCCGCATGCCGGTCGGCGATGCCGTCGTCAACGCCATTCTGGAACTGGTGCGCCGCGCCCGTCCCGGCGAGGAAGGAGCCGATCCGGAGATCACCAAACATCTCACCTGGGGCCCCGGCCCGCGCGCCTCGCAGGCCTTCATGCTGGCGGCGCGCGCCAAATGCCTCATGGAGGGGCGGCTTTCCCCCTCCATCGACGATGTCATCATTCTGGCCCAGCCGGTGCTCAAGCACCGCATGGCGCTCAGCTTCGCCGCCCGCGCCGAAGGGCTTGAAATCCCTGAACTGATCAGGCGTTTGTGCAAATCGCTCGGGTGAGGCGGTTATGGCGGTAACCTTCAACCGGGCGCAAGCGGCAAGAGACAAAATAGCGCTGCAATCAGAAGCCGGCCGCATCGCAATCATGCTGCCCGACCTGCTGGCCGAGGCCGAACGGGCCGCCAACACCCTGGCGCAGGGACTTCATGGCCGGCGCAAATCGGGCCCCGGCGAAGCGTTCTGGCAATACCGCCAGTTCACCGCCGGGGACGCCGCCGGCGCCATTGACTGGCGCAAATCAGGCCGCTCGCATCATCTTTATGTGCGCGAGAACGAGTGGGAGGCGGCCCAGAGCATATGGTTCTGGACCGATTTTTCGGATTCGATGCAGCTTCACTCTTCCCTGGCGCCGCAAACCAAGGCCGAATGCGCCATTGTTTTATCGCTTGCCCTCGGGTTTTTGCTCACCGGCGCCGGTGAAATGATCGGCGCTTACGGCTCCGGCCGTCCGCCCGGTTTCACCAAACGTGCCGTGACCACGCTGGCGCAATGCTTCTTTACCCAAAGCGCCCTTCCTGCGGATGAGCGCGCCCGCATACCGGGCCCGGCAAACACCGTAAAGCCGTTTTCCGAGGCCCTGTTCATGGGTGATTTTCTCGGCAATATGGATGAGATCAAATCCGCCCTGTGCGCCATAGCCGCCACCGGCATACGCGGCCATATGGTGCAAATCCTCGACCCGGCGGAAGAAACCCTGCCCTTTGCCGGAAGGGTCGAGTTCACCGATCCTGAAGGTGGCGCCAGCCTCACCATCGCCCGGGCGGAAAATCTCGCCCCCCGCTATCAGCAAAAACTCGCCGCGCATCGCAGCGCCCTAAAGGCGCTCGCGCACAGGCTGGGATGGAGCTTTACCCTCCACCACACCGATACTCCACCGGGCCGCGCCCTGCTTGCTCTTGGCAATCATCTGGCGCAAAACAGGACCTGAAACACATGCTGGTTTTTGGCTCCTTCGCCTTCCTCAACCCCTGGGCGCTCAGCGCTCTGGTTGTCCTTCCGGCCCTGTGGTGGCTGTTGCGCCTGACCCCGCCGCGCCCGCGCCGGATTCTTTTTGCGCCGTTAAAGCTTCTTGCCGGCCTGAAAGAGCACGAAGAGACGCCCCACAAACCCCCGTGGTGGCTGCTTGCCCTGCGCCTTGCCATCGCCGCCGGGCTGATTATGGCCTTTGCCCGCCCGGTATTGAACCCTGATCTGTCCCGCTCCCAGAGCACATCTCCGCTGGTGCTGATCATTGACAATGGCTGGGCCGCTGCCGATCACTGGAACGAACGTTACCAGCGCCTGACCCGGTTACTGGACAGAGCTGAACGCAAGGGCCGCCGCGTTATTTTGCTGCCCACAGCGGGCACAGACCCGCGCGCGGCCCTTGCCGCCACAAGCGCAAAAACAGCCGAAATCCGCGCCGCCGCCCTTGCCCCCCTGCCCTACGCCCCGGACAGAATGAAGATCGCCGCGGCGCTGCAAATCGTCAAACAAACCACCCCGGAATTTGAAATCCACTGGCTGGCAAGCAAGCTTGATTATGGCCATGGCGCTGATTTCGCCGCCCGGCTGTTAAAACTGGGTTCAAAACTGACCCTGTATCAAGACCCCCCGCAATGGGAAATTCAGGCATTAACGCCGCCCTTCTCCGAAGGAGCAAAGCTCAAAACCGGCATCCTTCGCGCCGGTAAAGATAAAAGCCCGCGCACCGGAATTATTCGGGCGCTTGGCCCCGACGGGCGCTATCTTGGCGACACATCCTTCATGATCGCCTCCGGCAAAACCCGGACGGAGGCTGAAATCGCCCTGCCGCTGCAATTGCGAAACGCCATCTCAAAGCTTGTCATCATGCAAAGCCGGACAGCCGCGGGCGTTGTTCTTCTTGATGAGCGCAGCCGCCGCAAACCCGTTGGCCTGCTTGTGGACAACACCCAGACCGACCAGCCCCTGCTGGCGCCGCTCTATTATATCGAGCGCGCCCTTGCCCCCACCAGCCAGATTACAAAAAAGGCCAGCGCCGCCGTTCTTGCCGCCGCAGGCAACGCCATTATCATTCTGGCCGATACCGGCCGCCTGCCCGCAAACAGTTACAATCAGATCGCCAGCTGGATTGAAAAAGGCGGCATGCTGATCCGCTTTGCCGGTCCGCATCTGGCGGCCGCTGCCGATGATCTCACCCCGGTGCGCCTGCGCCCCGGCGGGCGCTCGCTTGGCGGCGCCTTGTCATGGGATACCCCCAAACGCCTCGGGAACTTTGCCAAGACCAG
>JAJRYE010000081.1 GCA_024275895.1 Alphaproteobacteria bacterium | reverse complement strand
TGGTAACCTGTTCGCGGGCGCGGAGATATTGAATGGTTGAGCGGGCGTCTTTCCCGGCAATCTCGAATGCGATGCCGGTGCACGCTCCGCCCCGGTCGAGCCCGAGGACAAGGCCCGGTTTTTTCGGGCGGCCGCGGTGATAAATGGATTTGACACAAAGCGCCCTGCGGTAACCACTAAGCTCGGCCATGTGGCTCGAAAGATATTCGAAACCCGGATTCCACATCAAAGAGCCGTAAGCAAATATCCAGCGGCTCGAATCGCCCGGCCTTTTATCTGGTTCGGTGTTGATTATTTTTCTTTCTTTGCAGGTTCAGCGCTTTTCTCGCTTGCTGTTGCAGGTGCGCGGCCAAAATCGGGTAGCTCCGTTTCCTGACCGGCTTCGATAATGCCGCGCCGGATCTCTCTTGTCCGGGTGAAGAGGTCAAGCAGGACATCGCCGTCACCCCAGCGGATGGCTTTCTGCAGGGTCGAGATATCCTCGGAAAACCGCCCGAGCATTTCCAGTACCGCGTCCTTGTTGTTGAGAAATATATCGCGCCACATGACGGGATCGGAGGCGGCGATGCGGGTGAAGTCGCGAAATCCGGCCGCCGAGAACTTGACCACTTCGGATTCGGTTACCCGCTCGAGATCGGATGCCGTGCCGACAATATTATAGGCAATGAGATGCGGCACGTGGGACGTTATGGCGAGTACCAGATCATGGTGTTCCGGCGTCATGATTTCGACTGAAGAGCCGCAGGCACGCCAGAAATTTTTCAACTTTTCCAGCGCTTTTTCGTCCGAGCCGGAAAGCGGCGTGAGGATGCACCAGCGGCCGTCAAAAAGTTCGGCGAAACCAGATTCGGGTCCGGAATGCTCGGTTCCGGCAATCGGGTGGGCGGGGATGAAATGGACGCCTTTGGGCATCAGCGGTTCGAGATCACGGACAATCGCGCCCTTGACGCTGCCGACATCGGTCAGGATCGCTCCCTTTTTGAGATCATCCCTGATTGCGCTTAACAGGTCGCGGCATGCGCCGATGGGCACGCATAAAATCACCAGGTCCGCATCCCGGACAGCGTCCCCCGGGTCCTCGAAACATTGATCGACCAGACCGAGTTCAAGCGCCTTTTTTCGTGTTGCCGAGGTTCTTGCGTGACCGGTTATGGTGCCTGCGAGATTTTTCCGCCGCATGGCATGAGCCAGGGACGAGCCGATCAGCCCGAGGCCGAGCAATGCCACTTTTTTGAATTCCGGGTTTTTCAATTTTTCGGTCATTTATCCTGTCCCAGAAATTCTTGCAAAACCGCGACGGTCTTCCGGTTGGCGTCCTCGGTCCCGACCGTCATGCGCAATGCATTGGGGAAGCCGTAGGCCTTCACATGGCGCAGTATAATTCGGTTGTCCTTGAGACAGGCATCTGCATTTTTCGCGGATTTGGCGTTCTCGCCGTCGTCTTCGGGAAAATGGATGAGCACGAAATTGGCGACACTTGGCGTCACCCGGAGGCCGAGTTCACTGAGCTCCGTTTCAAGCCAGGGACGCCATTTGGCATTGTGCGCGACGGCTCTTTCGACATGGGCCGTGTCTTCGATTGCCTCTACGCCTGCGGCGATGGCCGGGCCGGACAGGTTGAAGGGGCCGCGAATGCGGTTGAGAATATCGGCGGTCTCCGGCGGGCAAAGCGCCCAGCCGATGCGCAAGGATGCAAGGCCGAAAATTTTCGAGAATGTCCGGGTCATGACTGTGTTCGATCCGGCCAATACCAATTCCGTACCGGGATCATAATCCTCTTCCCCGACATATTCCGCATAGGCGCCGTCGAGCACGAGCAAAACATGTTCGGGCA
>JAJRYE010000080.1 GCA_024275895.1 Alphaproteobacteria bacterium | reverse complement strand
TGGTGCCGATTTATCAGACGCCCAACAGCAGCAGGAAGCATCCGCAGCACAAGATTTACCCCTATCTGCTGAGAGGGCTGAAAATCGACCGCCCCAATCAGGTCTGGTGTACCGACATCACCTACATCCCGATGCGGCGCGGTTCTCTGTATCTGGTGGCCATCATGGACTGGGCCACGCGCAAGGTGCTGGCCTGGCGGCTCAGCAACACGATGGAGGCCGAGATCGGCAAATGGCTGACCTGGTACAACACCGAGCGCCCCCACTCCCGGCATGGAATATTGACCCCTGACGAGGCCTATGCGATGGAAACGACACCGAGGAAGCTGGCAGCATGATCACGAAAACAGATTCATCTTATTCTTGCCGCTGACTGGTCGAAAAACTAGGACCACCTCTCGTCTCCATGCCCGGCCGTTTTGGGAACCCGAACCGTGACCGTGCCAGCGGGCGTGTCGATCCGTTTGGGCTTGGTGCCATTGGCATAGCCCCGCCGGCCGGCCGTGCGCTCGTAATGGCCAGCGCCGAGATGACGTTCGCGCTCAATCTGCATGGCGAGCTCAAAGAGCCTGGCGAAAACGCCTGCCATCTCATCCGGGCCATGTTCGATCAGTTGTTCCACGACACTCTCAATTGCAGTATCCTTTCGTCTGTCCATTTCCGGTTCTCCATGGTTGGTTTTGCAACACCATAGAATACCAGAATGGACCGCCCTGCCGGGGCATGCCCCGGCAGGGGCGCACATTACCGGGTCAGGCTGGGTGGGCGTGTCACGACGATCAAGAGTGGTGAACTGTCGCCGGGTTGCGTGCGCCTGATCAGGAAGCAGCTTGGGATCTGACCTGGTATCGAACAAAGGAGTATCCGTCCATGCCGGCATTTCATTTTGAGGCCAATCTTAACAGGTCTGACGAGGATGGCGAATAACCGACAGCCTTGCCCAGGGCGCCCTTCGGGTTCACGCGCAGGCCTGTGTCATCAAGCCAGACCTTGAACTCATCGAGTATGGGCACCGCCTCTTTTTGCCGCAGGGCACGGATGTCATCCGGTCCCAATTTCTGCTTGCGGGCCCGCGCTTCGATGGCATAGAGCTTCTGGAAGAACGTCATCGCCACATCGGCGCTTGATTTTCGTCGTCGTTTTTTGCCCGCCCGCCCGACAATATTGGCCGCCTCATGGAATTTGCGCCGCGAATTAGCCGGGCAGCCGAGATGTTTCATGCCCCCGGTGGCCTCGATCCAGTCATAACCGGAAAAACCATCCGTCTGCACAAAGCCTTCATACGCCCCGGGAAAATCCCGGGCGACCTGACCACTGCGACCGGGGTAACCCTTGCCGATATGCACCTCAAGACCCGGCGCACCCGGCCCGGTCCCGTTATCCTCAGGGGAGGCCAGGACGGACAAGACCGGAACCCGCACAAGACCGCCCCCGGTTTCCGGGGCCTCACCACCAGAGCCCAGACGGCGCTTCCAACAGGTAAGCCGATTGACCCTGAGGTCATGCTCCCGGCAATATCCCGCCTGCTAAAGCCCACTTCGCCGCCAGGCAGATATATGCCCCTGCCAGAATTCCCGACGGGCAATATTCCCTACTTCCCTGGACACCCCTTGCTCATGTTCCATCAGATCATCCTCCTGTCGGTGTCCAGAAGGATTATCCATCTTTAATTCATCAGTAAAAGAAGCCTTTCCCCGTGCGCTTACTCGCCGCTGATGCCCATATCATCGCGGGCCTTGACGATGGATTGTTGCAAAACCTTCTCCTTCATCACCAGGCGCTGTTCATTGAACATGATGGTCAGCATCCAGTCAAAGCCGAGCTGCAGCAGGGTTTCATCATTGAATTTGAGGCTCTCGATCATATCGTCATCGATCTCATAGGTATCGAGAAATCTGGTGTCGAAAACAAAAGAGCGGAAACGGTCGATATCGGTGCAGATCATGTAGAACATCTGCTTGGTCTGTTTGGGCACATCCTTGCCCCCGGGGCCGCCCATGGAGCGCCACGAGGCCATCTTCATCAGGATATCGACCCAGCGTTCGTTGAGCAGATCATAGGCTTCGACCCCCTGCTCCCGGCGATAGGCGACGACGGATTGCAGGTTTTCCTCCGCATGACCCTTGCAGTGATCCTCACGCACCAGGAAATGCATGTCCTCGCGGGCCTTGTGGCCCTTGAATTTCATCGCCCCCAGACCGAGCGGGTAATAGCGGCAGGTGGCGGGACGGGCGTTATAGACGGTGCAACCTTCTTTCTCATTCATGAAGACGCAGGGCCCCTTGCCCTCCTTGCCGGTCATCACCAGCTTGGCGATGGGCAAATTCGAACCTTCGTGAAAAGCGGGCACCGCGTAGGAGGCGACAAACTGGGCCGGACGGACTTTGAAATGTTCCGCAAGTTTTAAAATATCATAGGGGGTAAGGGTGATATCGGCGCCGTGACAGCACTCATTCCAGCATGAAACGCCCTTGTGGCAGCGGAAGTTGAACAGATCTTCCAAATCCATTTTGACCGGCACTACCGGGTCGCCATTTTCGGTACGAACCCCCTCGAAAATGGTGGTTTCAACATCACTTGAGAGCGCCTCAGCTTTTTCCGCTTCCTCGCGCTCCAGCGCCTCTTTGAGCGTTTTGGGTTCGTTTTGCGCGCTGTGTTGATTATCCTGATCCGACATGCTTGCCCTCTTGTCCTGCCTGTTTGCAAATTTCCGATATCCGGCGAAGTGTGACGCCGTAGCCGGGATTTGATCCAATATGTAGCCGCCCCGGCACCAAAGCGCCAGAGCGGTCAAGCGGAAAAGGCGCCGCCGAACCGGCAGCGCCTCTTCTCATTCTTGCTGCATGAAGGCTTTTGCCCTCAACGCAAATCCTAATGGCCGTGATCGACCAGGGCTTTCCACGGAACCTTCTTCATGGTCCACTCGCCGGTCTTGGGATCGTGATGCGAGTTGACGAAGCAATGCCAGTTCTCCTCATCCAGATCCGGGAAATCGGCGCGGTAGAAGAAGCCCGGATAGCGGGTCTCTTCACGGAACTGGATGTGGCGCAGATGAAGCTCCGCCGCCCAGACGCGGTGATAGTTTTCCCAGGCGCGCATCAGCTCATGCAGGTCTTTCGCCCGCAGATTGACGCTGTCTTCTTTCAGCAGGTCGAGATATTTCTGACCTTCTTCCAGCATGATGCCGTTGGTCTGGTAATAGGTCGCGACACCGGCGACATACTCATCCATGATTTTCTGCAAACGCGCCTGGAACATTTTCGGCGTGATGTAGAACGGGTTGATGTCCTCGGCGGTGGTCTTGTCCTTATGCTCGAAATAGTTGCGCACCGGCTTGTAGATCTCTTCGGTGATCTCCTTGATGTCGCCGTCAAGCTCGGGCTTGAAGTCGGGGTGATCCTGAACGAAGCGAACCATGTTCTTGCCGCAAATGCGGCCTTCGGCATGGGAGCCGGAGGAGAATTTATGGCCCGAAGCGCCAACGCCGTCACCGGCGGTGAACAGACCGTTGACCGTGGTCATGCGGTTATAGCCCCAATGGTAGTGATCGGGGGTCTCGCTCAGATCATCAGGACCCGAGACCCAGATGCCGGAGCAACCCGAATGGGAGCCAAGCAGATAGGGTTCGGTCGGCATCAGCTCGGATTTGCTGATCTCGGGGCGGATGTTCAAACCGGCCCAGACACCGGCCTGACCGATGCACATGTCGAGGAAATCTTCCCAGGCTTCCGCTTCCAGATGCTTGAGTTCACGCGGGGTAAGCGTCTCGGCAAGCGAGGCCAGAGCGGTGGGAGTGTCCATGAAAATCGGGCCGCGGCCTTCCTTCATTTCTTTCAGCATGGCGTGGTTGCGCAGACATGTCGGAACAACGGCGGCCGTGTCGTAAGGTGCAAAATCCTTAAGCATCTCGGCGTTCTTGACTACATAGTCCTCGCCAAAACCGTTGGTGGCCTTGGATTTGAAGAGCAAGAACCAGGCGCCAACCGGGCCGTAACCGTCCTTGAAGCGAGTCGGCACGAAGCGGTTTTCCATCATGGTGCACTCGGCACCGACCTGGGAGGCCATAGCGTAGGTGGAACCCGCGTTCCAGACCGGATACCACACGCGGCCGGTGCCCTCACCGGTTGATCTTGTGCGGAACACATTCACGGCGCCGCCGCAAACATTCATGATCGCATTGGCCCTGAACACATAGAGCTTGTGCTCGCGAACCGAGAAGCCGACCGCACCGGCAATGCGGTTTTCCTCGTTCTTGTCGAGCAGCAGCTTCACGATAAAGACGCGCTCATAGATGTTGTCCATCCCCAGCGCCTTCTTGGCGGCTTCGGCGACGATCATCTTGTAGCCTTCGCCGTTGATCATGATCTGCCAGCGGCCCGAGCGCACCGGCTTGCCGCCATCGCGCAGGGATTTCATCTTCCTGGCGCCAACCGCGCCGTCATGACGCTCGCCCTTTTCATCGGTTTTCCAGATCGGAAGACCCCATTCCTCAAACAGCTTGACCGAATCATCAACATGGCGGCCAACGTCATAAACCAGATCGTCGCGAGTGATGCCCATGAGATCGGCATGGACCATGCGGACATAGTCTTCGACCGGATTGTCGCCGATATAGGTGTTGATCGCAGACAGACCCTGCGCCACGGCGCCGGAGCGGTCCATGGCCGCCTTGTCCACAAGGGTAATTTTGACATCATCACCGGCCCAGCGCTTGGCTTCATAAGCCGCGCCGCAGGCGGCCATACCGCCGCCAATGAGCAGGATGTCTGTTTCGATTTCGATGATTTCGGGATTGCCGAATTCAGCCATCAGATATTCCTCCAGTATCACGGCTCAGCCTATTTCCCCAGGCCGTACCGCATCAATTCCAACTCAGATCGCTTTACATGAAGACCCGAGAAAACAAATCTTCCGCACCTAGATGGTGGGAAGCTCGGCTTCAGTGAAAAGCAGATTGCTCTTGATGTCGCCCGGCTCCGGCTTGTTGCCGTAAAGGTCGATCGAACCCACCTGGGTGGTGCGGACCGGGAACTTGAAGCGCTTGACCTCGCCGTCGCGGAACTTGATGGTCCACATGATGGCATTGTCGGTGCGAAGCGGGATCGCCGCACCGCCCATGGGCACCCAGTCGGCAAAAGCGCGCACTTCAATGGCCTGCTGCGGGCAGGCCTTGGCGCAGCACTGGCATTCCCAGCACTGATCGGGCTCCTGATTGAACGCTTTCATACGTTCGGTGTCGAGCTTCATGAGATTGTTGGGACAAATATACATGCAGGCTGTAACTTCACCGCCCTTGCACCCGTCACATTTGTCAGTCCATACAAAAGTAGGCATACGTTTCCCCCTTCTTGAGTGATGTGAAACGACATAAAACTGATCCTAAGGACTGAAACAAATCTGCTGCTCCCTCACGGTTCGGACAGGCCTGCGTATTTTATTCTTGCAGACAAGGCCGAACCCGCGCCGATAACCGCCGCCGATTCAGTCCCGATGTATCAGGGTTTCATAATATATGTCTTTGCCTGAGTCAAAGCCTATAATCGCTTTTGCGAATCATAATCAGGAGAGTGCAAATGTCCGGATCATCCCCCAGCCTTGCCGAACTGACCGCCCGGCTTACCGCCTTTCGTGACGAACGCGACTGGAAACGCTTTCATTCCCTCAAGAACCTCATGGTGTCGCTGAACCTTGAAGTTTCCGAGATGCTGGAGCTGACCCAGTGGAAAGACGACGCGCAGGTCGAGGCAGCCATTCACGACCCGGATTTCCACAACGCACTGAGCGAGGAATGCGCCGATATCCTGCTCTATCTGCTGCTGGTCACCGAGCGCGCCGGGATTGACCTGCCCCGGGCGGCGGCGGCAAAGATCAAGAAAAACGGTAAAAAATACCCGGTGGAAAAAGCAAGGGGGAATGCGAAGAAATACACGGATCTGTAACCCCCTCGCCGGAGGCGGGCTTCCCCCCCCCCGGCCCGCAAGACGGCGCTGGAGGGCTTTTCCGTTTTTGATCTTAACGGCACCGGCCCGGGAGGTTGACGCTGTTACCTGACCCCCCTGTGCTCAGCGGCACTCGCCGACCGAGTCTTCGGCGCAGACCCGGCCGTCGGTCCAGATGGCGTTGCCGAACTTGGCCGCGATCAGGATTGCGCCGGTGAGGTTGGCGCCGGTGAGATTGGCGCCGCGCAGGTCGGCATCAAGCAGGCTGACTTTGGTCAGATTGGCCAGCATCAAATTGGCGCCGCGAAGATTGACCGCGTGCAGATGGGCCCGCTCCAGATTGGCCAGGGTGAGATCCGCTCCCTTCAGATTGGAGAGCTGCAAGATGGCGCCCGACAGATTGGCGCGCCTCAGATTGGCCCGGTCGAGACGCATGGTGGTCATGGAGGCATTGCTCATGTCAACACCTTCCAGATTGACCCCGATGCGAACCGCTCCGGTGCACTGGGCGCCAGGCTCAAACTTGCATACGGTATTGACATCCATCTCCTTGGTTATTTTGTCGGTCCAGGCGGCGGCATTTCCCGCCATGACCAGAGCCATTGCCAGACCTGCAACAAAAACCGGAAGCTTGTATCCCATCGTTTCTCTCCTTGTTATTATTGCTGGTATAATACCGGTAATCGGCAGTTCTCAAAGTCTTATCTTCACCCGCCGCCCCGAGGGCCGCTTCAACCGGAAAAAAGAGGCGCTTCGCTTGCGCGAGCGCCTCTTGTATCCGCCGGTGCCGGTATTGTTACTCGATGACTTTTTTAAGCGTGAAGACGCCGCGCATCTCGCCGATCTTGAAACCGCGGGCCTTATCTTCGGGATAATGCTCCTTCAACAGGGCTTCAACCTCGGGCTTGACCTCGGCTCCGCCATGGCAGTTGAGGCATAATTTTCCCGTCGGGATCGCCTTGACCATGCGGAAAATCTTTTTGTCGTCTTCTTCCACAATGGCCGTCTTGACCAAGCCCTTGGGATCCTCGCCCCCGGCCTGACGCGACAGGAATTCCTTGATCACGGCGGCGGTGAAAGCGTCCGGGGCATTATGGGGATTGCGCAGCTTGTGGCTTGAGCGCGCCACGGTCCAGCCTTCGGAAGCGGAAATCTTTTCGGTAATCTCCGGCGCCTTGACGCTGCAAACATCGATTGCATGGCCAAACCCCCCGGCTTTGACCGCCGCCTGAAGTTCGCCCTTGAGCGTCTTGCCAAACTTCATCATGACGCCCTTGCCTTCTTTGGCGAGTGCGGCCATATCGGCCCCGGCCATTGCCGGTGTGGCGGCAAAGCCCGAAATACAGGCAAAAATGATTGCAGCCTTGCGAAATACCATGAAATTCTCCCTCTGTGTTCTGGTCTGCGGCTTCTCCAGACCAATTTTGCAACATGCGTATTTTTACAATAACAAACCGATTATACGCAAATCTGCACTTATGAAAACATCTCATACCGTTTGGGACGGGCAGAAGAAGCGGGCCGGGGCCGGTTCAATCAAAAGATGAAGCGCCTGGAGCGGCGTGCGTTCATTCGTATTCACGCCCACGGCTCGGAGTTAGCTGCCCGGAGTTATTTGTGTCGATCAGCTTGTCTGCGTTCAAGTGACTTCACTTGAACGCAGGTTGATCTAACCAATAGCTTCGCGAATCAGGGCGACAATGTCGCTGCGGTTCTTTTTTTGCGCAATATGAAGCGGCGTCTGACCTTGTGTATCCACCGGCGCGGCCTTGGCGCCGCGCTCCAGAAGAAGGCGCACGATATCGGGCTTGTTGCCGCCAACAGCCCAGTGCAGCGCCGTGCCGCCATCTTTACCGGCGGCATTGATATTCGCGCCTTTTTCCAGAAAAGCATGCGCAAGAGCGATATGTTTCTTGGCCGCCTCGATGAAATCAAGATCAAGCTGGCCGGGCTTGCCGGTGTCCCAGCCGCTTAACCCCGCAATGAGCAATTCGCCGCCGATGACCTCGCTGAGCATGGGCTGATAGCCCTTGGCCAGGGTATCAACAACATACGCTCCCTCGCCAAAGGCAAGGGCGGCGGCTTCTGCCGCCTCGGCGCGGTCAAAGCCGTAAATCGCCTTGCCATCGGCAGAGCGGGTGTAATAGCGGTTGGGGTTCCGGGGCATTGTTGTTTCGTCCTGAGCCGCCCGTGCACCTCCCCGCCGCCCTCAGGGATTTTGTCAAGGATGGCGGGAAGGAGGTGCGGGGTTTTGTTTGTTTCCTTGTTCCGGGCAGGCCCGGAGATATACATGGGGATACATATAATGAACAAAACATAAAAAATAACCCCGGCTGCTGTTGCAACCGGGGTGGTCTGATTTCGTTGCACCCAAAATCTAGCTGCTCAGGCTTTGATAATAATCCATGAGGATTTTGGCGACCTCGGGGCGGGAAAACTCCGGCGGCGGGGCCTCGCCGCGTCCGAGCATTTCGCGCACGGCGGTGCCGGAAAGCAGCACGAAGTCTTCCTTCTTATGATCCGGGGCCTCGCGCATCATCACCACCTTGTCGAGTTTTTTCGAATAGGCGGTGTGGTCGGCCTCGAAGATTTCAATCTTCATGGAGCCTTCGGGAATATCGTGGAAGATTTCCTGGGCGCCAAAATCAGTATAGTAATCACCAACGCCGGCATGATCGCGGCCGACGATGAGATGGGTTGCGCCCATATTCTGGCGGAAGACGGCGTGCAGCACGGCCTCGCGAGGCCCCGCATAGAGCATGTCGAAACCATATCCCGTCACAATCGCGCTGTTGGGCGGGAAATAAAGCTCGACCATCTTGCGGATGGCGCCGTCGCGCACCGGGGCCGGGATATCGCCCGGTTTCAGCTTGCCCAGCAGCATGTGGATCACCAGACCATCGGCGCCGAGGCGGTCCATGGCCATGTGGCACAACTCCTCATGGGCGCGGTGCATCGGGTTGCGGGTCTGGAAGGCGACTACTTTCGACCAGCCATGCTCGCGGATTTCGTTGCGGATTTCGACCGCGGTGCGGAACGTGTCGGGAAATTCGGACTGGAAATAGCTGAAGTTCAAAACCTGGATAGCGCCTGAAAGCGCAACCTTGCCGCTGCCGTTAAAAGCGGCGACGCCGGGATGCTCCGGGTCGGTGGTGCCATAAACCGCCTGGGTCATGGCTTCCATTTCCTCATCGCTGAACTCTTCAACCGCAGCCACATCCATGACGGCGAGAACCGGATTGCCCTCGACATTGGGGTCCTTCAGGGCGATGCGGTCGCCGGGTTTGACGGAGCCTGCATCCTCAACCAGATTGAGAACCGGCGTGGGCCAGAACAGGCCGCCGGCAGTGTGCATGTTGTCGGCCACTGAAAGCGCGTCGGCCTTGTTCATGTAGCCGGTGAGCGGATTGAAATACCCGCCGCCCAGCATGACCGCATTGCCGGCGGCAGCGGAGCTGATGAGAATTGAAGCGAGGTTTTGCGCCTCGGCACGCAGTTTTTCATTTTGCGCCGAATCATAAACAAAAAGCGGGTTCAGCTCTTTGGACCCGTGAGGTTGGATAAGTGTTGACATTTTTTCTCCCCCTGGAACTCTCAATTGAGAATAATCGCGAACCCCGCAGGGGCAATTCACCGGCCCTGACGGAGCTTTCCATGTTCATCCGCAAAGCTGTGCGGATTGCTGCGGACGGCTCCGTTATATATACGAAAATGCTGATATGTACAGGATGATGTTCGGCGCCCAGGTGCCTTTGGCATGATAAACTGGGGCGGCAGGGCTTTCCTTTCATGTCAATTTGATATATTAGAATTCCCTGTTTAACTGCGCGGGCAGTGGTTTTGCGTCATGCAGCGGTTGGATCAATAAGGGCTGATTCAAGGCTCTTGGGGACAGGTGCAAGGGACGCTTTTTAAAAGGAAGGTGCTTCAACCATGGCAAACAGCGACTCAAGTGACGACAAGAAAGCCGCTGAGGAGACAGCCTCTGACGAGATCGAGACCACTTCAGACGATCTTGAAGATGAATTTGCAGCTTTTGAAGCTGAAGCGAAAGCCGCGGCGGCAAAGGCCATGGGCGGCATGAGCGGCGGCGCGGCGGCGGCGGCTTCGGGCGCGGCGGCGGATGCAGCCGATGATATCGAGGATGACGAGGACGAGGAAGACGATTTCGCCGCCTTTGAGGCGGCGGCCAAAGCGGCGGCGGCCGGCGCCATGGCCAATATGGGCGGCGGCGCGGCCGGTTCGGGCGCGGTAGAAGACTCAAGCCCGGCGCAGGCTTCAGCCCCTGCCGAAACCCCGGATGATACGGCAGAAACTGAAGATGAGGCTGAAGCCGAAACACAGGGCGCGGCCCCTGTTGCCGATGATGCCAAATCCGCCGCGCTGGCCGCGGCGGCGGGAAACCTCAAGCAAGCTTCCGAAAAGCTGTTCGGCGCTGCGCCGGGGGTAAAAAGCCAGACCATCCTCGTGGTGGGCGGCGGTATTGCCGGGGTCACCGCGGCGTTGGAGGCGGCCGAGACCGGCTATGATGTCATTTTGCTGGAAAAAGAAGCCTTTCTGGGCGGACGGGTTACGCGGCTCAACCGCTATTTCCCCAAAATGTGCCACCCCACCTGCGGGCTGGAGATCAATTACCAGCGCATCAAGCGCAATCCGCGCCTCAAAGTGATCACTCTGGCGCAGGTTCAGGATGTGAGCGGCTCGCGCGGCGATTACACGGTCAGCGTCAAGACAACGCCGCGCTATACCACTCCGGCCTGCGACGGCTGCGGGATGTGCGCCGGGGCGGTGGAATCAGAAGTGCCCAACCCGTTCAATTACGGTCTCGACAAGGCGAAGACGGTGCGGCTTTCACATGAGCACGCCTTCCCGATGGCCTATGTGATTGACCCTTCGATTATCGGCACGCCCGAAGCCGACAAGGTCAAGGCGGCCTGCCCGAAGGGCGCTGTTGATTTTGAACAGAAAGAAGAGGTCTTTGATCTCAATATCGGCGCCATCATCTGGGCCACGGGCTGGAAGCCCTATAACGCCTCGAAGATCGAAGTTTATTCCTACGATAAATGTGATGACATCATCAATAATGTCGAGATGGAGCGTCTCGCCAATCATGACGGCCCGACAGCGGGCAAAATCCTGCGCCCGTCCAATGGCGAGGAGGTGAAGAAGGTGGCGATGGTCCAGTGCGCCGGTTCGCGCGATATCAATCATCTGGCTTATTGTTCGATGATCTGCTGTCTGGCCTCGCTCAAACACGCCACCTATGTGCGCGAGCAGTATCCCGACGCACAGATTGATATCTATTACATCGATATCCGCGCCCATGACAAAATGTCGCAATTTTATGCCCGCGTCAAACGCGATGAGAACATCAATTTCATCAAGTCCAAACCGGCCCATATCAAGATTGGTGATGACGGCCGCCCGGTGGTGTGCGGTGAACGCACGATCGATCGCGGCCTGTATGAAAATGATTATGATCTGGTGGTGCTGGCGACCGGGATGCAGCCCGCTCTGGCGGCTGATTTTGCCCCGGCGGATCTGACACGGGACGAGTTTGGTTTCGTTGTTCCTTCAAAAGAGGGGAGCGAGGGGCAGTTTTCCGCCGGTGTGGCGGGCGGGCCGTTTGATGTCGCCCTTTCCAACCAGTCCGCAACCGCCGCCGCGCTGAAGGCCATTCAGGCCGTGCGCGCGGGTTCATAAAGATAATCCTAAGGAGACTTGAGGGTCATGAGCGATTTTGAGAAAAAACCCGGCGTCTATCTGTGTGAAGGCTGCGGGATCTCCGAGGCCATCGATATGGATGAGCTGGAGGAGGATGTAACCGGCGGATTTGATTTTTCCGTCTCGCATTGCCGCCGGGCGGCGAGCTTTTGCACCGGCGAGGGCATGGAGCAGCTGAAAAAGGATGTCGCCGGGGGCGAGGTCAATCAGGCGATCATCGCCGGCTGCTCGCCGCGGGTGATGACGCGCGAGTTTGACGAGGTCGGGGCGCAGATTATCCGCGCCAATCTGCGCGAGCAGGTGATCTGGACCCAGCCGGCAGGGACAGAAGACACGCTGATGTTCGCCAAGGACAATGTGCGCATGGCGATGGCGCAGGCGGAAAACTCCACCCCGCCCACGCCGCATGAGAGCACCATGGTGAGTTGCAAGCTGCTGGTGGTCGGCGGCGGCGTTACGGGTCTTAGCGCGGCGCTGGAGGCGGCCAAAACCGGCGCGGAGGTGGTGCTGGTGGAAAAATCGGACCATCTGGGCGGCTGGGCCGCCAAATGGTCAAAAGTTTCCCCGCACCGCCCGCCCTATCGCGGCTTGCAGGACAATCCGGTCCCCGGTCTGATCGCCGAGGTTGAAGCCAATGACGCCATTACGGTCAAAACCGATACCATCGTCACCAGCACCGGGGGAATGCCCGGCAAGTTTACCGTCAAGACGACAAATGCAGGCGGTGAGGATGAGTGGGATGTTTTCGGCGCTATCGTTGTCGCCACGGGCTGGCGGCCTTATGACACCGCCAAACTTGAATATCTCGGCTTTGGCAAAAATGACGATATCATCACCGATATCGAGTTTGAGGAACTGGCAGCGAATGGCGGGATCAAACGCAAATCCGACGGCAAGGCGCCGGAGATTGCCGCCTTTATCATCACCTCCGATCCCGATATCATGCCCTACAGCTCCGGCGTCTCCTCCGTTGTCGCGATCAAACAGGCCCAGATGCTGGTGGACGCCAACCCCGACGCCATGGCCTATGTGATCTATGAGGAGCTTCGCGCCCATGGCACCACGGAAGATTTTTATCGCGAGGCGCAGGAAAAAGGCGTGATCTTCCAGAAAGGCACGGTAAAATCGGTTGGCGATGATCTTGCCATTACGGTTGAGGATGATCTTCTGGGGCAGGAAGTCTCCATGACCGGGCTCGACATGATCGTGCTTACCACCGGCATGGTGCCCAACTCCACCAACCCGGATATCGAGGCTTCGGATAAAGGCAATTCCCAGCTCAAGGATGATATCAACCCGACGGCGTCTTTTGCCAAACCTGGTCTGGAAGTCCTCACCCAGAATGACGATGAGGGCGAACCGGCGCAGCCGGGCGGGCCGCTTTTGAACCTGCAATACCGCCAGGGACCGCATATTCCGGTGCTGGCCAACGGTTTTACCGATTCGCATTATATCTGTTTCCCTTACGAGACCCGCCGCACGGGGATTTATACCTGCGGTCCGGTGCGCCGCGCCATGACCATCGGCGAGGCGCGCGAGGATGCGCAGGGGGCGGTATTAAAAGCCATTCAGTCCATGCGGGCCTCCGAAGAGAGCTCCGCGGTACATCCGCGCGCCGGTGATCTCTCCTTCCCCAAATTCGGGCTCGATATCTGCACCAAATGCCGCCGCTGCACGGTGGAGTGCCCGTTTGGCGCCATTGACGAGGACGAGCAGGATTATCCGATCCTCAACCCGACCCGCTGCCGCCGCTGCGGCACCTGCATGGGGGCCTGTCCGGTGCGCACGATCTCGTTCGACAATTACAGCCCCGTGATGGTGTCGGAAATGATCGGCGCGGTGGAAATGCCGGACGAATTTGAGGAAAAACCGCGCATTTTAGTCTTTGCCTGCGAGAATGACGCCTATCCGGCGCTCGATATGGCGGGCATCAACCGGCAGCAGATGAACTCGATGATGCGCTTTATCCCGGTGCGCTGTCTTGGTTCGGTCACCTTGCTGTGGATTTCCACCGCACTTGAGAAGGGCTATGACGGCGTGATGCTGATGGGCTGCAAATCGGGCGATGATTACCAGTGCCACTTCGTCAAGGGCAGCGCCATGGCGACCGAGCGCATGGCCAAGGTGGGCGAGACCCTGCAAAGCCTGATGCTCGAGGAAGAGCGGGTCAAGGTCGAGGAAGTCTCGATTGCCGATTCTTCGCGCATAACCGGTCTTCTCAATGATTTCGGCACCGAAATCGAGGGAATCGGCCTCAACCCGTTCAAGATGTAGGATGAGCAGATGACAGCACAACTTCCCGAGACGGCTTCCCGCAAATATGACCTGAAGTTCGCCCGCTGGGTGCGCGACAATGTCTATGGCGGCGGCAAAATGAACATGTGCATGCAATGCGGTACATGTTCGGGCTCATGCCCCAACGGGGTAGAGATGGATGTGGGACCGCGCAAGCTGTTCATGATGGTGCGCGCCGGTATGAAGGACGAGGTACTGCGCTCCTCGACGTTATGGGAATGCACATCATGCTACCGCTGCGTGGTGCGCTGCCCGCGCGGCGTGCCGGTGACCTATATCGTTCAGGGGCTGGCGGCGGTCGCGGCGCGCGAGGGCTATGCGCCCAAGATTGAAAACGCCAGTTTCGCCCGGGCCTTCTGGTGGAGCGCCAATACATTCGGCAAGACCGATGAACGCCTGGTAACCATGAAATATTTCTTCTCCTTCGGCTTTCTCGAGGGGATCAGGAAATCACTGGCCAATCTGAAGATTGCTTTGGGCATGGTCAAGGCGGGGCGCATGCATATCGGCATGCCGCATAAAATCAGGGACAGCAAGGGGCTACAGGCCATGCTGAAGAAGGCGCAAGAAATCGAAGCGCGTGAGGGATAAGCCATGAGTGAGAAAAAGACATACACCTATTATCCCGGTTGCTCGTCTGAAGCCACAGGCATGCATCTGGATGCCTCGTTCCGGGCGGTCATGCCGGAGCTCGAGCGCGAAATCGTCGATATTGATGACTGGAACTGCTGCGGCGCCTCGGTGGGGCTGATCGTCGGCGGGGTTTTGCCGCAAACCGTCCTCAACGGCCGCAATCTGGCCAAGGCGCAGGAGAAGGAAAACCGCGATGTCATCACCGCCTGCGCGGCCTGTTATCTCAACACCCACGGCAATAACGAAAAAATCAAGCAAAGCGCCAAACTCAGAGCCACGGTCAATGAAGCGCTCGAAGCTGGCGGTCTGAGCTATACGGACGATTTGCAGGTTCATCACGCCATGGAGGTTCTGGTCAATGATATCGGCATGGACAAGATCAAGGCGCGCTCCACCAATCCGCTCAAGGGGCTGAAAGTGGCCGGCTGGGTCGGCTGCCAGACGGTGCGCCCCTTTGCCGCTACCGATGAGGGGGGCAATTACGACACCTTCGAGGACCCGGAGTTTCTTGACGATATTACCGAGGCCTGCGGCGCCGAGGCAACCGAATTTACCCCCAAGACCAATTGCTGTGGCGGTTCGGTAGCAGTGATGAAACCGGAGAAAACCCTGCATCTGATGAAAACCATCCTTGATGCGGCGGTGGAGTCGGGCGCGGATGTGGTCTCTACCCCCTGCCCGCTGTGCCAGACCAATCTGGAAATGTATCAGGACGCCATCAACAAGAAATACGGCACTGATTTCAATATTCCGGTTGTATTCCCGACCCAGCTCATGGCGGTGGCTTTTGGCCTTGACGCCAAAAAGGGCGCGGCCCTGCACCAGAACACCATCAAGGCCGGGAAACTGGAAAAAATGGCAAAGTAAAACCTTCAAGACCCTGCACATCCAACCGCGCAAGACAATTCCGGCTTGCGCGGTTTTTTGTTGTCAGGCCGGTTTGTCCTTGTCTTTTGATTTTCCTGCATCTTCCGGCTCTTGCGGGAACTCATCATCCTCCATGATGGCGCGCCAGGCGGCGCCGTCGAGATCATCATACTGGCCGCTTTTCAGCGACCAAATGAAGGCGGCCAGTCCAAGCCCGGCCAGCATGAGGGCAATGGGGATGAGATATAACAGGATGTTCAAGCGCGGTTCCTTTCCCGAAAGACAAGCCGGGCGCGAAGGGCGTTTAAAGTCACAACAATCGATGAACCGGACATGGCGAAGGCGGCGACCAGCGGGTTGACAAAACCGAACACCGCCAGCGGAACAGTGATCATGTTATATACGGCCGCAAAGCCAAGATTTTGCAGCATCATGCGCCGGGAGAGCCGCGTCACCTTGAGCGCGGTGACAACCGCGCCTAGACGATCGCCCATGAAAACAAAATCGGCCGCCGCCCGGCTGATATCGGCCGCCGAAACAGGGGAAACGGAGGCATGGGCGGCGCCCAGCGCCGGGGCGTCATTGAGACCGTCTCCGATCATGGCCACTTTATAGCCTTCAGCTTCAAGTTCGGCCAGCCGGTTAATCTTGTCGGCCGGTTTAAGACCGGCGCGCCAGTTTTCAATCCCCAGGGTTTCGGCAACCGCAGCGACGGCTTTTTGCGCATCGCCGGAGAGGATTTCCATCTCCAGCCCCATGGCGCGCAGTTTTGCTATCGTCTCCCCGGCGTCACGGCGCAAGTTTTGCGCAATGTGAAAGGCAACGGGCTCTGATTCTTCTTTGACAAACCAGATCGTGGAGCTTAAGCCCTTCGAAAATTCTGCCGGGTTTTCCACGCCGCAAAATTCAGCACTGCCCAGACGTAATTCCATGCCGTCCTGAACACTCGATATACCCTTTCCGGCGCTCTCGGATATATCGGCGAAGGGCTTGTCCACGCCGGCGGCAACCGCCACCGCGCGGGCGAGCGGGTGGCGGCTGGCGGCGGCAAGTTTTCCGGCCAGAACAAGGTCTTCCCTGTCAATCTCGTCCGCATTGAGCACTCGCGGTTCCGGCGAGGTCAGTGTGCCGGTTTTGTCGAATACGATATAATCAACCTGCGCCAGCCGCTCCAGGGCATCACCCGAATTCACCAAAATACCGGCCCGGAACAAGACGCCGCTGGCGACAACCTGAACCACCGGCACCGCCAGCCCGAGGGCGCAGGGACAGGTGATGATCAGAACCGATATGGCATTGAGCAGCGAGGGCTGCCAGCCCTGTCCGGCGATGAGCCAGCCGATCAGGGTGATCGCTGCGGCGCTGTGAACCAGCGGCACATAGGCCCTTGCGGCTCGGTCGGCAAGGCGCAGATAGCGGGTTTTGACCTGAGCGGCGTTTTCCAGCAGCTTACCGATTTCAGCCAGGATGGTGCCGTCAAGAACGGCCGTGGTTTCGATCGTCAGGTTGCCGTCAAGGTTCAGCGTTCCGCCGATAACCCGGTCGCCCTTTTCAACCTGCTCGGGCATGGTTTCACCGGTCACGAGGCTTAGATCCACCTGAGCTGCGCCCGATGTCACAATGCCGTCAACCCCGATGCGCTCCCCGGCGGCAACATAAATCTCATCGCCCGGATTGATGCTGGAAAGGGGAACTTCCATATGGGTTCCGTCTGCCTCTATTCTGGTCGCCGAATGGCCCTGAAGCGTAATGAGGTTTTGCGCCAGATCGGTGGTCCTGCGACGCATGTTTTCGTCAAGAAACCTGCCGATAAGCAGAAAAAACAACAACATAACCGCAGAATCAAAATAGGCGTCCCTTGAGCTGGTGAATGTCTGGACGATGGACATCAGCACAGCAAGGGTCACGGCCAGGGATATCGGAACATCCATATTCAGATTGCGCGACTTGATGCTGGTGATGGCGCTTTGGAAAAATGGCTGACCGGCATAGGCAACCGCGGGGATGGCGATAAGGGCGGATATCCAGTGCATCAGATCACGGGTCGCGGGCGTGATGCCGCTGACATTGCCGGCCCAGATGGAAACGGACAGCAGCATAATGTTCATGGCCGCAAAACCGGCAATGGCAAGCGCCCTGAGCAAGTATCGCGAGCGCTCGTTATGGGCGGCGCTGACCTGCTCGGGATCAAACGGAAAAGCGCAGTAGCCTATCCGCTCGAGAGCGGCGAGGAAAATATCCGGGACAACTCTTGCCTCCTTCCAGGTAACGGCGAGACGATGGGAGGTCAGGTTCACGCGGGCGTTTTCAACGCCGGGGACGGATTTTAACTCCCTTTCGATCTTGGCCATGCAACCGGCACAGGTAATTCCGTCAACCGCCAGATCAAGCTGGCACAAACCATCGTTGCCTTTTTTGATATACCGGGAAAGATCGCGCTTCTTGCGCATTATCTCAGAATGACGCGGGATTTGCTCTTGTAAACAAGATGTTCCGCGTCCTTGATTTCAAGTTTCAAATCCCAGATTCCGCGCAAGGGCAACATGATGTTGCCGCGATAGACGCCGGGCTTTTTTTCTTTCAGATTGATCTTCTTGTCGAACCCTTCCTTGGTGGGACGGAAGAACAGGACACTCACCATCTTTTCCATATAGGGGTTGTCTTTTGCATCGCGAATCCTGACGCTCAGGCGCACAAGCTTGTCGGGCTGGGGGTCGGCGGCGATGGAAACACTGAGATTTGCCGCCTCCTGTGCTCGTGCCCGGGCAATGGTCTCGTTATAGGCAATGCCCTTTTCATAGGGCTCTTCGGTTTCCAGACCGGACATGGAATTGACGGCGATGTACATCATCGTGCCGATTGACGCAAACACGATCAGGAAAAATCCTGCTATCCAGTAAAAAAACGTTCTTCCGGTCAGGGGTTTGGCGCTCATAATGCTCTAGCCTTGTTCAAGGGGGGACTATTTACCGGAAGACCTGAAATTATCAGTCACCATCGTGACCTCACCGCTTTCCAACTCCGTGCTCTTAAAGGTTACAGGTACGGATTTCGCGAGTTTGAGACCCGGCGGTGATGTTAAAAGAACCCGGAGCTCCATAGTTGAATCCTGCGGGATATCTATAACATATTCTCCAGAGGAGTCAGGCTTGTTTCCAACAATTTCCATCTTCATGCCTTTAAAACCTTCCGTCTCAAGCCTGAAGGTTCGATGTTCAATTTTCATGTTGAGAAGACGCACGGTATAGGCGTTGCGCACTCCGCCGCCGGAAAGATTGACGTAAATCGGGTTACGGTCATGCAGAACGCTCATCCCCGAAGACGCCCGGGTGAAATAGGACCACCCCATCAAGACGGTCACCAGCATGAGGGCAAACATGTAAATGAGGGTGCGCGGCCGGAAGATTTTCGGTCTTTTGGTTTTCTTGCCTTCAAGACGCAGTTCAAGATTAACCTCAGATTCATAGGTGATCAGCCCGGTTGGTTTGCCGACCTTCTCCATGACCGCGTCACAGGCATCGATGCACAGGCCGCACTGGATACAGGGAAGTTGCAGCCCCTTGCGGATATCCACGCCGGTGGGGCAGACATGAACGCATTGCAGGCAGTTGACGCAATCCCCGGCGGGCTGCCCCTGGCTCAGCCATTTTTTTTGCTGTTTGAGTGAACCGCGCGGCTCGCCCCTATCCACCAGATAAGTGACATTCAGGGCCTCATCGTCGGTCAACGCCGCCTGAATGCGCGGCCATGGACACATATAGACACAGACCTGCTCACGCGCCCAGCCGGCAAACAGATAGGTGGTGCCGGTCAGGATCGCGATCCAGAGATAGGCGTTAAAAGAGGCCTGAAAATGCCATAGCTGACTAATCAGCGTCGGCGCATCGGCAAAATACAAAACCCAGGCGCCGCCGGTCAGCATAGCAATGATAATCCACAAGAAATGCTTGGTCAGCTTGAGTCGGATCTTGCGCAGACTCAACGGTTCCTTGTCGAGCTTCATCATACCGCGCCGGCCACCCTCGACCCAGCGTTCAACCGCCATGAACAGGTCGGTCCAGACCGTTTGCCAGCATAAATAACCGCACCAGACACGCCCGGCAATGGCGTTCATGAGGAAAAGCACCATCGCCGCGAGAATGAGCAGCCCGGTGAGGTAATAGATTTCCTGAGGCCAGATTTCGATAAAGAAAAAATACAGCCGCCGGCCGGGAAGATCAACCAGAACCGCCTGATCCGGGGCGCCCTCGCCCCGGTGCCAGCGCACAAAGGGAAGCAGGTAGTAAACCCCGAGGGTAAGAACCATCAGGCCCCATTTGATATTGCGGAACGTCCCCTGAACCTTCTGGGGATAGATTTTCGGATCGGAATCAAAAAGAGGTTCGTCTTTGCTGGCCATATCTGTCTGTGACATCCAGGAATTCCTCTTCTGGCGATTTGTTTTCATTCTAACCGCAATCAATGTCCCGGACAGTGACTTGCTCACGGTGAAAGCCACCGCTGCCATGCAATGTATATGGTCCTGGAATTGTCAGATGTATTTATTCAATCCCGGGATTGAAGAGGCTCCGGGAATGTGCATTGATTGCATCCCGGAGCCGTTTTGTGTTCACTTTGTCCTTGCCGCTGAATCGGGCGTTGCCGCCTTACGGCAAGGGTCAGGTCTCATAGTTTGTTATTTACCACCACCCAGCGTGTGGACATAGACCGCCAGCGCCTTGATCATGGCGGGAGAAAGACGCCCTTCCCATGTCGGCATTCTGCCCTTGCGCGCATCGGTGATGGTTTCGATTACCGTCGCGGCGTCGCCGCCATAGAGCCAGATTTTATCTGTCAGATTGGGGGCGCCAAGCTCGGTCACGCCCTTGGCGTCCTCACCGTGGCAGGATGAGCAGTTTTCCTCGAACAGGACCTTACCCGCCGCAATGTCGGCGCCATCAATCTTGCCGCCACTGAGCGAGAGCACAAAACCGGCAACATCGGTGATCTGCTTTTTGTCAAGAATATCGTCCTTGCCAAAAGCAGGCATGTCATTGGTCCTTGTATCCTCGCTCTTGTCTCTGGCGCCCACCTTGATCGTGGTGTAGATATCATCAAGCGTTCCGCCCCAGAGCCAGTCATCATCATTCAGATTCGGATAGCCTTTCGAGCCGCTGGCGCCGGTGCCGTGGCAAGCGGCGCAATTGTCGCCAAATGCCGGTTTTGCCATGGCGCGGGCGAAGTTCAGAAGCTTCGGATCGTTCTTGATATCCTCAAGAGAAGCGCCCAGAAGTTTTTTGGCGCTCTCGGCGCGGGCGGCTTTGAGTTTGGCCATGTCCTTAACGATGACGGCGCGCTCCGAGTAACCGAAAATACCCGGTGTATAGCTGTTTATGAGCGGCCAGGCCGGATACACAATCCAGTATCCAACCGCCCAGATGATGCAGACCCAGAAGGTCCATACCCACCAGCGCGGCAGCGGATTATTCAGTTCTGCAATCCCGTCCCAGACATGGCCGGTCGTCTCGACGCCGGTAACTTCATCAACTTTTTTCGTTCCCATATGCTCAATCCTTTTCAAGCGGCAGTCGGGCTGCATGGTCAAACTTTTTCTTGTTGCGCGGCCAGAGCGCATATACCAGCACTATGGCAAACATCACCGTGAAAAAGACCACTCCAAATGTCCCGGAAAGCTGGGTAATGGTTTGATGATCCATGCTAAGTCCTCCCCCCTAACGCTGCCATTCAACTGGCGCTTTGTCCTTGTACAATCCGAAATCAACCATGGTCCCCAAAACCTGCAGATAGGCAATCAGGGCGTCCAGTTCCGTGAGCTCGGGGCTCCCGTCAAAATTGCGGACATTGACTTTTTCGCCGTAGCGCCCCTTGAGGGCTTCCGCTTCATCTGAATCAGGGTCTCCCGCCTGGGCTTTCATGTCCGTTTCGGCCATTTTGATCATATCCGCCGTATAGGGCACGCCAACCATTGCATTCACCCTCAGATGAGCGCTCATGTCATTGGCGGCGATATTGCTCTCGCTCAAAAGCGCCTTTGCCAGGAACGGATATCCGGGCATAACCGATTCGGGCACGATTCCGCGCGGATTTATCATATGCTCACGGTGCCAGGCATCGGAGTATTTGCCGCCAACCCGGGCCAGATCGGGACCGGTGCGCTTGGAGCCCCACTGGAACGGATGGTCATATTTGCTCTCCGCGGCCAGTGAATAGGGACCGTAGCGCTCCACCTCGTCGCGCAGCGGGCGGATCATCTGGGAATGACACAGATAACAGCCCTCACGGATGTAGATATTACGCCCGGCAAGCTCCAGCGGTGTGTAGGGGCGTACGCCTTCCACTTTTTCAATCGTACTGCCCAGATAGAAGAGCGGTACGATTTCAACTATGCCGCCAATGGCAACAGCGATCAGAATCCCCAGCGTCAGGAGGATCGAATTTTTCTCAAAGACTTCATGTTTGAACATGTTCTCGTCCCCCTTTATTCAGCAGCTTCCAGAGCGGGAAGCCCTGCGGATTTGGATTTTGGCTGCGCCTTTACCGTCATGATCAGATTGTAAACCATGACCAGGGCGCCCAGTACGAAGAATGCACCGCCAAGAGCCCGGATGGCATAGTAAGGATGCATGGCCTCAACGGATTCGATGAAGGAATACTCCAGGAAGCCGAGCGAGGTATAAGAGCGCCACATCAGGCCCTGCATAATGCCGGAGACCCACATGGATGTGATGTAAAGCACGATGCCGATCGTCGCGAGCCAGAAATGCCAGCTCACGAGCTTCAGTGAATACAGCTCCTTGCGTTTCCACAGCCAGGGCACCATGCAATAGATCGCGCCGAAGCTGATCATGCCGACCCAGCCCATGGCGCCCGAATGCACATGACCGATGGTCCAGTCCGTGTAATGGGAAAGCTGGTTGACGGCGCGGATGGACATCATCGGCCCCTCAAAAGTGCTCATGCCGTAAAAGGCGACAGAGGCCACCAGCATGCGCATTACCGGATCGGTGCGGAGCTTGTCCCATGCGCCCGAAAGCGTCATCAGGCCGTTGATCATACCGCCCCAGGACGGCATCCACAAAATAATCTACATGGTCATGCCCAGAGTCTGCGCCCATTCGGGCAGGGCGGTATAATGCAGATGATGCGGCCCGGCCCAGATGTACAAAAAGATCAGGGCCCAGAAATGGATGATCGACAGACGGTAGGAATAGACCGGCCGCTCCGCTCTTTTGGGGACGAAATAATACATCATGCCAAGGAAGGCAGCGGTCAGGAAAAATCCTACCGCATTATGGCCGTACCACCACTGCACCATGGCATCCTGCACGCCCGAGAAGACATGATAGGATTTAACCCCGAACAGGGAAACCGGGATCGCGATGTTGTTGCCGATATGCAGCATCGCAATCGTCACGATATAGGCAAGATAGAACCAGTTGGCGACGTAGATATGCGGCTCGCGGCGGCGCATCAGCGTCCCGAGGAAGATCAGAAGGTAGACAACCCAGACGACAGTCAGCCACCAGTCCACATACCATTCCGGTTCGGCGTATTCATGCCCGTGGGTAACACCGAGCAGATAGCCGGTGCCCGCCAGCACGATAAACAGATTATATCCCCAGAAGACAAACCATGGCGCCAGATCGCCGGCCAGACGGGTGCGGCAGGTGCGCTGCACGACGTAAAAGGATGAACCGATCAGGATATTGCCGCCAAAGGCGAAAATCACCGCCGAGGTATGCAACGGGCGCAAACGCCCGAAATTGGTCATCTGGAAATCCCAGTTCAGACCCGGAAACGCCAGCTCCCAGGCGATGTAATCGCCAACAAGAAAGCCCGCGATCCCCCAGAAAACAGACGCAATGACAAACGCCTTCACGACGCCTTCACTATACCCCGTCTCATCGGGCCCCTGACCCGCTGCACGTTTGAAGTAGCGCCTGAAGATTGCAAAAATGCCGAGCAGGGCCCCGACAGCGCTCAGCGACATATGAAATGCCATAACGTTGTCGCGGGCGTTCGCCACAACATAGACGCATATGAGGAAAAGAGCTGCCAAGACTAAAATCAGCGCCCCCTCTCCCCAGCGGAAAGATTTTGTTTGTGCCATTCGTTCCCCCTTTTGGACCCTCAAGACTTTGCAGGCCCTTCTTCGGTTCCTCGACAGTTCATTTTTCTCTTGTTCGACGTTTGGGCGCTTTTTCCGGCAAAACCGCGAAAAAAGCGCGAACAATAGCAGAACAAAATTGATATGAATCAATCAAAAGTGAGTTTTAAACCATTTTGAACCTATTTCCAAGACACTTGCGTATTGACATTTTGACGCAGTTGCCGTCACGAACACCCGCTTTGCAGGCACCGGTGACACAAAATCCTTTGTGATTGATTTTCCTTCAGCACCAGCGCTATTATCGCGCACATGACAAAACTCAGCGCGACATTCGCCCGGTATGCGGACCGGAAAGTACCGCGATACACCTCCTATCCCACCGCGCCGCACTTCCATGATGGGATCGGAGCCGGGCATAGCCGGGACTGGATCGGCGAGCTGGCGCAGGGAAGCTCTCTCTCGCTTTATCTGCATGTGCCGTTCTGCGTCACCATGTGTTCGTATTGCGGCTGCCACACCAAGATCACCAAGCGCTATCAGCCGGTGGCCGATTATGCGCAGCATCTGAAAACGGAGCTTGAGAATATCGCCCGGCACATGAACGGCCGGATGAGCGTGCGGCATATCGCCTGGGGGGGCGGTACGCCGACCATGCTGAGCCATGAGCATTTCGTCACGCTGATGCAAACCATCGGTGAGCTGTTCGATCTGGATGAGCGGGCCGAGATCGCGGTTGAAGGCGATCCGCGCACGCTGGATGACGAATGCGTCCGGATGCTGGTTGAGGGCGGCGTCAACCGGGTGTCCTTCGGGGTGCAGGATTTCAATCTGCATGTTCAGGAAGCCATCGGCCGCGTCCAGTCGTTTGAAATGACGCGCGATGTCACTCACCGCCTTTGGGATGCGGGCATCAGGGATATCAATTTCGATCTCATGTATGGTCTGCCGAAACAGTCCACCAAGGATGTCATGCGCTCCATGGAACTGGCAACCCGTATCGGCCCGCAACGCATCGCCCTGTTCGGTTATGCCCATGTGCCGTGGTTCAAATCGCATCAGCGCCTGATCAAGGAGAGCGATCTGCCCGATCAGCATGCCCGCTTCGAGCAGACCGAGGCGGCGGCCGGGGAGCTTGTCCGGCTGGGTTATGTGCGCATCGGGCTTGACCATTTCGCCCGGCCCGAGGATGATATGGCGATCGCGCTGGCCAATGGTACCTTGCGGCGCAATTTTCAGGGCTACACAACTGACCCGGCTGACGCCATGTTGCCCTTTGGCGCTTCGTCCATCGGCCAGCTGCCGCAGGGCTATGTCCAGAACATTACCGATATCGGCAACTGGAAGCGCAAGGTGGAAGCCGGCGGGCCGAGCACGGCGCGCGGGCTTGAATTCAGCGCTGATGACAAGCTCAGGGGCGAGGTTATCGAGAAGATCATGTGCAACCTCTCGGTTGATCTTGAGGCGGTTTGCGCGGCGCACGGCGCCGGTGCAGGCGTCTTTACCGATGAGCTGGCGCAGATCGACATGCTGGCGCGGGATGGGCTGGTGGTTCGCGACGGGCTGAAGCTCACCGTGCCGGAGGAACACCGCGCCTTCATCCGCATCGTCAGCGCCGTCTTTGACGCCTATCTCAAAACGGCCCAGGCCAAGCATTCCGTCGCCGTCTGAATGGACCCGCTTGTCTTCCAGTTTCTTACCGGGGTGGCGCTTGGCCTGCCGACCTCCCTGCACTGCATCGCCATGTGCGGCGGGATCATGGGGGCTTTGGGCTTAAGCGCCCCGGCAAAAGCGCGCGGGAGCACGGGGCCTTACACGCTCCATGCCGGCGTAATCAATATGGGGCGAGTTGCCACCTACACCCTGGCCGGGAGCGTGGCCGGGCTGGGCGGGCTGGGGGCGGTGTCCGCCCTTGAGCAATCGACGGGCTATTTTATCCTGCGGATCCTGGCGGGGATGACGCTTTTGTTTGTCGGCTTCTCGCTGCTCGGGATCGCCGGGTTTTCCGAGGGCCTGAACAAGGTCATGTCACCCATCGGCAGGCCTTTAAGATGGATGAGTTCAAAATTAAGCCATGTCAATGGACTGCACGGCGCGTTCCTGAAAGGCGCGGTGTGGGGATTTCTTCCCTGCGGTCTGGTTTACAGCGCCCTTGTCTATGCGGCATTGAGCGGCGGTCCGGAACGCGGCGCAGCGGTAATGGCCGGGTTTGGCCTCGCCACCATTCCGGCGCTGATTGCCGCGGCGTTCGGGGTCAATTTCCTCAGCCGCGCCCGGGACCGTATCTGGCTTTCGCGCATGGCGGGGCTGGTCATCATCGGTTTTGCCATCGCCACCTATCTGGCGCTTGATGTCAAGATCGGGGCGCTGGTATGCAAGCTTCCGCAATGACGGCGCGGGCGGCCTTTGACCGGTTTAATTTTTGGTCTTGAGGGGGATGCCGTAAAGTTCAAGCCGGTGGTCCACAAGCTCAAAACCAAGTTCCCTTGCAATCTTTTTTTGCAGCTTTTCAATGTCTTTACTGACAAATTCAATCACATTGCCGTTTTCAAGGTCGATGAGATGGTCGTGATGATCGCATTCGGCCAGTTCATAGCGCGAGCGGCCGTCGCGGAAATCATGGCGTTCCAGAATCCCGGCCTCTTCAAACAGCCTTACCGTCCGGTACACCGTCGCGATCGATATCCTGCCGTCAACCTTCGAGGAGCGGATATAGACCTCTTCAACATCAGGATGATCGTCGGCTTCGGAAAGAATTTTCGCGATGACCCGGCGCTGCGCCGTCATGCGCATGCCCTTTTCGATACACAGTTTTTCAATTCTGTTCATGATCAACCTCTGCAAATCGTTGCCCTACCCTTAGCAATTTCAATTGGCCGCTTCAATCGATTCCGCAAATCGCATGATGAGCCCGTGGCGACCCGAACCGTAATAATCCTTGCGGTATCCGGCCGCGGCAAATCCGCATGCCCGGTACAGCTCGAAGGCGCGACGGTTTGTTTCGTCAACTTCAAGAAACAGATTTTCAACGCCCAATTGTCGCAGATGATCTTTCAGGGCCCTGATTAACCTTCCGGCAATGCCGGATCGCCGGAATGAAGGCGCAACGCAAAGGGTGAGGATTTCGGCCTCGTCCCGAACATGCCGGAAGAGAACAAAGCCGCGGGTTTGCGGCTTTGCAGCGCAATTTGTCACGTCTTCAATCAACCCGGTTCCGGGCCGGGCGAGAAGAGCGGCGATCTCATGCCCGTCCCAGGCTTTTGCGAAACACAAATCATGCAATTTTGCGGCGCGGCGGCACAGATCATCGCCAAATGAAGCCTCGTGAAGGCAGATCACGGGCTTGCCGTTTTGAGGATTGCGGATTTTTGCGGCCGTTTTGCATCCGGGGGGCGCAGATAGAGCGGTGCGGGTTTACCGCCATAGCCAGGGTTTTCAAACAGCAGGGATGCGACACTTCGCGCATCGGGAAAGGGGGAAATATCAGGCATTTTCCAGGCTGGAGCCCTGGCGCCGCCCTTGGCGAAGACCAGTTCCGCGCCGCTGCCGACCAGAACAATTTCCTCACGGGGCAGGATTTCGGCAGCCCCGGAAAGCCCAAGCGCCTGCGGTTCGGTTTGTGCCTCGCCGCCGGGCCTGAAAATTTGCATATAGACCTCGCCGCGGCGCGCATCCATCACGGCGGCGACAGGGAGATCGCCGGCCGCATTGGCGGCAATGGCGCGCAGGGTTGAAATGCCGCCGAGCGGGATAGCCAGCGCCGCCGCCAGGGCTCTGGCAAAGGCTATGCCGATACGGACCCCGGTGAAGGTTCCCGGTCCCGTGGTGACGCCAAGGCGGCGCAGGGACGCCATTTTGTACCCTGCATCGCGCATGACATCCGACACCATGGGGGCCAGCGCCTCGGCATGGCCGCGCGGCATAAGCTCAAAACAGGAACTGACAAGCGTCCCTGTTTCATCCAGCAGGGCTACCGAGCATGCCCCCGTAGAGGTATCAAGGGCCAGCAGGGACATCAAACAGCGCGGACTTCCCGGATTTCGGGAAGGAAATGCTGAAGCAGATTCTCAATGCCGTTTTTCAGCGTGGCAGTCGAGGAGGGGCAGCCTGAACATGCGCCTTGCATATGCAGATAGACAATCCCGTCCCGGTAGCCCTGAAATACGATATCACCGCCATCCTGGGCAACGGCCGGGCGAACCCGGGTTTCGAGCAATTCCTTGATCTGGGCCACGGCATTGGCGTCCTCGGCGCTGAAATTTTCATCAATGGCCGAGCTCTCGCCTTCCATGACCGGCGCGCCGGAGAGGAAATGCTCCATGATCGAGCCCAAAAGCGCCGGCTTGAGATATTCCCAATCCCCTTCCGCCTTGGTGACGGAGACAAAATCCGCGCCCAGAAACACGCCGATCACCCCGTCAATTGCAAACAGGCGGCTGGCCAAAGGCGAAACGGCGGCCTCGCCGGGAGAACGAAAATCAACGGAACCTTCGCCCAGCACATCCTGACCGGGCAAGAATTTGAGCGTGGCCGGGTTGGGCGTCGCTTCTGTCTGGATAAACATGGCAAGGTTTCCTTTCTCTTGCAGTATTTTGAACTATTCTAATCTAGAAACGGTCCGGCGTCACCGGATTTGTTGAAAGACATGGGTGGTCCTTGAACCAGCGTCAAGATAGGCTCCGGGCCGGTGCCGGTTAAACACGACATGCCCTAGCCGATAAAGCCGATTATTTTCTTCACGTCATCATAAACCGGGGTGGCGATCCGTCTTGCCCGTTCGGCGCCATCTACCAGAACAGCGTCAATATATCCCGGATCATCCATGAGCTCATTCATGCGCTCGCCGAGGGGCCCGAGTTTTTCCACCGCCAGTTCGGCAAGGGCCGGTTTGAAGCTGGAAAAATTGGCGCCGCCGAAGTCCCTGAGAACCTCCTCGACCGGCTTGCCCGCCAATGCGCCGAAAATCCCCACCAGATTGGCTGCTTCGGGGCGGCCTTCCAGCCCGGCCGGTTCGCCGGGAAGGGCTTCGGGGTCGGTGCGGGCCTTGCGGATTTTTTTGGCGATCATATCGGCGCTATCGGTGAGATTGATGCGCGAGTAATCGGAAGGCTCGGATTTGCTCATTTTTTTCGAGCCATCGCGCAGGGACATCACCCGCGTGGCCGGGCCGGTTATCAGCGGTTCCGGCAACGGGAAGAAGCCGTTTTCATGGCCATGCTCTTTAATGGAGGCGGCAAAATCGGTATTGAATTTTTGCGCGATATCGCGCGCCAGTTCAAGATGCTGCTTCTGGTCCTCGCCCACCGGGACATGGGTGGCGCGGTAGGTGAGAATATCGGCCGCCATGAGATTGGGATAGGAAAAGAGACCGACGGAGGCGTTTTCCCTGTGCTTGCCGGCCTTTTCCTTGAACTGGGTCATGCGGTTGAGCCAGCCCATGCGTGCAACGCAATTAAACACCCAGGCCAGCTCGGCATGGGCCGAGACCTGCGACTGGTTAAAGACAATATGCTTTTGCGGATCAACCCCGGCGGCGAGAAAGGCGGCGGTGACCTCGCGGATATTACGGGTCAGGGCCCTGGGATCCTGCCAGAGCGTAATCGCATGCAGATCGACAATGCAGTAAATGCAGTCATGAGTGTCCTGCAGGGCGACAAATTTGGTTATGGCGCCGAGATAATTGCCCAGATGCAGATTGCCCGTTGGCTGCACGCCGGAAAATACACGCGGAGTGAAATGGCTCATAATTCGCAGACCTCTTACACTTTGAACGGATAGGGTTATGCCCTGCCCGCGGGTCTTAGGCAAGTGACGGGGGATGGATTATTTTGCCCTGGGGCGGCGAAAATGCCGCAGCAGCTCGTCAAAATGCGCCGCGCCGCTGAACTCCGCCGCGGCCCAGAATGTAGCCAACCCGCCAGAGACCATGCCCGCCAGCAAGGTTGCGCGCACCGGCGAAGGGACATTGGCGGCAAAACTGGTGGCGAGATAGGCGCTCATGGCCCATAAAACCGCCGCCATGACGAGGGATGAAAACAAAATGCGCGGAATGCGGCGTTTCAATCTGGCATCAAGCGGGAAATGGCCCTGACGGTGCAGGGTAAAGCCAAGCGCGAGCGCGTTCACCCAGCCCGCCAGCGAGGTAGCAATGGCAATGCCGACAAAGCCGATGAGATAAAAC
>JAJRYE010000079.1 GCA_024275895.1 Alphaproteobacteria bacterium | reverse complement strand
CCTTTACGGCGTTCGCGGCGGTGTTGACAAGCAGACCGGCAACATCCTCATCGGCGGGTCCGGTGCCATCATGTTTGGCGATCTCAATGCGTCATTGACCAACTCCGAAGTCGTCGTTGGCCAGGGTGATATTTACGCATCCGCCTATGCCGCACCATTCTTCGCCACGGCTGAAATCGGCGCGGCTGTGACGGCCTTCAACGAAATCCGGCGCAATGTCGGTCTTGGCGGCATCAAGGCCGAAGGCGATACAAGCGGCTATCAATACGGCGCCGCTGCGGAAGCCGGTGCCTTGCTACAGGTCGGTTCGATCGCCATCATTCCCGCAGGCCGCATCGAATATGTCGGTGCCCATACAGCTGGCTATGACGAAATCTCGCCGATCCTGGCCAAGTCATACGCAGACCGCGACGCCGATGCAGTACTCGCCTCGGCAAGGCTGCGCCTGGCGACAAAATTGGCATCAGCGGCATTGTTCGCCGAAGTCGGCTATGAGGATTTCCTCAGCTATAGCGAAGACGCTGTTACTGTCAGCCTGGTCAATAATACTGCGCTGCCAATCGACATCGCCGTCGGCGATCCCATTGCACGCGGTCTTTACTTCAAACTCGGCGCCAATGGAAATATCTCCGAACGGGTCTCGCTCAACTTCAGCTATGGCTATTCGACCTATAATGGCGATGGCGAAATCCACACCGGCAAATTGCGGGTGAAGATCAAAAACTAGGGTCTTCCGCTCCCGACACCTATTGAACCCGCGCAGCAATGCGCGGGTTTTATTTTGCCAATTGCACTTGAGACTGAACAGCTCCACCTAACCTCTCCCCTCGGGGAGAGGTCGGCGCGTCAAACGTGACAAGTCACCAGTGACGCGTCGGGTGAGGGGGGGACAATAAGTAAATGCTACGAACACCACACGAGACAAAGCACTATCTACAATAATGATTATTGCCGCGCTTTCCGTGCCGCGCCAGATCGAGATGAAAATGATTAAAGTGATATTTGTCCGCATCCGGCCCGAGAACCGTACCGAAACTGTTGCACGCACGGCCATGAACCCGGCGTAAAAATTTCTCCTCACGCCCGCCCGACCGCCAGCCGTTCTCGACCGTCACCACCCGGCCGCTGGCAAGGCGGAATGACGAAATGTCGATGGCATTGGCATAGCCGTGTTCAGACAGCTTGGCCCCACGCTTGTTGTTTCGCGGACGGCATGAATAGGACGATATCACCTTGAACGACACAACCGGCTCGCCAAACGCGCGAAACGCCGCCGGCTGCACCACGTCGCGCGCCCAGGCGTCAAGAACCGGCACCATCGGACAACGCAAAATGGCCCGCGGTTCAAGCGCGATTGCACCGCCCGCCGTCGCCGTCACTTCAAGCGGCCGCACCGCGCCACACACCTTCGGCGCACCAAGGCCTGAACGCGCCCGCGCGCCTTTGTGGTCGCGAATGAACGACGCCTCGATCAGCGGACGGCTCTTGAGACAGGCGATTTCGCTCTGCTGCCGCCAGGGTTCCGATTTTGATGTGAAATAGGGCTTGGTGCCGATCATTGAACTACCCACACCACAGCCCTGAAGGGCAAATGCGAGCAGAACAGAAACAAACACGGGAACGCCATAGGTTTTCATAAAAGACAATTTGGCCTCAAAATCCAAAAACTGTATG
>JAJRYE010000078.1 GCA_024275895.1 Alphaproteobacteria bacterium | reverse complement strand
ATCAAGGGCGTTTCCATGGGCCGCGCTGTTGTCGACGAGCGCCTCTGCCTTTCTTTCCAGGGAAAAACCTGCGGCGTCTGCTACCGCGCCTGCCCACTGCCGGACGTGGCAATCAGGGTCGGCCGGCTGGAGCAGCCACATGTGCTGGATAAATGCGTGGGATGCGGTATTTGTGAACGCTCCTGCATCCAGATGCCGCAAGCCATTCGCATCTTCCCGGATTATGGACGTAATGAGCAAGCAACCGCATAAGCCCTTTGCCGTTTGGCGCCATTTGAACAAGCTGCGCTGGGTCAGTTTGACCATCGTTTTTGCGATGCTCATCTTCCTGCCCTTTACCCATATTTACCAGACCTATGTTGCGTCCCATGCCTATGATCTCCTGGCGCCGTCGGAGAAGCGTATCTATGACGTAATGGAACCCCTGACCGCGCCCTTCGTTTCCGACCCGGCCAAAGATCTCGACCATATCAAAGGCAATACCTGGTCCGGCACGTTCTGGGGGCTTCAGCTCTCCGACCCGCTGGCAGTTGCCGGGCAGATAGCGGCCAGCCTGAAACTTTACTGGCCCTTTCTCCTGACGGCGCTGATCCCGGTTGTCCTGACGGTCTTGTTCGGACGCTTTTTCTGCGGCTGGATTTGTCCGGCGACATTTCTCTATGAGCTGAATTCCAATTTTGCGGCATGGCTCCGCTGGGCCGGTTTCAAGCCGGGCAACAGGCGCTTTGACCTGCGCCTGAAATATCTCATATTGGCGGCGGGGCTGGCACTGTCGGCGCTGACCGGCTCGGTGATGGTCGCCTCCGTCTATCCCCCCGCGATTGTCGGGAGGGAGATTTATTACCTCATAGCACTGGGTGGATTTGGCGCCGGCGCGGTTTTCTTTTTGGGCACGCTCCTGTTCGACCTGCTGGTGGCGCGGCGCGGTTTCTGCCGTTATCTCTGCCCCGGCGGTGCGCTCTATTCATTGCTCGGGCGCTACCGGATTGTCCGTATCCGCAGAATTGTCGAGACCTGCAATGACTGCGCGAAATGCAATGTCGTGTGCGAATTCGGTCTCGATCCTCTGCGCGATAATTTCGGCCAGGAGTGCAATAATTGTACCGCCTGCATCAGCGTCTGCCCGACCAACGCCATGACATTCATATTAAGCCCGGTGGATTATGCAGAGCAGGGACCGGGGCATCTGGGCAAAAAATACCGACGGGAAACAGAAGGTAAAGATCATCAGGCGGACGAAGCAATGGTGGGAGCCGAGTGATGAAACGCCGAAGCATATTAAAGAGCCTGGCGGCCAGTGCGGCATTTATCGCTGCAGGAACAGCAC
This sequence comes from Alphaproteobacteria bacterium, assembly GCA_024275895.1. Taxonomy (GTDB): domain Bacteria; phylum Pseudomonadota; class Alphaproteobacteria; order Rhizobiales; family BM303; genus BM303. The sequence continues at coordinate 184 of JAJRYE010000078.1, read as the reverse complement.
CTTACGGCATAAGCCGCCTGCTGGCGCCGGGCGCAAAACACCCCGATCGAAACTATCTACGCCCGCCGGGCGCGCTGGCCGATGACCGGAAATTTATCGAAGCCTGCATCGGCTGCGGCTTGTGTGGCGAGGTCTGCCCACCCAAAGCGATCATATTTCACACCAATGACGGCGGCGGCGCGGT
>JAJRYE010000077.1 GCA_024275895.1 Alphaproteobacteria bacterium | reverse complement strand
GAAAAGGGATAGGCAGTTATGACCATCGACTTTGAAACCGGCCTGCAACTGATCCTGTTTGTGGTCGCATTTGGCGGAATGTATCTGGTCTTTTTAAAAGATTCCATGTGACAAAAACCGCTCGGCTACCGGAACAATAGCGAGAAAGATAAATGGATAGAAACAGTTTGATATTCTGCGGAGGCGCAATCGGGCTCAGTCTGCTCATCGCGGCAGTCGCCTACCCGTTCGCCGCCATCTCTGAAGAAAAAATCACCCGCGCGAAATCGGTTGTACAGGCCGACAGCCTTGGCGAGTTGGATCTCGGCGAATACGGCAAGGTTACCGTATCCGATCTGGTCAGCTATTATATCGAGAACCCACCCGCGCCGGTAGCCGCAGGCGCGCCACAACGCAAAGTCCGTTTCGAAGGATGCTAAGGCGAAGCAGCTCACTTCTCCTGTTCAAGCGGCGTGCCGGGTTATTCCTCAGCTACCTCGCACTCTCTGCCGCTCCGCTACAGGCCGGTGCCGCAGAAAAAATAATCGATTATGTATCAAAGCCACCGGCATCAGCTGTTTTCATTGTCGACACCCGGCCCGCCGGACAATGTGAGGCTGCAAGCCTGGAGAGCGCGCGATGTCTGCCCGCCCGCGACTTTCTCGGGCGGCACAAGAGCCTGACCAACTTCAGCGGTCTTCTGTGGCTGCTTGGCACCGCCGCATTGAAGGGCGATGAACATGTCCTGCTCATCGGCGATCAAAGCCGGAACAAGGAGTTTATGGCCGGGGTGCTCTATCTTGCAGGCCAGAAAAAGATATCCGTTTTAACCCGACCCGTAAAATCACTGGCAGGGCTGAAAATGACGCCCGGTGAAAACCGCTCGAAAACCAGGGAGCAGGTTTATCAGGCCGGCATGCGAACCAGCCGCATCGTTCTGCGCAGTGACCTTGTCGCCATGCTTCGCAAGCAAAAACCGCCTGTCATCCTTGATGGGCGCTCTGAGGACGAATATTGGGGCGAGACCATCCGCGCCGCCCGGGGCGGCCACCTGCCCGGCGCCCAGAACCTCGCCATGACGTTCCTGCGCCCAGGCAAAAACAATCCACCTCCAATATTTCTTGCAACAGATGCGACCGCCATCGCCTATGGTCACGGCAGCTATCAGGGCCTCATTTACCTCGCCCGCCTCGTCGCAAGCGGCATTGACGCCAAACTCTATCTGGAAGGCTGGGTTGGCTGGGCCTCCGACGGGGCATTACCGGCAGACAATGTCAGTTACACAAGCAATGTCAGTTACACAGGCCGGACCAATGTCGGGCAGCCAAAAATCGAGAGACCAGAACCGGCGCAGAATTTTGGCTTGAGGGAGCTGGCTTTGCTCGTCCTGGCCGGAGCTGGTGTTTTTGCCGCCGGATTTTTCACAAACCGCGCCATAAAAGGCTAACAGGGAAATTAACTGATGAATTTGCTCATTGTCATTTCAACGGCACAGTCAGGACCAATAGCCGATGCGCTCGGCAGGGCCGCCCAGCGGGCCGGGATCACCTGGGGCGTGTTTTTCACCAATGACGGCGTTTGTACATTATCTGATCAGAACTTTGTTGAAACCATCAATGGGGCAAGCAAGGCCATCGCCTGCGCTGAATCCTGGCAACAGCACATGGGCGAAGCAGCTTGTCCGGTCGAAGCCGGCAGCCAGACAAACAACTCAGCACTGGTCGGCGAAGCCGAACATATTGTCAGTCTCTAGGCCACAAGGAGAAAATCCGATGAACACGAAAAAGAACGTCCTTGTGCTGGCCAGACGCGACCACCTTGAAGCCATGCGCGTTGCTGCCGGGTTAACAATTTTCGGCCATCAGGTTCGTTTGATTTTTATGACCAGGCCGGTGACGGAAGAAGTGGCAACAAGCGAGCACGCGGAATTGCTGGAGCTTTCCGACATAGCACCCGAAACCACGATAGCGGAAACGGCCGGACAGCTGCCTTTTCTCGATGCCGCAGCACTTGGCGAGGCCATTCGAAACAGCGACGGAGTAATCAACATATGAATGGAGTGTCACCATATGAGTAATGTGACGAGCAGGGATCTTCTGGTGCTGGCAACAGGCCTGTTTCCCGATGCCGGAACGCTTGAGACCGCGCTGCAGGATGGCGGTAACGGATCGGCCAACCTGCGGTATGAGGTCGATCTTCAATCCATGGATGATGCGGCATGGGGCCGGTTACTGGCCGAAATCCTGGTCAGTAAAACAATTCTAACGCTCTGAGTTCAAATTCAGACTTTGAAATATTCAGTCACCATATCCTTTATATTATCGCTCCTGCTCACCGGCCCGGCGTGGCCGCAGGGTGAACATGGCAGGCGGCTTGCTGCCGAGCTCCTTATTCTGCTGGGAGATGCCCGCGCATTGACCACTCAACCGCCACCGTCTGATCTGCACCGGAAAGGGTTGCAAGACCGCTTGCACGGCGGTTTGTCCGGGCTGGCTATACTGATGCGGCTTGCCGATCAGGAAATAGAGCAACCGCACCAAAATGCCCGCTCAATCGTCGAAGGTCTGAGAACCGCGTTGAGGGAAAAAAACCTTGCCGGCTTCACAAAGGTCCTGTCCGGTTTGACGGCAAAATACCCACTCGCAACCACAGGAATATATCCTGCGGGACAAACACCAACCCGTCTCAAAAGAGCAGCGGAAATACATCAAAATACATGTGCCGGCTGTCATGATGAGCCCGACATTGAAGTCGAACGGCCGGCGCACAATCTCTTCCAGCAGGTCAAAGCCATGTCTTCCCGGGAATTTCTCGCCCGCATGATTATCGGCGTTCGCGGCGACCGCACAACCGGGCTGGGAAACCCGCTCACCGATGAAGAAATATCGGCGCTGATATCATATTACCGAACATCGCGACCATAGGTCAGAACCAACTACAGGCTCTACGAGGCTTACGGTGCCGAACCGATCGACTTGGCCGCCACCTTGATCGCATCGAGCCGGTTGCCCAATATATGGTCATCAGGCAGCCGCTCATCAACGCCCAAAGACTTCAATGTGGTCTCCGCAGCCCCGGACAGCCCGGCAAGGAAACAGTTGATACCATCTTCAAGGGCTGCTTCGATCAGCGCATCAATCGCCAGCGCGGCACTGGTATCCAATTGAGCAGCCTCCGAGAAATCAAGGACAATTGCCTTGCAACCCGAAGTTTGCAGGCCGACATGTTGCACAAGCTCCCGCGCTGAAGCATAAGAAAAACGCCCGCGCAGCCGAACCACAACAATGTCGCCATTGTTTTTCTTCAGCTCCTGTTGCTCAGTATCACTCAATCCGTGGTCGTCGCCATTCGGCAGGGCGACCGCAGTGACGCCCGCAAGCTCTTCCCGCTCCATCCATCTGGCGGTTGCGAACCCGGCCAGGATCAGGCCGACGGCGACGCCGGTAATCAGATCGACAAACACCGTCAGGCCCAGTGTGATGAGCATGACAATGACCTTGTCGCGCGGCGCACGTCTGATCCGTTTCAGGTAGCCCCAGTCGATGATATCCCAGCCAACCTTCATCAATATGCCGGCCAGGACGGCAAGCGGTATTTTCTCGGCCAATGGTGCCAGCCCCAGCACCAGCGACAACAGAACCAGCGCATGCAGGGCACCCGCAAGCGGCGTCCGTCCGCCAGCGCGAACATTGATGACCGTGCGCATTGTGGCGCCCGCACCCGGCAGGCCACCGAGCAGTCCGGCTGCCATATTGCCGATACCCTGGCCGATCAGCTCGCGGTTGGAATTATGCCGCGTGCGGGTAATTGAATCGGCGACAAGTGACGTCAACAGACTGTCGATTGACCCGAGCAGGGCAAGGATCAGCGCCGGCTGAACCAGCCGTGGTAGATCCGCGACGGGGGCAATGGGCAAATGCAGCGTCGGCAATCCGGTCGGAACCGTACCTATAACGGGAGCCCCCTGAAACAATGTCAGTCCAAGTAGTGTGCCGATCAGAAGAGCCGCCAGAGCGGCGGGAAATTTCGAGTTCAGTTGTGCCGGCCAGAAGACCATAATCAGCAGCGAGAGCACAGTGAGCACGACCGCCTGGGTGTTAAAGTTGTTGATTGCATCAGGCAGTGCGGCAATCGTGCCAAGCGGCCCACCCAGCGCATTCGGCATGCCGAGGAACGGTAATAGCTGGATAATGATGATGATCAGGCCGATGCCGGACATAAAACCCGAAACCACCGAATATGGCGTGTAGGAAACATATCTGCCAACG
>JAJRYE010000006.1 GCA_024275895.1 Alphaproteobacteria bacterium | reverse complement strand
TCTGGCAGTTACACCCTGAAACAAACAGTCCTTAGACTGGCCTTTTCCGAGCGCATTGCCTACTGCCGAAAAGAGGGTTATCGAACACCAAAAACCGCCTTACCTTTCAAGGTGTTAAGGGACTTATCGTTCAATGAAAGTCAAATGGTGCGGTCGAGAAGACTCGAACTTCCACGGGAGTTACCCCACAGCGACCTCAACGCTGCGCGTCTACCAATTCCGCCACGACCGCACGAATTTCAAGGCAGGATGTAGCAAACCCTCCCTGCAATCACAAGGAGAATTCATGCGAAGGGTAAAATTACTCACTGCCGGGTTTGACGATCATGTCTGTGATTGATACAGCGACCTTGCCGTTTTGAATCACAACCTCGGCTCTGCCTATGGGAGCGTTATTGGCCATAACCACAACTTCATCATCCTCGGTAGCGTCAAGCTCGATCACCGCGCCGCGGCCAAGCTTGAGCAATTGCGAGATCGGCAGCATGGTGGTCCCCAATACAACCGAAAGATCAATGGAGATGGTGTCAACAGCCTTCATTACAAATCACTTCCTAGTCTCCCTGCCCTGATCACATGGGCTTCATAAGATAATGCTCTTTAAACAAGACCTTTCCAGAACAGGGTTACCAGAGCGTTAAACCCGCCCCGTCCGGCAAAAAGAAACTTGGTATTGGGCCGTTATACCGGTTATGGATGGGCTGAAGCCAACGGAGCCGACATTTTGCCGCATCCTCCCCCTCCCTCTTCTCTTTTTATCACCGCGCCTCCTGCCGACTGGCGAATCAGCGCCGGGCCGGTGGCTTATGAAACGGCGCTGGAGGAGATGGATCTGCGCGCACGTGCCATAGCGCAGGGCGAGGCTCCCGAGCTTGTCTGGCTGTTGGAACATCCGCCGCTTTTAACCGCCGGCACAAGCGCCAGAACGCAAGACCTGCTCACCCCGGACCGTGTCCCTGTATATGAGGCCGGGCGCGGCGGACAATACACCTATCACGGGCCGGGGCAGCGGGTGGTCTATGTGATGCTTGACCTCAACCGCAGGGGCAAGGATGTCCGGGCTCTGGTCAGCGCTCTGGAAAGCTGGCTGATCTATACCCTTGCCGATCTTGGCGTTACGGCGGTGCGGCGCGAATCCCGCATCGGCGTGTGGGTCGAGCGCCCGGAAAAGAGCGCCGGGGCCGAAGACAAGATCGCCGCGATCGGCATCCGCCTGCGCCGCTGGGTCTCTTTTCATGGTATCTCCCTCAATGTTTCGCCTGATCTGGAGCATTACAGCGCCATCGTGCCCTGCGGCATCTCCGGCCACGGCGTCACGAGCCTGAAAGAGCTTGGCAAATGCACCGATATGGGCGAAGTGGACGCCCGGCTGCGGCGGAATTTTGTGCGCCTGCTCGGCCCGGTCAGGGAAGAATAGAAGAATAAAGGCTTATTTGCCCACCGTCTCCACCCCCTCGCCGCCAAAACGAGTGGTGAAATAGCCCATGATCAGGCCAATGATCGCACCCTCGGCCACAAACCAGAAGGGCGAGGCAAGGACCGAGCCTGCACCAAACATATGCACCAGCATCTTTCCCATGACCTCATGAGCAAAAAAGACCAGCACAAAATTCATCCAGCCACCGAGAAAGGGCGCCCTAACCCACCAGGGCAAGGGAATATTCAGTAACGGATGATAGGTCATGACACCGAAAACGCCGATAATGGCGCCCAGAGTGGTGTACCAGAGCAAAATCCCCCAGCGCAAAAACAAATCCGCCTCGGGCCAGATAAAGGGAAGGGAGAAAAAGCCGATCAAACCAACAACAAAACCTATGGTCTTGCCAATGGCAATCCGGGTTACAAGCGATGGATTTCCAAACATGGCAGCCTCCTGAAGACAGCACCAGCCATGGAGTGGATATAAGAAGCGTTCGAGCGCGCTTCAATGCACCTCATAAAGGCTCGATATCGCCCGCTTCCCAGCCCTTGCGGGTCGCAATGGCAAATTTGGCAAAGCGCCCCTGCGCTATCGCCGCGCGCATTCCGGCCATGAGGTCCTGATAATAATGCAAATTGGCCCAGCTCAGCAGCATGGAGGCAAGATACTCCCCGGCGCGAAAGAGATGATGCAGATAGGCGCGCGAATAATCGCGGGCCGCCGGACAGGTGCTGCGCTCGTCAAGCGGGCGCGGATCGGCGGCGTGGCGGGCATTGCGCAGATTGACCTTGCCATAGCGGGTAAAGGCCTGGCCGTGTCGCCCCGAGCGTGTCGGCATGACACAATCAAACATATCGACGCCGCGCTCAACCGCGCTCAGGAGGTCCTCGGGCCGCCCCACGCCCATTAAATAGCGCGGCGCTCCTGTGGGCAGCATGGGGGCTGTGAAATCCAGTACATGCTTCATTTTTTCCGGGCCCTCACCGACCGCGAGCCCGCCAATCGCATAGCCGTCAAAACCGATTTCGCGCAATCCGGCGGCAGAGGCGGCGCGCAAATCCTCATGGACACTGCCCTGCACAATGCCGAAAAGCGCCTGACCGGGGCGATCGCCAAAAGCCTCTTTTGAACGTCTGGCCCAGCGCAAGGAGAGCTGCATTGAGGTTTCCGCCACGCCCTTTTCGCAGGGAAACGGTGTGCATTCATCCAGCACCATCTGGATATCCGAACCCAGCAGGCATTGGATTTCGATACTGCGCTCCGGCGTGAGCTCATATTTCAAGCCGTCAATATGGGATTGAAAAGAAACCCCGTTTTCGCTGATCCGGCGCAGCTTGGCCAGCGACATGACCTGAAAGCCGCCCGAATCGGTCAAAATCGGATGTGGCCAGCGCATGAATTCATGCAAGCCGCCCAGCGCCGCCACCCGTTCCGCGCCGGGGCGCAGCATCAGATGATAGGTATTGCCAAGCACAACATCGGCGCCCAGATCGCGCACCTGCTGCGGGTACATGGCCTTGACCGTCCCCGCTGTTCCCACCGGCATGAAGGCGGGGGTGCGTATTTTGCCCCGTGGCAGCACAATTTCACCAAGCCGGGCGGCGCCATCGGTTTTGTTCAATACGAAAGTAAAATCAGAAGCCATTTTTATTTTATTTCTTGTGGTTAGGGAGGGTTTTTAAAGTGTTTTATCGAGTGCGGCGATCAATTGATCGATCTCTTCTTGCGCCGTGTAATGCACGAAGGAGAGCCGCAGGACACCTGGTTTCAGCGGGATATTCAAGGCTTCAAGCAGGCGCACGGCGTAAAAATCCCCGGCGCCAGCCATGATTTTCTCTTTCGCCAGCTTTGCTGCAACCTCACTGGCCGGACGATGCGGCAGAATCGAAATCGTCGCCGCCCGGCCCTGCGCGCTGACCGGGCCCAGAATGCGCAGATCGTTACGCGCGCGCAGATAATGCAGCAACTTCCCTGCAAGTTCTTTTTCATGCGCGGCAAAAAGAGCATTCACCTGACTTGCCATTTGCGCCGGAGCGGCTTTGGGGTTGAAATGATGCGAATAAAGGGCCTCATAATAATCCACAACCCCGTTGCTGGCGGCGATCTGGGCATGATCGGGTCCGGCGGGGGTCAGGCGTTTTTCCGGGTACCGGGCATTGAAATAATGGCCCTGATTCTCAAGGCGTTCCAGAACATCGGATTTGACATAAAGCACCCCCTGATGCGGGCCGAAGGTTTTATAGAGCGAAAACAGATAGATATCGGCGCCAAGACTCTTGATATCCGGCAGCCCGTGCGGCGCAAAAGACACCCCGTCAACGATAAACAGCGCCCCGGCCGTGTGCACCTTTTCCGCTATGGCGGGGATATCATTGATATGGGCAACGATATTGGAACAATGCGGCATGGCCACCAGTTTGGTGCGGCTTGAGAGCAGGTTTTCAAGACCGGAGATATCAAGCTGGCCGGTTTGCGGATCAACCCGCCATTCGCGCACATTGGCCCCCTGCTCCGCCAGCCGCCGCCACACACCGCTATTTGCTTCATGGTCCTGATCGGTGACGATGATCTCATCGCCCTCGCCCAGCCCGTTGCGCAGGGCGTTGGCAATGACATAGGTGTTCTGGGATGTGGAGGGACCAAAGCTCAGCTCATCGGGCGCAACATTCAGCAAGGCGCCAAGGCGGGAACGGGCGGCGTCCATTTCCTCACCGGCGCGAATCGATGCCGGGAAAACCCCATAGGGCTGGAGTTTGGTTTCATGGTAATAGCGCGTCAGCCGGTCAATCACATGCACGCAGGCATAGGAGCCGCCGGCATTTTCAAAAAAACCCCAGCCGCGCAAATTTTCCTGCGCAAAAGCCGGGAACAAGGAACGGACAAATTCAATATCAAGGCGAGTCATCAAGAGGTTCTCCTTAAAAAACCTCTTATAACAAGGCTTTTACAAAACTCCGAGTTTCTTCTGCAATTTACTGCTTGAAGTGGTGTACTGGAACACCAGCCGCTCATCAGGGTGCAGCAGCCTGAATGCCGCCTGAGCCATCAATGCTGCTTCATGGAAGCCGGAAAGGATTAGTTTCAGTTTGCCCGGATAGGAATTGATATCACCGATAGCGAAAATACCGGCCTCGCTGGTCTGGAATTTTTCAGTGTCCACATAGACAAGATTCTGGTTCAGATTAAGCCCCCAGCCGGCAATGGGACCAAGCTTCATGGTCAGGCCGAAAAACGGCAGGAGGGTATCGCAATCGATCTCGATATCCGCCCCGTCACGCCCGAGCGCCGTCACGCTACTGAGATATTTACCGTCACCGTTAAGGCTTTTGAGCTGTCCAATATGAAAATCAAGCTTGCCCGTCTCGACCAGCGCCCGCATCTTGCCGACCGAATCCATATTGGCGCGAAATTCCTCGCGCCGGTGCAGCAGCGATATCTTTTTGGCAATCGGTTGCAGGTTCAGCGCCCAGTCGAGCGCCGAGTCGCCGCCGCCGGCGATAAGGATTTTTTTGTCCCGGAATTTTTCCATCTGGCGCACGGCGTAAAACACCGAATGGCCCTCATAGCCCTCGATCCCGCGATAGGGTGGCCGTTTGGGCTGAAAACTGCCGCCGCCCGCCGCGATGACAATCACTCGGGTGTCAAAAAAAACGCCCCTGTCCGTCTGGAGCAAAAAGCGGCCATCCGCCCGGCGGTCAACGCTTTCCAGCATATTGCCAAAATGAAACACCGGCGAGAACGGCGCCGCCTGCTGCATAAGATTATCGCTGAGCTCCTGGCCGGAAATTTCCGGAAACCCCGGAATATCATAGATCGGTTTTTCTGGATAAAGCTCGGTGCATTGCCCGCCGGGCTTATCGAGAATATCAACCACATGACATTTGATGTCGAGAAGCCCGAGTTGGAAGATTGCAAACAATCCAACCGGCCCGGCGCCGATAATGACCGCATCGGCTTTTATAGCTTTTTCACTCGTCATAGAGTGATGATAGTTGTTCTCTGGAATAAATAAAGATCAAAATTGCTGTTCGGGGATTTGCACCGTCAATCCGTCAAGTTCATCCGTCACCCTGATCTGGCAGCTAAGACGTGAATTGTCGCGTACGCCAAAGGCAAAATCGAGCATATCCTCTTCCGCCTCATCGGCCTGCCCGACCTTGTCGGTCCAGCCCTTACCGACATAAACATGGCAGGTAGCGCAGGAACAGGCCCCGCCGCACTCGCCGGGAATGCCGGGAATGTCATTCTTGAGCGCAACCTCCATAACCGTCTGGCCGCTCTGGCCGGTTACGGTGCGGGATTTGCCGCCAGGTTCAATAAAGGTGATTTTGGGCATAGCAAGCAGACTTCAATTTTGCATGAACAACTCATGATCACAAGCGCTACCCCGAAGGCAAGCGCTCCGACTGGCGATGTTAATACTGCAAATGCAGACAAACCGCCAGTCCTATATGAATGGCGGTTTGAAAAAAACAGCTTCCGTCGCTGAATCGGATCAAGCGCAGCGCGCTTTAATCCCACATGATGTTTTCAATGAAATTACACGCCTCGGCAAAGGTCTTGTCCAGCTTGGCGACAGCCGCCGGGCCATAGACAAGCCGGTCGCCGCCATGGAGCTGTTCGGCTTCTTGCGCGGCATTGCCAACCGCCCAGGCGCCAATTCCACGCGCCGAGCCTTTCATAGTGTGGGCGGCCTCTCTCCAGGTCTGATCGTCATTCGCATGCCGCAACCGGTCAATAAACAGGACGGATTGCTTGCGGAAAAGGGTCAGCACTTCGCGTTCAAGGTCACGGTTGCCCATGGTGAATTTGGAAAGATGTACCAGATCAACGGGGCGGGATTCAAGATCAATGCTTTTATCATCAAGCCCTGAAAAAAGCTCATTAGGCGATGATTGGTAAATAGTGGCCGCAATACCCATTTTTTACTCCTGTTATCCCCTGCAACTCCAATCGGGGCAATCGGTCGAAAGTTAGCAAAGGGACAATAACATCAGGTTAAACAGCCAGAAATAAGGCAAACAGAAATATCGCAAGAAACAGCGCCTGATAGATATTCGATGTTGCACCCATTGTTATGACTCCTGCCTATACCCCATAAGACAAGGTCTAACAGACAGCCAATAACATCCGGTTAAGGCACAACTTTTCAGCTAAAACAATCAAGGCTGAGAGTTAACAGAAGGCTACCGCGCCATTTCTGGCTTGCGTCCCCGGCGTTTGTTTTTGCCTACCGGTTTGCGCAGCGGGTCGGGTTCAATATTGAAGGCCAGTCTGGTTGCGCCATCCGCGGTTTTTTTGGTGATGACCTCTACCACCCCGCCCTTGATGAGCTTGTCGAACAGAATTTCTTCCGCCAGCGGCTTCTTGATATGCTCCTGTATGACGCGCGCAAGCGGGCGGGCGCCGAATTTTTAGTCATAGCCGCGCTCGGCGATCCAGTCATTGGCGGCATCGCTGAGTGTAATTGTGATATTCCGGTCGGCAAGCTGGGCTTCAAGCTGCAAGACAAACTTCTCAACCACCAGCCGCACAACCTCCTTGCCAAGCGCGGCAAAAGCGATGACCGCATCAAGACGATTGCGGAATTCGGGGCTGAACAATCTGTTGATGGCTTCCTCATCATCCCCCTCGCGTCTGGAGCGGCCAAATCCGATCGGCGGTTTGGCCATTTCGGCAGCGCCTGCATTGGTGGTCATGATGAGAATGACGTTGCGAAAGTCAACCGATTTGCCGTTATGATCCGTAAGCTTGCCGTGATCCATGATCTGCAACAGGATATTGAACAGATCCGGGTGCGCCTTTTCGATCTCGTCAAGCAACAGCACGCAGTGCGGATGCTGGTCCACCCCATCGGTGAGCAGACCGCCCTGATCAAAGCCGACATAGCCCGGCGGCGCGCCAATCAGACGCGAGACGGTGTGACGCTCCATATATTCCGACATGTCGAAGCGGATAAGCTCAACGCCCAGAATATCGGCAAGCTGGCGCGCAACTTCGGTTTTACCCACCCCGGTTGGGCCCGAGAACAGATAGGAACCGATCGGTTTTTCCGGTTCGCGAAGCCCGGCGCGCGAGAGCTTGATGGCGGCGCCAATGGCCTCAATGGCCTTGTCCTGACCATAAACGACCCGTTTCAGGTTGCGGTCGAGATCCTTTAGAACCTGACTATCAGAGCGCGAAATGCTCTTTGGCGGTATGCGCGCCATGGTCGCCACCGTTGTTTCGATTTCCCTGACGCCGATGGTTTTCTTGCGCCGTTTTTCAGGTACAAGCATCTGGGCTGCGCCGCTTTCATCGATCACATCGATGGCCTTGTCAGGCAATTTGCGATCGCCGATATATTTGGCGGATAATTCAACCGCCTGCTTCAGGGCTTCATTCGTGTATCTGATCTTGTGGTAATCTTCAAAATACGGCTTGAGGCCCTTCAAAATCTTGACCGCATCGGGAATGCTGGGCTCATAGATATCGATCTTCTGAAAGCGGCGCACCAGAGCCCGGTCTTTTTCAAAATGCTGGCGGTATTCCTTGTAGGTGGTGGAGCCAATGCAGCGCAGCTCGCCATTTTGCAGTGCCGGCTTGAGCAGGTTCGAGGCGTCCATAGCGCCGCCGCTGGTTGCCCCGGCGCCGATCACAGTATGAATTTCATCAATGAACATGATCGCGCCCTCAAGCGCCTCAATCTCCTTTACCACAGCCTTGATTCGCTCTTCAAAATCACCCCGATAGCGGGTTCCGGCCAAAAGCGCCCCCATATCGAGCTGAAAGATGGTGCTTTCATGCAGCACTTCAGGTACCTGTTTTTTGACAATGCGCAGCGCCAGCCCTTCGGCAACCGCAGTTTTGCCAACTCCGGGATCACCGACAAAAAGCGGATTGTTCTTCTGCCGCCGGCACAGAATTTGTATGGTGCGGCTGATTTCCTTTTCACGCCCGATAAGCGGATCGATCTTGCCGGCGAGCGCCTTGACATTCAGATTGACACAATAATCATCAAGCACCGAATTGCCCGTTTGGGCCTCGCTTGCCGTGCTGCCGGGATCGTGTTGTTCCTCTTCGGGCTCATCCGCGCCCCTGACCGGGCGGGGCTCGGACATATCTGCCCGCTTGGCAATACCGTGACTGATGTAGTTCACCGCATCATAGCGGGTCATTTTCTGCTCTTGCAGGAAAAAAACCGCATGGCTTTCGCGCTCGGCGAATATGGCGACCAGAACATTCGCCCCGGTCACTTCCTCACGGCCCGAGGATTGCACATGCAAAACCGCCCTCTGGATCACGCGCTGGAAACTCGCTGTCGGCTTGGCCTCCTTGATCCCCGGAACGATCAGGGAATCAAGCTCGGTCTCGATATATTCAAGCAGGTTTTTTCTGAGCAGCTCCAGATCAACATTGCACGCCCGCAAAACCGCGGTTGCATCGGGATCATCTTGCAAGACAAGCAGAAGATGCTCAAGAGTCGCATATTCATGGCTGTGCTCAACCGCCAGCCCAAGGGATTTGTGCAATCCGTCTTCCAGGTTTTGAGAAAATGTCGGCATATCTTGTGTTCCTGTCGCGGCTCTTGTTTGTGTCCCTGTCGCGGCTGAAGCCGCTCCTCGCCTCTTGATTTACTTCCCGGTCGCGCCGCCGGAAGCGCTCCTCGTCTCCTGGTTATCAGTCCCGTTCCATAGTGCATTGCAGGGGGTGTTCGTGTTGCTGGCTGAATTGCATGACCAGCGTCACCTTGGTTTCGGCAACCTCATAGGTATAGACGCCGCAAACTCCAGTTCCCTTGCGATGCACCTGCATCATAATCTCAACTGCACCCTGATGGTCCTTGTGAAAAAATTTCTGCAAAACCAGAATCACAAAATCCATCGGCGTATAATCATCATTGAGCAGCAACACCTTGTACATGCTCGGTTTTTTGACTCTGGTCCGGGTCTGGGCAACAACATTCGTTCCCGCGCCATCCCCCTCCTTGTCCGGTCCGCCGCTCATCAGAACGGCTTCATTTTCCTGATCATATTGCATCAATGTGTTCTCAATATGAGTTCCAGCGCCACACACAAAACCGTTATCACCCAGAGTAGATAAGAAAATCTGCCGGGTTTTTAATAGCCATATCACAATAATATGCCCGCGCGCCATGGCGGGGAAAGGCAATTTTCACGTCTGGCGGCAAAAAAGAGACCGGCAAAGACATCGCTTGCCGGTCTCTTTGAAAACTCAAATGGTCGGAGCGGCGGGATTCGAACCCACGACCCCTTGTCCCCCAGACAAGTGCGCTACCGGGCTGCGCTACGCTCCGACACGGGAGAAATGCCTGAGCTTTCTAGCTCTTTTGCATATGGGGCGCAATCCCAAAAAACAGCGAAACGAGGAACCCGCTGGCAAATCCGGCTAAAATGGCTTTAATTGGATGCCGTTGCAGTAAATCCCAAACACCCGCACCATCCGGACAGGCGCCAGTCTGCAAACTTCAATAAAACAGACGGGAGACTAAAATGACCAGAATTTGATGATTACCGGTGATTTTACCGAAGATTACGAAACCATGGCGCCATTCCAGATTTTGCTGGCGGCGGGTCATGAGATTGGCGCTGCGTGCCTGGACAAAAGGGCCGGTGAGATGGTGGTGACCGCCATCCATTATATTGAAAGGCGACCGGACCTACAGTGAAAAACGTGGTCACAACTTCGCACTCAACGCTACATTTGCTGATCTTCACGCCAAGGATTACGATGGGCTGGTGATCCCGGATGGCCGGGTGCCGGTGCGCTTGCAGCGGATGAACTGAGGATACTTATTCCACTTCAAGTCGTTTGCCGTTTTGCGCATCAAAAATATGGATGTTCGCCGGGTCAATATAGACCGGCACGGTTTCGCCCTGGGTTACGGTGCTGATGCCGTTAAAGCGGACGATGAGTTCCGACTCGCCCTCATCCACCGTGCCGTGCAGCAGCGTATCGGCGCCAAGATGTTCCACCACCTCGGCCCGGAAAGGAATGGCTTCGGGGTTATCCGGAGCAAAAAAGAAATGTTCCGGCCGTATGCCGATGCTAACATTGCGCCCTTTGAATTGCGGATAAGAACCGGCCAACCTGAATGAGGTTTTATGAGAAAACTTGACCGTTGTTGCATCCTCTTCCAGCCGGGTTTCGATAAAGTTCATCGAGGGCGAGCCGATAAACCCGGCGACGAATTTTGTCAGCGGGTTTTCATAAATCTCGATCGGGGTTCCCAATTGCTCCACATAGCCGTCATTGAGAATCATCAGGCGGTGGCCAAGGGTCATGGCCTCGACCTGATCATGGGTGACATAGACGCTGGTTATGCCGAGGCGTTCTTGCAGTTTTTTGATCTCCAGCCGCATCTGGACGCGCAATTTGGCGTCCAGATTTGATAAAGGCTCATCAAACAGAAACACGCTGGGCTTGCGCACGATGGCCCGCCCCATGGCGACGCGCTGCCTCTGGCCGCCGCTGAGCTGGCGCGGTGAGCGCCCCAGATATTCGCCGATCTCCAGCCGGTCCGCCGCCTCCCGCACCCGCTGGTCGATCTCAGCCTTCGGCACCCCCTTGATCTTGAGGCCGTAAGCCATGTTGTTATAGACCGACATATGCGGATAAAGCGCATAGTTCTGGAACACCATGGCGATATCACGCTGGGCCGGTTCCAGATCATTGACTACCCGCCCGCCGATGGAAATTTCGCCGTTTGTTATGGTTTCCAGCCCGGCGATCATCCGCAGCAAGGTGGATTTGCCGCAGCCGCTGGGGCCGACGATAACGACAAATTCACTATCCTCGATATGCCAGTCCACCCCGTGGATAACTTCCGTCTTGCCATAGGATTTATAGACATCTGCAAGAAGAATTTCAGCCATAAAAATCAGATCCAGTTTGTTATTTCTCGGTCTCGGTCAACCCCTTGACGAACAGGCTTTGCATGAACACTACCACCATCACCGGCGGCAGCAAGGCGAGCAGCGACGACATCATAATCAAATGCCATTCGGGGGATTCTTCGGCGGCCTCAAGCATGGACTTGATGCCCATGACAATGGTGTACATGCTTTTATCGGTGGTAATCAGCAGCGGCCACAGATACTGGTTCCAGCCATAGATAAACAAAATCACGAACAGCGCGGCGATATTGGTGCGCGACATGGGCAGTAGAATATCCTTGAAAAACCGCATCGGCCCCGCCCCGTCGATACGCGCCGCTTCCAGCAACTCATCCGGAATGGTGAGAAACACCTGCCGGAACATGAAGGTGGCGGTGGCGCTGGCGATCAGCGGGATGGACAATCCCCAGTAATTGTTCAGCATGCCCAGATTGGCCACCACCTGAAAAGTGGGAATGATGCGCACTTCAACCGGGAGCATCAGGGTGATGAAGATCATCCAGAAAAACATCATGCGGAAGGGAAAGCGGAAATAGACAATGGCGAAGGCGGAGAGCAGCGAAATGGCGATCTTTCCAACCGCGATCATCAGCGCCATGATCAGCGAATTCATCAGCATCAGCCCGACCGATTGTTCCCTGGCGTTGCCGACCCCTTTGGTCAGTGCCGAGACGAGGTTTTCAAAAAAATGCCCGCCGGGAAGAAGCGGCAGCGGTACCTGGGTCATACGCACCGCATCATGGCTGGCGGCAACGAAGGTCACCCAGATGGGAAAGGCAATAATGACTATGCCCAGAATCAGCACGACATGAGAGACAAAAGTCACGAAGGGCCGGTTCTCGATCATCAGTATTTCACCTTGTTTTCAATATAGCGGAACTGGATGACCGTGAGCACGATCACGATCGTCATGAGAACAACCGACTGGGCTGCCGAACCGCCAAGATCAAGGCCGATAAAGCCGTCATTATAAACCTTGTACACAAGAATTTCAGTCGCTTTTGCCGGTCCGCCCTTGGTGACGGCGTGGATGATGCCGAACGTGTCAAAAAACGCATAGACTATGTTCATCACCAGCAGGAAAAACGTGGTTGGCGACAGCAGCGGGAAAATAATGGTCCAGAAGCGCCGCCCCGGCCCGGCCCCGTCAATTGCCGCCGCTTCGATGAGGGATTTCGGAATTGCTTGCATGCCGGCGAGGAAAAACAGGAAATTATAGGAAATCTGTTTCCAGGCGGCGGCAAATATAACCAGCGCCATGGCTTCATCGCCATTGACGCGAAAATTCCAGTTGCTGCCCATGGCGTGCAGAAAATAGGCGACGATCCCCAATGTCGGATCAAACATAAACATCCACAACGCCCCGGCCACAACCGGCGCCACCGCATAGGGCCAGATCAGGAATGTGCGATAGACTTTTGCGCCCTTGATCACCCGGTCGGCCATTCCCGCCAGCAGCAGCGCCGACGACATGGATAAAAAAGCGACCATGGAGGAAAAAAATGCGGTGCGGTAAACCGTATCGAAATAGAGCTCATCGTCAAAAAGCTCGGAGTAATTCTGAAACCAGACAAATTCGGTCTTGAGGCCAAAGGCATCCTCAACCAGCAAGGACTGATAAAGCGCCTGGGAGGCTGGCCAGATAAAAAAAACAATCGTGATCGCAATCTGCGGCGCCACCAGCAGAAAGGGGAGCAATGAGGGACCAAAATGAACGCGCTTCAACATGTTTTAATCATTTTTTCAAAATCTCACGCCCCGGCTCGAATAAACCGGGGCGTAACTTGAGTGTATTGCTATTTATTGGCTTTTTCAAACCTGCGCAGCAGTTTATTACCGCGCTTCACCGCATCATCCATAGCTTTTGAGGCCGTTTTCTTGCCGCTCCAGATGGCTTCCATTTCCTCGTTGATGACGTCGCGCATCTGGACAAAATTGCCAAACCGGACACCGCGCGAATTGGGTGTCGGCGTATTGAGGCTGAGTTGCTTGATAGCAGTGTCCGTACCTGGATTCTTGTCATAAAAACCTTCTTTTTTGGACAGCTCGTAAGCCGGGGTCGTGATCGGCACATAGCCGGTTTCCTGATGCCACCAGGCCTGAACCTTGGGTGAGGACAGATAGGTCATGAACTTGGCCACGCCCTTGTAAGAGCCCTGATCATGACCGCGCAGCACCCACAAGGTGGCGCCGCCGATGATCGAGTTCTGCGGTTTTTTGATTACGCTGGGATAATAAGGCAGCATGGCCTGGCCAAAGGCAAATTTGGCCTGCTTCTTGATGCCGCCGTAATAGGCGGAAGAATTCAGCCACATGGCGCATTTGCCGCTGGTGAACATCGGCAGGCTGTCGCCCCTGCGGCCGCCATAGACGAAGATCTTGTCCTTGCCCCATTTGGCGACATTGGCAAGGCTCATCTTGACCGCATCATTGTTGAAGGTGAAGACGGTATCAAGACCAGCAAAGCCGTTTTCCCTGGTGCCGACGGGGATATTGTGCCAGGCGCTGAAATTTTCGATCATGACCCAGGACTGCCAGCCAAAGGAAAAACCGCATTCATAACCCGCGGCCAGCACTTTTCTGGAAGCATCGGCAACCTCGCCCCAGGTTTTGGGCGGAGAGGCCACGCCAGCCTTCTTGAAGGCGTCCTTGTTATACCACAAAACCGGGGTGGACGAGTTGAACGGCATGGATAAAAGGTCCCCGTTCGGGGTCTGGTAATAGGAAATCACCGCCGGCAGATAGATGGATTTGTCAAACGACTCGCCGGAATCTTTCATCATATCCTCAATAGGATAAACCGCGCCTTTTGCCGCCATCATGGTCGCGGTGCCGACTTCAAAAACCTGCACGATATGGGGCTGTTTCTTGGCGCGAAAAGCCGCGATCGCCGCGGTCATGGTTTCGGTGTAATTGCCTTTGTAGACAGGAACAATCTTGTAATCGGGCTGGGTGGCGTTGAAATCGGAGGCGATCTTGTTGACACGCTCGCCATTTACGCCGCCCATGGCATGCCACCACTGGATTTCCGTCGCCGCCATGGCGGATACGGATAAACCACCGACACACAGGGCCGTGAACGTTCCCAGTATCAATTTGTATTTAAACATGTTATTCCTCCTGTTTTTGAATTCTCACATTTCGGGTTCAGGCTCGAAAGCGCAATCTGATTCAATAATCACATCCCGTTTTCGCACTTTTTCGTAACAGGAGTATGACGAAGCAAATTCGGTTAGGCAAGACATGAGTTCACTTCGCCTTCGCATTTGCATGCAAAACGAGCATTCCGCAAATATACCGGTGGGTCCGGACATAACATAGCGGGGATTTACAGGCCCGGGAGCTTGCGAATCCAGTAAGAAACACTCTTGCCGGTCCCGGACAAAACGCCCTGCCCGATTCGGTTAAAACCAAGCCGGGAGTGAAATCTATCCGAGGCGGGATTTGGCGGGTTTATATTCACCTCACAGCCCACCATGGCATGTCCCGCCCGGCGTGCTGCGCGAAACAAATCCTCATAAAGAGCGCGCGCCACACCGCGGCCGCGGGCATGGGCGGCGACGATGATGCGGTCAACATAGACAAAATGGTCATAGCGTTTTGCAAACCAGTTAAAATTGGGGCTCTGACAGGGCGCATTCTGGTCCAATGCGAGGCAAAATCCGTCAGGAGCATCTCCTGCAGCGCCCCGGTAAAAAGCCATGGCCAGCAAGCCCTCCAGTTCCGCCTTACCCATTGGCGCGGTTTCGGTCTCGCTGGCCGCATTCAGGGCCAGAACGGCGCTGGCATCGTTGATGGTCAGAGGGCGGATTTGCACAGGAGAAACCATGTTTTTCAACCCGTCATAAACAAATTACAGCGCAATATTGTCGATCAGGCGGGTTTGGCCCAGCCAGGCGGCGGCAAACAGGCGGGCGGGAGATGTGATCTTGTTAGCCACGGGCGCAAGCGTTTCGGCATCGTGGATTTCAAGATAATCGATTTTGTCAAAACCCGATTTGAGCAATTCGGACCGGGTATGTTGCAAAACAGCGGAAATATCCGCACCCTCTGTTATTCTATCCGCCGCCCTGAGCATCATCCGGTTGAGCATTGGTGCGGTGCGCCTCTGCTCCGGGGTCAAATAGGCATTGCGCGAGGAAAGCGCGAGGCCGTTTTTGTCGCGGATGATCGGCCCGGCGCAGATTTCCACCGGCAGGCTCAAATCACGTACAAGGGCACGGATAACAAGCAGTTGCTGGTAATCCTTTTCGCCAAATATGGCCATATCCGGGGCGCACTGGATCAGCAGCTTGGTAACGATTGTCGCCACACCGCCAAAAAAATGCGGCCGGCTTATACCGCAAAGCTGGCTGGAGAGCGCTTCAACCTGAACCGTGGTGGAGGCGCCCGGCGCATACATGACATCGGGCTTCGGGGCGTAGATGAGATCTACCTGCTCACCGGCCAGCTTGGCCGCATCGCCTTCAAACTCGCGCGGGTATTCCTGAAAATCCTCATGAGGGGCAAACTGGGCTGGATTGACAAAGATGGAAACCACAACCCTGTCCGCCTTGCGCCTCGCTATGCGCACCAGCGACAGATGGCCCTCGTGCAGCGCGCCCATGGTGGGCACCAGCATGACAGACTTCCCGCCGGCCTTCCAGCCGTTCACAACATTGCGCAAATCATCAAGGCTGTTCGCTATGGGTACGGCTGATAGTTTTGATTTGCTCATTATTCGCCGGTTTCCCGCAGGGTTTTATAATCAGGGCTACATATAGCTGCAAAGCCCCTGGCGCCGCAACTTGGCATATTTACCATTTTTCAAGATTCCCCACCCGTATCACAGCTTGCATGTTACGCTTGAATAATTAAATGGGAAGGGCCGGGATATATTTAAGGGCTTAAGCGAGAAATGGCGAACCAAAAACCGGCATATGTTATTGTTCTGGGCAATGAAAAGGGCGGTTCGGGAAAATCAACCCTTGCCATGCATATCATCGTTGCCCTGCTGGCATCAGGCCAGAGCGTGGCCTCGCTTGATCTTGATACGCGTCAGCTCTCTCTGACACGCTTTATTGAAAACAGGGCGGCCTGGTCCAGGGCGCAAAACCTTGATCTCAAGATACCCGATCACATCCCCCTCACCCGTTCCGATGCGCAAGGTATCAACGCGCGCGAGGATTATGAGTTTACGATTTTTGCCGAAGCGGTTGCACAGCTTGAATATGATTATGATTTTCTGGTCATAGACACGCCGGGGCATGACAGCTATCTGTGCCGTCTTGGCCACGCCATGGCCGACACACTTCTTACCCCCATCAATGACAGTTTTATTGATCTGGATGTCATCGCCAAATTTGCCCCTGAAGCCACATCGATTATCGAACAGAGCCAATACACAAAAATGGTCGCGGAGGCGCGCAAACAGCGCATGGCGGCCGATGGCGGCACGATCGACTGGATCGTGGCCCGAAACCGCCTCTCCAGCCTCGACGCCAGAAACAAACGCGCCATGGAAACCGCACTGGCGCAGGCCAGAACCTGCTATGGATTCAGAACCGCGAAGGGGCTTGGCGAGCGGGTGATTTACCGCGAGCTTTTTACCAGAGGGTTGACCTTGTTTGACGTTTTCGAAACGCAGGGCCGTGTCGCCCCCTCAATCTCGCATATCGCCGCGCGGCAGGAAGTCCGGGCACTGGTTGACGCCCTGGGGCTGCCAGATCGTACAAATCCGGCGATAAAGGGCAGAAAAACCGCAAAAGAAAGAGAAAGCGCCTTTATCCGCGTGAATTAGAGCATCATTCCAAAAAGTGTACGCGGCTTTCGGATAAAATGATGGGATCAAAACCAATAGTTAGAGCACTTCCGGAAAAGTGGGAACCGGTTTTCCGATAAGAAGTGCGGCAATAACAAAGAGTTAGAGCCTGGTTTTGATTCAATCAAAATCGGAAACGCTCTAGAGTATGAATGCGATTCTTATTAATCGCGTGATAGCCTAATTCTGCAAAACGATGCAGGGGATGGATTTGCGCTTCAGATTTTTACAGGCCAGAGAGGCGATACGCTTGTTATCAAGCCCGAAACGGGCGCGGTAAAAGGTTTTTTCGCCTTTGTTGACTTCCATGGCGAAACCGGTGCGGCCCTTGAGAATCCAGGCGGCGGCGCGCTTGACGGCGGCCAGACGGCTGATGGCCTGCTCCTTGTAGCTGTAGGCGCCAACCTGAATATTCCACGGCGATGTGTTGACGGCAACAATGGCGCGCGAGGGCACGCTCGGCGCGCGGCGCGGAATTATGGAGGGCCTGTTTTCGGGCTTGCGGCTGCCCTGTTCGAGCGCCTTGCCGGTATCGGTGATGCTCGCGGCAGTGACAACGGAACTCAGGACAACGGGCTTGTCGATAATCGCCGCAATCTTGGCGTCGAGCGAGCGGTCCTCCAGCGGCGTTTCAACACTTCTGCGCAGCAGTTTGACGGTATGGCGGTCTGAGTTTGATCTGGTTTTTGCTCTGGCCAGACGCAGCTTTCTGGCTCTGAGTTTGGCCGGGGTCAATCGCACCGCCCTTGGCAGGGAACGGTCCAGGACATAGCGCATATAGGCATCGCGCGCCTTGCCGGTTTTGCCGCCCAGCACCGCGGCAATGATATGGCGGTTGTTGATCTTAACCGAGGTTGTCAGGTTAAAACCGGCGGCACGGGTATATCCGGTCTTGATCCCCTCCATGCCCTGATAACGGCCCAGCAGACGGTTGTGATTGCGGTATTTACGCCCCTTGTAGCTGAAACTGCGGATTTTGAAATAATGGAAATATTCCGGGAAATCGCGCTGGATGGCTCTGGAAAGAGTAACCATGTCGCGCGCGGTGGTGACCTGCTTGCGGTCTGGCAGTCCCGATGCATTGCGGAAAACCGTCCGGCTCATGCCCAGTTTGCGCGCCGTGCGGGTCATGCGGCGGGCGAATTTGTATTCCGAGCCGGAGATATGCTCGGCGACAACCACGGCGACATCATTGGCGGATTTGGTCACCAGAGCCTTGATGGCATGGATAGCGCGGATTTTTGAGCCTGCGCGCAAGCCGAGTTTCGAGGGTTGCTGCGCGGCGGCGCGGCGTGAAAAGCGCATGAGCGTATGCTTGCTGATACGCCGGTTTTTCATTTCCTCAAACAGGATATAAAGCGTCATGATCTTGGTCAGGGACGCAGGATAGCGCCGCGCATCGGCTTTGCGCGCAAAAAGCACCTTGCCGCTATATCCATCCACAACCAGCGAGGCCAGCTCGGGCCTTGCCGCGGCGTCGCCGGTGGAATTGATGAGGAACGCAACAAACAAAGCCGCGGCCAGAACGAGCCCGTGCTTTTTAACGCAACTACAAAATGCCATAAACCCGCAACCCTTTATGCATCAGGATGAATCAAGGGTAAAGGCTAGGCAGTCTTGGCTAAGAAAGAGTAAAGTTTTTGTGAGACCTCAAGGTTTTTGCGGCGCCGATTCCAGCAGCAGCCTGATCTCGGAAAGCTCAAACAACGCCGCCTTCAACAGACGGGAGCGATTGGCATCAAGCCCCTGAACAGCCGCCGGCGGCGCATCGGGCGCAGCCTTGCTTCGGGGCGTGGTCTCCCTGGCCGGCCCAGACGTTTTCTGAACGGGCCGTGACGGGCTTTGCTTTTGTTCAGGCTCAGTGGACTTGGCGCCGGATTTTCCCTCCTGCCCGCTCCATATTGTCTGGGCATAGACCACGCCCTGCTCACGCAAAATCTTCTGCACCCCCTTTATGGTGTAACCATCGCCATAAAGAAGCTGTTTTATTCCGCGAAGAAGATCGACATCGGAGGGGCGGTAATAACGCCGGCCACCGCCGCGTTTCAGGGGTTTAATCTGATGAAACTTGCTCTCCCAGAACCGCAATACGTGCTGCGGCACGTCAAGATCGTCGGCAACTTCACTGATTGTGCGAAAGGCGTCGGGTGATTTATCCAAAACTGGCCTCCAGCTTACTGTGTCCCGCCATTGCTGTCATCCAGGCTCAAGCCGATTTGTTTCCCTCGTCGACTTTCTGTTTGAGGACCTGGCTGGGGCGGAACGAAAGCACCCGGCGCGGCGTGATGATCACTTCTTCGCCGGTTTTCGGGTTCCTGCCGATGCGGGCTTTCTTGTCTCGCACGATAAAATTGCCGAATGAGGATATCTTGACATCGCCACCTTTTTCCAGGGAAGACAGAATTTCCTCAATCAGAAATTCAACCAATGCGGCTGATTCGCTGCGCGACAACCCCACTTCCTGATAAATGGCTTCGGCAAGGTCAGCACGCGTCAATGTACTTTTTTCCATAACCTATTTGCCCCCCCTTCAGGCATTTTGTATTCATTATTCCTGAATATGCCATAAAAATCAATGCGATTTAAGGAATTTTTGGCCAAAGCACGAGACTGTTACCATCTGATGAGCGCCGAGCCCCAGGTAAACCCACCGCCCATAGCTTCCAGGAGCACCAGATCGCCGATTTTCACCCGGCCGTCCTTTACTGCCTCGTCCAGCGCCAGAGGAATGGAAGCGGCGGAAGTATTGCCATGTTTATCTAGGGTTATGACGATTTTTTCAGGAGCCAGTCCAATCTTGCGGGCAGTCCCATCGAGGATTCGCTTGTTGGCCTGATGCGGTACGAACCAGTCGATATCATCCGCTTTGAGCCCTGACGCCTCAAGCGCTTCGGTTATGCAGGCGGCGATGTTCACCACGGCGTGACGGAAAACATCGCGGCCCTGCATGCGAAGATGCCCGACCGTTCCGGTTTTCGAGACACCGCCATCGACATAGAGCTTGTCGCGGTAGCGCCCGTCGGAGTGGATATGGGTTGATATGATCCCGCGCGGATTTGCCTCATTGCCGCTTTCGCGCGCTTCCAGAATAACGGCTCCCGCCCCGTCGCCGAACAGGATGCAGGTTGAGCGGTCATCCCAGTCAAGAATGCGCGAGAAGGTTTCCGAGCCGATAACCAGCGCCGTATTATACTGGCCGCATTTTAAAAAATTATCCGCCGTCGCCAGCGCAAACACAAATCCGCTGCAAACGGCCTGCAAATCAAAAGCGACGCCGCGGGTGATACCCAGACCGTTCTGGATCGCAGTTGCCGTTGCCGGAAAGGTATAATCGGGAGTGGAGGTCGCCAGAACGATCAGTTCGATCTCGTCTGCCTTCATGCCGGCATGGTCAAGTGCCCGGCGGGCGGCTTCAAGCCCCAGTGTTGAGGTGAATTCGTCATCCGCCGCGATGCGGCGCTCGCGGATGCCGGTGCGCTCGACAATCCAGGCGTCGCTGGTATCTACCGAGGTCGCCAGTTCATCATTGGTCACGATTCTCGCCGGCAGGTACGAACCTGTCCCGCGCACAACCGAACGGTAAGTTTTCAAGATTTCGCCGCCTTTTTTACTGACTTGTCGGCTGGCACCGTATCCACCTTGTGGGACAAGTCAATATCTCTTGCAATTTTCGCAACCATATCAAAGCGCGCCATATTGACGCCAAGCTCGATAGCATTGGCAAATCCTATGGCGCTGGTGCCTCCATGGCTCTTGATGACAAGACCGTTTAGCCCGAGAAAAACGCCGCCATTGGCCCCGGTCGGATCAAGCTTTTCCTTCAGCGCGTCAAAGGCGGGCTTGGCGAGAATATAGCCAAGCCTGGTGCGCCAGGATTTGACCATGGCGCGTTTTAAAAAGCCGGTAATCTGCCGGACCGTGCCCTCGGCGGCCTTCAAGGCAATATTGCCGCTGAAGCCTTCGGTCACCACAACGTCCGTCGTGCCCTGCCCCAGATCATTGCCCTCAACAAAACCATGATATTCAAGGGGAAGTTCAAGTTTGCGCAGGATCCGGCCGGCCTGCCGGACCTCATCAAGCCCCTTGACCTCTTCCACACCGATATTGAGCAATCCGACGGTCGGTTTTTTCATCCCCAGCACGGCGCGCGCCATGGCCGCGCCCATAACAGCAAAATCGACCAGCTGCATGGCATTGGCGCCAATGGTGGCCCCCATATCCAGAACAATGCTGTCACCGCGATTCGTTGGCCAGATGCCGGCAATTGCGGGACGGTCAACGCCTTGCATGGTGCGCAGATTAAAAAACGCCATGGCCATGAGTGCGCCGGTATTGCCGGCGGAGACGGCGGCATCGGCCTGTTTCGTTTTGGTGGCGTCAATGGTGCGCCACATACTGCTTTCGCGGCGCCCTCGGCGCAGGGCCTGGGACGGTTTTTCGTCCATGCGCACGGCGATTTCACAATGAATGGTTTGCGAGATGTTGGCGACATCAGGATATCGCTCCAGCCATCCGGCAATCTCGCCCTCATCGCCATAGAGGAGGAAATTCAGTTCCGGATTGCGTTTGAGCGCAATATCAGCGCCGGGGATGACTGTCGAGGGGCCGCGATCTCCCCCCATGACATCCAGCGCGATTGTCAATGTCTTGGCCATGTCCCCCCTGCCTGTTACCTCTGGCGTTCAGGCCAGTCAGTCACCACAGGGTAAAATGCCCTTCATGGGACTGGCAACTGTTTTCATCACACAATATTGCAGTTCCTTACAAAAAGTGACTTATTCGCCACCATTTTTCAACCCCTTCAAAACCACAAAAGGTGAAGCCTCGACTGCCGCATTGTCACTCTTTTGCGCCGGAATACCGGACCCGGAGCCGGATTTCTTCGGGTAGGGATTTATCGCCAGGGCAAAATATTCCAGAACGGCTTCGCCGATATTGATTGCATCATTTTCATAAAGCTCAGGCGAATCATCGGAATCAATATCGGTAAAAACCTCGCCCGAGATGCCCTCATCCGGCAATTCTCCGGCAAATTCGGCCGGCCAGAAAAACGCCTTGAACGGCGCATCAATCTCCTCACCGACCGGCTCGAGCGTCGCAATACAGTTTTGCTCCAGACGCGCCCTTATCCGCCCGCTCAGGCTGACGCCTCTTTTTTTCCAGCGCGCAGCTTTTCCCTCCACATAAAAGCTCTCAAGCCGCAACAATCCGAACCGGGCAGCGATCGCTGCGCATTCATCCGCGCTGGCGCGAATAACGATATCCCGGTCTTTTGCATGAAGCGATGCCGCTTTGATAAAACAACCGATTTCCGTCCTGGTATTCATTCTTTTTCCCCCGGACCCGGAAAAGACACCATGCCCGCAAAAACCCTGTCCCCGTCAAGGGCGGCGAGATGCGCTTCAGCCCGCCGCATATAGACGGCAAGCCCGGCAATTGCAGGCATATCCCCTTCCTGTTCAGGAAACACATTGCGGCCAAGCGCGGCCTCCAGCATATCCATATCAGAGTTTCCCATAGCGGTTTCATAGACCGTTGCACGCCCCAAAAAGGCTTTTGCCATCGTTTTCACCCGGCGCGGCACCCCCATATCAGACACGCCGGTTTCTCTTAAGGCCAGGTCAATCTCATGCAGCATTTTTTCCGGCAACTGCCGTATGATTTCCTCCCTACCCGGGTCCTGTTTCAGGCGGTGAACGACCAGAAAGACATGAATTGTGAGCAGCTCAAAACGCCCGTCAAGCGTATCGGGCACATACAGCTCCTGATAAAAAAAGGGCATGCGGGATTGTGCCATAATTTCCGCGTAAAGAGACTCTACAGCCTCCCGGTGAGGATTTTTACGGAGCAGGCGTCTGATAATCACAAATCATTCCTTCTTCGCTTTTACCCCCGGCGTCACTTGCAAAGTGCCGCCTGCCGGTATAGGTCAACACACAACAGTTTAACATCCGCTGGTGGATCATGAAAGACACTCATCAATACGCATTGCGCCTGAAGCACACCCTGACCGGCAAAGCCGCCAGAGCTGTGATGATGGCACTGGTCATTGGCGGTTTGAGCAGCGCATGCAGCCCGATCAGGGACCATCGCGGTTATGTGATGTCAAAAGACAGGTTAAACCAGATCGATATCGGCTCCACCAAGGAAGATGTCGAAACGGCGTTGGGATCGCCCTCGTCGACATCAACGATTGACGGCCAGACCTACTATTATATTTCAAGCACCGTTGAACAAAACATGTTCTTCGCCCCAAAAATCACCGATAGGAAGATTCTCGCAATCAAATTCGATGATACCGAAACCGTTGCTAAAATAGCAAATTACGGCCTCAAGGATGGGGTGGTTTTTGACTTCATCAGCCGCAAGACCCCCACAAGAGGCAAGGAACTTACCATTATTCAGCAGATGTTCGGCAATCTGGGCAAATTCAACCAGACATCAAGGCCCGGCGTGAGGCAAAAGTAAAACCATATTGCGCCGGTCTGATTCAGCTCAATAAAAAACCCGCGAAAACAAGACGTTTCGCGGGTTTTTGTTTTGTATCCGGGGTAGTTAATGCGCCAGCACGGCCAGCAGCAGCAAGGCGACGATATTGGTAATCTTGATCATCGGGTTGACTGCGGGTCCCGCCGTATCCTTGTAGGGATCGCCAACCGTATCGCCGGTGACGGCCGCCTTATGGGCTTCTGAACCCTTGCCGCCATGGGCGCCGTCCTCAATCAGCTTTTTGGCGTTGTCCCAGGCGCCGCCGCCCGAAGTCATGGAAATCGCCACGAACAGACCGGTAACTATTACCCCCAGCAGCATGGCGCCAACGGCGGAGAAGGCTGCCGACTTGCCACCGACCATGTAGATAACGAAATACATGACGATGGGGGCCAGCACGGGAAGCAGCGAGGGGATCATCATTTCCTTGATCGCCGCTTTGGTGAGCATATCAACGGCCCGGCCATAGTCAGGTTTGTCGTCATAGGTCATGATGCCGGGTTTTTCCTTAAACTGACGGCGAACCTCTTCAACAATGGCACCGGCGGCGCGGCCCACAGCCATCATGCCCATGGAAGCAAACAGGTAGGGCAGCAAACCGCCGATCAGCAGGCCAACCACGACATAGGGGTTGGAGAGTGAGAAATCGAGCACCACGCCCTTGAAATAGGCGAACTGGTCGGGATTGGCGATAAAGTGTTCCAGATCCTTGGTATAGGCGGCAAACAGCACCAGAGCGCCAAGACCGGCGGAACCGATAGCATAGCCCTTGGTCACGGCCTTTGTGGTGTTGCCGACCGCGTCAAGCGCATCGGTGGTCTTGCGCACATCCTCGGGCAGATCCGCCATCTCGGCAATGCCGCCGGCATTGTCGGTGACCGGGCCAAAAGCATCAAGCGCCACAACCATCCCGGCCAGCGCCAGCATGGTGGTCACCGCAACGGCAATGCCAAACAGACCGGCAATGTTAAACGTGACCAGAATACCGGTAACAATAACGAGCGCCGGCAAGGCTGTGGATTCCATCGAAACCGCCAGCCCCTGAATGACATTGGTGCCATGACCGGTGACGGAGGCCTTGGCGATGCTTTTCACCGGGCGTTTGTCGATCGCGGTGTAATATTCCGTGATCCAGACAATCAGGGCGGTGACAATCAGTCCGGCAACGCCGCACAGATAAAGATCCCAGCCGGTGAAGCTGGCGCCATCAACGTTCATCGTGGCATCAAAACCGACCAGCAGGTAGGTTACCGGGAACAAGAACACGAGCGAAAACAGGGCGGAAGCGATAAAGCCCTTGTAGAGCGCGCCCATGATGTTTTCGCTTTTCCCCAGCTTGACGAAAAAAGTGCCGATAATCGAGGCCGGGATACAGGCCGCGCCGATGGCCAGCGGATAAAGCATCATGTTATCCATCAGGGCGCTACCGGTGAAGAAGATCGAGGCCAGAACCATGGTGGCGACCACAGTCACCGTATAGGTCTCGAAAAGATCGGCCGCCATGCCGGCGCAGTCGCCGACATTGTCACCGACATTATCGGCGATGGTTGCCGGGTTGCGCGGATCATCCTCGGGGATACCAGCTTCAACCTTGCCGACAAGATCACCACCGACATCGGCGCCCTTGGTGAAAATGCCGCCGCCCAGACGTGCGAAAATGGAGATAAGGGAAGCGCCGAAACCAAGCGCTACAAGCGCGGCGACGACGGTGCGGTCACCGGTTTCATAGCCCATGATTCCGGTCAGAACGGCATAATAAACCGCCACCGCCAGCAGGGCGAGCCCGGCGACCAGCATGCCGGTGACCGCGCCTGATTTGAACGCAATTTCCAGACCGGCGGAAAGACTCTTGCTGGCGGCCTGGGTCGTACGCACATTGGCGCGCACGGAGACCAGCATGCCAACAAAACCGGCCGCGCCCGACAAGATGGCGCCGATGGCGAAGCCGATCGCAACCGTGAATGACAATGTGAGTGTGACAATGGCGAAGATCACAACGCCGGTGATGGCGATGGTCGTGTATTGCCGGTACAGATAGGCGCTGGCACCTTCCTGAATGGCCTTGGCGATCTCCTGCATTTTCTCATTGCCGGCATCGGCCGCCATGATCGAACGCGCGGCCCAGATCCCGTAGACCAGAGCGAGCAGGCCACTCGCGATGATAATCAAGATTGTAGAACTCATTGGTTCCCCCTATTTCCCTTGTCCAGTTAGTTTTCAGTATCCGTTATCCCTGAGGCGCGCAAAAGCGCTGTTTCCCTCCCATAGAGCATTCAACCGGGCGCAAACATGACAAACCTCAACTGTAAAAGCAATTGATTCACATGCCTACTCGCAAGATCAAACCCTTTAGTCTTAAGACTCAGGATGGATACCGTTTCATATTAGCAAGCCAGAATATAAGAATCAAAGCCAGAGTTACGAACGGAAATATGGTCATGTTAACACTGTTCCAGCCAAAATTCTGGAACAGGACACCTGATAGCAAGGAGGCAAGAGCGACGGAGCCGAACACGGACAAGTCATTGATTCCCTGCACCTTTGCCTTTTCTTCCGGCCGGTAGCAATCGGTCACCATGGTGGTTGCGCCGACAAAGGCAAAATTCCATCCCAGCCCCAGAAGCACAAGGGCAAACCAGAACCGGGCCAGCGAAACTCCGCTCAGGGCGACGATTCCGCAAGCCGCCAGCAAGACCAGACCCAGCGCGATGATCTTCTCCACACCAAATCTTGTGATCAGATATCCTGTAAAAAACCCCGGCGCGAACATGGCGACAACATGCCACTGAATGACAAAGGCGGCATCGGCAACCGAAAACCCGCAGGCAACGATCGAGAGCGGGGTTGCGGTCATGACCAGATTCATGATGGCGTAGCTGGTCATGGCGCAAAAGACGGCGACGAGAAAGCGCGGATTCCTGATAATGACCCCGAGCGGGCGCGGCCTTGCGTCGTAATGCTCCGCCCTCATCCGGGGAATATCGACAAAAAGCAAAACCATCTGGGCAATGATCGAGAGCCCCATGGCGGCGGCAAATGCGCCGGCAAAGTTCAGGGGCGCCAGAAGGTCCTTGCTCCAGATGGCGATTTGCGGACCGGCAAAGGCCGCCGCGACGCCGCCGGCCAGAACCCATGAAATGGCCTTGGGTTTAAAAGCCTCAGAAGCGGTATCGGCGGCGGCAAAGCGGTAAAACTGGCTAAAAGCCTGATAAAATCCGGCGATCAGCATGGCGGCGACAAAGAGGGGAAAACTGGCCCTGTAGATGGCGATAACCGCCACTCCGGCTCCGCTCATGCCCATAAAGGCGCCGGTCATGAAGCCGGTGCGGCGGCCAAAGCGCTGCATGTACATCGAGGCGGGAAATGTGGACAGGGCAGCGCCGAGAACATAGGCGGTGATGGGCAATGTGGCCAGCGCCTTGTTGACGCTCAGCATCTGGCCGGTCAGGGAACCAAGGGTGAAAATAATGATGGCCCCGGAACCGTAAAGCCCCTGGGCGGTGGCCAGCACCAGCACATTGCGCCGCGCGCGTGCGTCCTTGTTAATGGCGGGAACCGAGGCGGACATATTGCATTCTCGAAAATTTAAAAATGACGATAGGAGAGCGCGTTTAATGACAGGTTTTGCCCGTCCCGGCCAATGAATTTTACTGATGATTGCCCGGCTTCAATCTTGCCGATTCTGAACATTTTGCCGCCGCAACTCGCGATAAAGGCATCGGCATGATGCGGCGCAATTGTGCAAAGGATTTTATAATCATCACCGCCGGTCAAAATTGCAGTGATCCGTTCGGGCCGGTTTTCCACCACATGGCGCACCGCAGAGGAGAGCGGAATGGCGTCCACTTCTATCTGCGCGGTTACCCTTGAGGCGGCGCACAGCAATGTCAGATCGCCCGCCAGACCATCGGAGATATCCATAGCAGCACTGGCAAAATCGCGCACCGATGTTATCAACTCCGGGTCGGGATCAGGAAGCAGATAGTTGCGCTTCAGATAATCAGCGTCCTTTTTTTCGGTGACTTTCAGTTCCCCCCTGATGACCCGAAGCCCGAGCGCCGCATCACCGATGGGGCCGGAGACAAAGATATGATCCCCCGGCCGCGCGCCGCTACGGTGTACCATCTTGCCCTCTGGCATCTCGCCCGTCATGGTGACGCTGAGGCTGAACGGTCCCGGCGTGCGCACGGTATCGCCGCCAAGCAGGCAGATTGAGTATTTTTCCTGCTCCGCCTCCAGACCATCGGCAAAGGCCCTAAGCCAGTCTTCGCTCATGATTGCCGGGAGAAACAAGGAGAGCAGATAACATGTGGGCTCGGCGCCCTTGGCGTATAAATCCGACAGATTCACCCGCAGCGCCTTGGCGGCAACCAGTTCGGGTTTGTCATCGGGGAAAAAATGCACCCCCGCCACCAGCGCGTCCTTGGTGATCACCAACTCATATCCGGACCGCGGCGAGATCAGCGCCGCATCATCGCCCAGCCCGAAAGCGCCGGGGCAGTTCCGGCTCAGGGGGGCAAGAATTGTTTCGATTAAAGAACGTTCGCTGAATTTGGCCACTCGAGGTTCACCGCGTCATTCATGATGCTTCTTTGTCTGCTGTGGGCTTCTTTCCGGAAGTCTTCGCCATATAGTCCAGCACACCGTTCACCATGGCCGGTTCGCCGCCATTGAAGAAGGCGTGGGCGATATCCATATACTCATTAATGACCGCCTTGAAGGGCACATCGCGCCGGTAGATCAACTCATAGGCCCCGGCCCGCAATATGGCGCGCAAGGTGCTGTCGAGGCGCGAGAGCGGCCAGTCATCGCGCAGGGCCTCATGAATGAGCGGATCGATCTTTTTTTGCTGCTTCACAATGCCGGTTACGAGGTTGCGGAAAAAATCAACATCAAACGCCACCGGGGGTTCATCATTTTCCTGCAGGCGGGCGCTGCCAAACTCGGCAATCACCTCATTGACATCGGCTCCGGCCAGTTCCATCTGATAGAGCGCCTGAACCGCCGCCAGCCGCGCCGAACTGCGCGCCTTTACCTGTTTATCCGCCATTACCGGTCTGCCAGAGAGGCGCGCAGGGCAATCATGTCCAGACATGCAGCCGCGGCCCCGCCGCCCTTGTTTTTCTCATCAACCCTGGCCCGTGCCCAGGCCTGATCGGCGTTTTCAACCGTCTGGATGCCGTT
Organism: Alphaproteobacteria bacterium; assembly: GCA_024275895.1. Classification (GTDB taxonomy): domain Bacteria; phylum Pseudomonadota; class Alphaproteobacteria; order Rhizobiales; family BM303; genus BM303. The sequence continues at coordinate 70,558 of JAJRYE010000006.1, read as the reverse complement.
GCCCAGCGCCAGCACGTGAATAACCGACAAATCCATCAGCGCCCGGGCAGATTCGCCCGCAACGATATCATAATGGGTGGTCTTGCCACGAATAACCACGCCCAGCGTAACGAAGCCGTCATATTCAACTTCAGAATCCAGCGCCATGGCGACAGCAGCAGGAATTTCCAGCACACCGGGTACGCTGACGCGGTCATAACTCGCGCCGCGCCTTTCAAGCTCGCCAACCGCGCCGCGCGCCAGCTCATCGGCCAGTTCATCATAAAACCGGGCCTCAACAACAAGGATATGCGGTGATTTTTGGCTCATTTCTTACCTTCTTTTACAGGACGCTGGCCGACGATGCGCAGACCAAAGCCCTCAAGGCCGACAATCTTGGGCTGCTCGGTATTGGAGAGCAGGATAAAATCCTTCACCCCCAGATCGCGCAGAATATGCGAGCCGGCGCCGATTTCCAGCAGACGCTCCTCGGTCTGGTTGTCATCTCTTTTTTCCTCACCCAGCGCCCTTGAAAGACAGGCCGGGCGTGTATCACGGATCAGCACCACCACGCCGCGGCCCTCTTCGGCGATCATCGCCATGGAACCGGGCACCAGCGAAGCCTTGTCCGCATCGAGCCCGAGAATATCATCCAGAATATTGACCACATGAACCCGCACCGGAACCGGCCCGCCGGTTGTCACATCGCCCTTGACAAGAGCCAGATGTTCGGACTGGTCCAGCGTATTGACATAAAGTGACAGGTTAAAGGGGCCGCCATGGACCGTATCGACCTGGCGCTCCAGCTTGCGCTCGAAAATCCGGTCATTGCGGCGGCGGTAGGCAATCAGATCAGCTATGGTGGCGAGTGTGAGATTGTGCGTTTTGGCAAACTCAACGAGATCGGGCAGGCGCGCCATGGTGCCGTCATCCTTCATGATCTCGCAAATCACGCCCGAGGGCTGCAATCCGGCCAGACGGGCGATATCAACCGCCGCCTCGGTATGCCCGGCGCGCATCAGTACCCCGCCTTCGCGGGCAATGAGCGGAAAGACATGCCCCGGCGAGACAATATCCGCCGCGCCCCGGGCCGGATCGGCGGCCACTGCAACGGTTCTGGCCCGGTCATGGGCGGAGATGCCGGTGGAGATACCCTCTTTGGCTTCAATGGAGACGGTAAAGGCGGTGCCGTGGCGCATCTCGTTGCTGCGCGCCATCATATCAAGCTTGAGTTCCTTGCCGCGCTCGGCGGTGATTGGCATGCAGATCAGGCCGCGCCCGTGGCGAGCCATGAAATTGATCGCATCGGGGGTTGCCATCTGGGCCGGAACAATCAGGTCGCCCTCATTTTCGCGGTCTTCATCATCCACCAGAATAAACATCCGCCCGTTGCGGGCGTCCTCGATCACCTCTTCAATGGAGGAGAGGTGTTTTCCGTATTCGGTCTCGGTCATTTTTTGTACTTTCTCGTGGCGCGAACAGGTTTATTTGACAAATCCGGTTTCAACCATGCGTGCTACATAGCGCGCCAGAATATCAATTTCCATATTAATCCGCTCGCCAGGCCGGGTTTTGCCCCAGGTGGTGACTTCCAGCGTATGGGGAATGAGGTTTACGCCGAAGCTGTTCCCCTCAACCTCGTTCACGGTCAGCGAGGTACCGTTCAGGGTAATGGAGCCCTTTTGCGCTATAAAATGCGATATGGTTTCGGGTGCTTCAAAGACAAAGCGTGAGGAATCGCCCTCCGCCGTGCGGCTGATCACCTCGCCCACCGCATCGACATGGCCGGTCACGATATGACCGCCAAGCTCATCGCCAATTTTTAGCGAACGCTCCAGATTTACCCGCGTGCCTTTGCTCCAGTCGCCCAGAGTGGTCTTGTCCAGGGTTTCGGCCGAGGCGTCAATTGCAAACCATGTGCGCCCGCCTTCACGCCCCTTTTCAATCACTGTCAGACAAGCGCCGGAGCAACAGATGGAGGCACCGATATCAATACTGCCGGCGTCATAGTGACACGCAATGACAAAGCGGGTATCGCCGCGCTCCTCGCGTTTGATAACCTCGCCAATATCCGAGATAATGCCTGTAAACATGGCGCTAATTCCTTTTGGTTCTGAACCCAATTCTTCAGTTTCTGATATAGCTGTGCAACATGTCAGCGCCAACAGAGCGGGTTGACAAGCGGGTAAATTCCGGTGAGTTGATAACAGACTCAAGCTCCATGCTGCAGAGCGCATCGATCCCGTCTTCATCGATTTCAACTTCGGAGAAGAAAAAATCGGCCTCATCCACCAGCCCGGCCTGCAAAAGCGAGGCGGCAAGCCTTGCGCCGCCTTCCACAAAAAGGCTGGTAATGCCTTTTTCGGCCAGTTTTTCCAGACCGCTTTGCAAATTCACCCGGCCCTCTTTGGTCAGGGGACAGGGGAGGATTTCAACACCGCATTTTTGCAACCGAGCGGCGCGGACCTGCGAAAAACCTTCCCCCGTCAGCACCCAGACCGGTACTGCTTTTGCGCTTTGGCACAGCTTTGAGCAGCTCTTCAGGGAAAGCGCCGTATCCACGATGACGCGCACGGGCTGGTCTTTCTCCAGCCCCGGAAGACGGCAGGTCAGTTCCGGGTCATCCGCCCGCACGGTCCCGGCCCCGACCATAATGGCATCATGGCGGGCGCGCATGGCGTGCACAAGAGCAAGGGATTCCTTGCCCGTAATCCGGATTTGCTCACCGCCCCTTCCGGCAATTTTACGGTTTTTTGATATGGCGAGTTTCAGCCGCACATGCGGCATGTGCCTGGTTACGCGGCTTAAATGCCCGCCCAGATCGCGCCGCGCCGTCCTGGCGCCAACGCCAAGCTCCACTTCAATGCCGGCGCCGCGAAGCTGCGCGATCCCCCTGCCCGCCACCCGTTTATCCGGGTCCTCAAGAGCGCAGACAACGCGTTTGACGCCCGCCTTGATAATGGCCGATGAGCAAGGCGGAGTCTGGCCGAAATGCGAACAGGGCTCAAGGGTGACATAGAGCGTTGCCCCCCTCGCCGCTTCGCCTGCCTTTTCCAGCGCGCGCGTTTCGGCATGGGGCCGCCCGCCTCTTGCCGTCCAGCCGCGCCCGGCGATCAGCGGCCCAAAAGGTGAATTTGCAACGATGACACAGCCGACATTGGGGTTGGGCCAGGTGTTGCCCGCTCCCCTGCGACCAAGCTGAAGCGCGATCTGCATGAATGCGGCATCATCATTTGCATCCATTAATCCTCTCCGCTCAACTCGTCGATGAGGTTTTCAAAATCCTTGGCTTCACGGAAATTGCGGTAAACGGAGGCAAAGCGGACATAGGCGACATCATCCAGCGCCCTTAGGCCTTCCATGACGAGATGGCCGACGCTCTGGGCCTGAATCTCGTTTTCGCCCTGATTCTCAAGCCGCCGGACAATGCCGTTGATCATGCGTTCAACCCGTTCGGGCTCAACCGGGCGCTTGCGCAGCGCCACCTGAACCGAGCGCATGAGCTTGTCGCGGTCAAACGGCACCCGGCGGCCCGAGCGCTTGAGAATGGTCAACTCACGCAGCTGGATGCGCTCATAAGTAGTAAAGCGTCCGGCGCAGGCCGGACAATAGCGGCGGCGGCGGATGGCGGTATTGTCCTCGGCGGGACGCGAATCCTTCACCTGGGTATCGTTGTTACTGCAATAGGGGCAGCGCATGTTTTATCCCTCAAGCTCCATAAACCGGGAAGCGGCGGCAAAGGCCAAGCACCTGTTCCTTAACCCCGGCCTCAACGCCTGCATTCCCTTCCGCGCCATTTGCCGCCAGGCCATCGAGCACCTGTAAAATCAACTCGCCGATCTGTCTAAATTCCGGCGCGCCAAAACCGCGGGTTGTCCCGGCCGGGGTGCCAAGACGAACGCCGGACGTCACCATTGGTTTTTCCGGGTCAAACGGCACGCCGTTTTTATTGCAGGTGATATGAGCCCGTTCCATGGCCGCCTCGCTGATATTTCCGGTGAGGCCCTTGGGGCGCAAATCGACCAGCATGAGATGGGTGTCGGTGCCGTCCGAGACGATATCGAGCCCGCCATCACGCAAGGTGGAAGCGAGGGTTTTGGCGTTATCGGCGACATTTTGGGCGTAAATTTTAAATTCAGGCAGCAAAGCCTCGCCAAAGGCCACCGCTTTGGCCGCGATGACATGCATCAGCGGGCCGCCCTGAATGCCGGGAAAGATCGCCGAATTGACCTTTTTGGCGATCTGCGCGTCATTGGTGAGGATCATGCCGCCGCGCGGACCGCGCAGGGTTTTATGGGTCGTGGTGGTGACGATATGGGCATGGGGAAACGGGCCGGGGTGAACGCCGCCGGCCACAAGCCCGGCAAAATGCGCCATATCCACCATCAGCTTTGCCCCCACCTCATCAGCGATTTCCCGGAAGCGGGCAAAATCAATAATGCGCGGATAGGCCGAACCGCCCGCAACAATCAGCGCCGGTTTGTGCTCGCGGGCCAGTTTTTCAACCTCGTCAAAATCAATCTGCGCATCTTCGCGACGCACCCCGTATTGCACGGCATGAAACCATTTGCCGGACTGGTTCGGCGGCGCACCATGGGTCAAATGCCCGCCAGCGGCCAGTTTGAGGCCCAAAATGGTATCGCCCGGCTTGATCAGCGCCATGAATGCGCCCTGATTGGCCTGGGAGCCGGAATTGGGCTGAACATTGGCAAAACCGCAGCCAAAAAGCTGTTTGGCGCGCTCGATCGCCAGATTTTCGGCCACATCAACATATTGACAGCCGCCGTAATAGCGCCGCCCGGGATAGCCTTCGGCGTATTTATTGGTCATGATCGAGCCCTGCGCCTCCAGAACGGCGCGCGAGACAATATTCTCCGACGCGATCAGCTCGATCTCGTCGCGCTGGCGGCCAAGCTCGGCGGTAATTGCATCGGCAACCGCCGGATCGGCTTGCCTGAGCGTAGCCGTGAAAAACTCTGGATACAGCGCTGGTGTATTTCTTTGGCTGGTCATCCTATCACACTCTTATATTTTAAAACCATTCTCGTCATCATTGCCGCGCTTGCAGGAATGATGAATCCGACCGAATGCTGGTTGCTTAACACAAGAAGACAGAAAAGGCCAAGAAGATCACCGGGAAGATTTCTTCTTGTTCTGGACATAGCGCAGTTTGGCCAGTGCGGTGCGTTCAAGCTCGGTGCGCGGCGCATCGCGGGGACCGGCGATGGAGACCTCCTCGCCGGTGCGCGCGTCAACCGCGTTCACCTTGACCATATTGCCAAGGGGAATAAATTCCAGATAAACCTCGCCTTCGTGCGGCCCGTCCTTGCTCACGCGGCGCGCTCAAGGGCAAGGGCGCGCCACAGCGCATCAAGCGCCGTGATCAGATGATCCATATCGGCGTCCGAATGCTTCGGCCCCGGGGTCAGGCGGATACGCTCGGTGCCCTTGGCGACGGTGGGATAATTGATGGGCTGGACGTAAATGTCATACTCATCCATCAGGGCATCGGTCAGTTGCTTGCACAGCACCGGATCACCGATCATGACCGGCACCACATGGGACGGGCTGTCCATAACCGGCAGACTGGCTTCCCTGAGGCGTCTTTTCAGCTCGGCGGCGCGTTCCTGATGCGCCTCGCGCTCCAAATGGCTCTTTTTGAGGTGCCGCACGCTGGCCAGGGCGCCCGCGACAATGGCCGGGGCAATCGAGGTGGTGAAGATGAAGCCCGGCGCATAGGAACGCACCGCGTCCACCATGGCTTTCGAGGCAGCAATATATCCACCCATCATGCCAAACCCCTTGGCAAGGGTGCCTTCAATGATATCCACCCGGTCCAGAACACCGTCGCGGTCGGCAATACCGCCGCCCCTGTTACCGTAAAGGCCAACCGCGTGGACTTCATCAAGATAGGTCAGGGCATTGTACTTGTCCGCCAGATCGCAAATTCTGGCGATGGGGGCAATATCACCGTCCATGGAATATACCGACTCAAAGGCAATAATCTTGGGATGATCCGGATCGATTTCCTGCAACTGGCGCTCAAGGTCTTCAAGATCATTATGACGCCAGATGCGCTTTGGCCCGCGGCCGCGGCGAATGCCCTCGATCATCGAGGCGTGGTTTTTGGCGTCGGAGAGAATGATACAGTCAGGGAACAGCTTGGCCATGGTGCTCAAGGTGGCGTCATTGGCGATATAGCCCGAGGTAAACAGCAAGGCCGCCTCCTTGGCGTGCAGATCGGCCAACTCCTTCTCAAGCTGGACATGATAATGGGTTGTACCGGCAATATTTCGGGTGCCGCCCGAGCCTGAACCGGTTGTGTCTATCGCCTCGTGCATGGCTTTCAGCACATCGGGGTGCTGCCCCATGGCGAGATAGTCATTGGAGCACCAGACGGTGATTTCGCGCGGCTCATCGCCGCCGTAATAGGTCGCCCTTGGAAACTCGCCCCGCTTGCGGCGGATATCGGCAAAAACCCGGTACCGGCCTTCCGTTTTGATTGTATCCAGAGCAGATTCAAGAACGGCATCATAATCAGGCATGTTTCCCCACCTTACAGCTACATGTTGGACAGCGTTTTTTGTAGATGCAATATACGTATATTTACGTAGTTTTTGCAAGCGTAAATACATGGCGGAATGTCGCACCCGCCAGAGAAACATGGACAGAAAAAACCGCGCCGCACCGATAAAACCCGGCCGGCGGCTTCTTGCATGCAGCGATGGAAGGAAAATGGTAGTCCCTAGGGGAATCGAACCCCTCTTTCCAGGTTGAAAACCTGGCGTCCTAACCGATAGACGAAGGGACCACGAGATTTGGTCTGGGCCGCTTATAAGGCGATAAGAACGCCAATGCAAGAGGGCGAAATGAAGATTTACGCCAGAGCGGCATCCTCGATATGAAGTTTGATTTGTTCGCGCCCCTGCCAGTGATCGATCTTCAATGATCCGGCGATATGCAGCGGCATCTGGCGCTCGTTCAGCAGGTATTTGCCCCATTGCGATTCCGCGGCGCGAAAGGCGATTCCCTGCAATCGGGCGCCATCGGCGGCTTTTAACGTGCAGCGCACATGGTCCTTGCCGACAATATCGGCAAAGGCAACATGATGGGCGGGCAGAACAAGACGGGGTCTGGCGTTGCCCGCGCCGAAGGGCCCGGCCATTTCCAGCGCCCTGACCAGCCCGGCATTGGCGCCGCGCGCGGTTATGGCGCCGTCAAGCTTGAGCACATGGCGGGTGCGGGCGGTGCGGATATCAGGTCCCAGGGCGTCTTGCATGAAAGCGGCAAAACCCGGTATCTGTCCGGCGGTGAGGCTGAGGCCGCCGGCCATTTTATGACCCCCGCCCTTGAGGATAAGCTCCCTGGCCGCCGCCTGCGTGATCGCCGCGCCAAGATCAACCCCTTCAATCGAGCGGCCCGAGCCCTTGCCCTCACCGGCCTCATCCAGCGCGATAACAATCGAGGGGCGGTTGAAGCGCGACTTCAACCGGCTGGCGGCAATGCCGATCACGCCGGGGTGCCAGTTTTTTTTGGCAACGATGAGAATATCCGGATCAGTTTTGCCTTGCAGCAAATCTTCCGCCTGCAACAGCGCCTCTTCCACAACCTTGTCTTCAATCAGCTTGCGCTCGGCATTGAGATTGTCAAGCCGCGCCGAAATCTTCGCCGCCAGTACCGCGTCATCAATCGACAAAAGTTCCGAACCAAGCCCCGCCTTGCCAATGCGCCCGGCGGCGTTGATGCGCGGTCCCAGCACAAAGCCCAGATGATAGGCGTCTATGGGCGCGCTGATCTGCGCCGCCTCGGCCAGCGCCGCCAGCCCGGTGTTTTGCCCCCTGGCCAGCACCTTCAAACCTTGCGCCGCAAAGGCGCGGTTAAGGCCTTTTAAGGGCACAACATCGCAAACCGTGCCCAGAGCCACCAGATCGAGCCATTGCAGCAGGTCGGGCTCGGGGCACTTGTCACCATAAACCCCGTTTTTACGCAACAGCCGGTTGAGAGCGACGAGCAGCATGAAGGTGACCCCCACCGCGGCAAGCTGGTCAAAACCGCTGACATCATCCTGCCGGTTGGGGTTGACCAGCGCGAAGGCTTCAGGAAGCGCCTCACCGGCAATATGATGGTCGAGCACTACAACATCAACGCCCGATTCGGCGGCCTGCACTATAGGCTCAAAAGAAGCGGTGCCGCAATCCACGGTGATGATCAGTTTGGCCCCGGCATCGATAATCCGCGCGAAGGCTTGCGAACTGGGGCCGTAACCCTCCTTCATCCTGTCGGGAATATAGACCCGCGCCTGAACGCCAAGATGGGCAAAAAAGCGCCGCAAAAGCGCCGAGGATGTTGCGCCATCGACATCATAATCGCCAAAGATGGTGATAGCCTCGCCCTTGATGATGGCATCGGCGATGCGCTTGGCGGCGCGCTCCATATCGTGCAAAACATAAGGATCGCGCAGATAGGCCCTTAAAGTGGGATTTAAAAAATCAGCCGCGTGATCGGCATCGACGCCGCGCCCGGCCAGAACCCTGCCCACAAGATCGGCCACGCCCAGCTTCTGGGAAATCGCCAGCGCCTGGGCATCGTGCTCGATGCGGCTTTGCCAGAAGCGCCCGCTCAAGGAGTTTTCAACGCCAAGAAAAGCCGCGGGCCCGCTCATCGGGCCCTGGAATTCACATGGCGGGTATTGATCCGGCGCACGGTGCCGGTCCGGCTCCGCATGACAATGGTGTCGGTTTCAATCCAGTGATGATCAAAGCGCACCCCTTCAAACATGGCCCCGTCGGTAATGCCGCTGGCGGCAAAGATGAGATCGCCGCTGGCCAGATCCCCCAGATCGTAAATCCGGCCTGCATCCTCAATGCCGACCGCGCGCGCCATGGCGGCATCGCCCTGATTGCGGATCACCAGCCGCCCCTGCATCTGGCCGCCGACACAGCGCAAGGCCGCCGCCGCCAGAACGCCCTCGGGCGCGCCGCCCACCCCCATATAGATATCAACACCGGTCTGCTCCCAACTGGCGGTGGCAATCACTCCGGCAATATCGCCATCGCCGATCAGCCTTATGGCGGCGCCGGTCTGGCGCACATCCTCGATTAAACGCGCATGGCGCGAGCGGTCGAGGATACATACGGTTATTTCTTCAGGCTCAATATCCCTCGCCCCGGCAAGAGCGGCGATATTTTCCTGCGGCGTGGCCTCAATACTGACAATCTGGCTGTCATATTCACCGCCGATGGCGATTTTTTCCATATACATACCCGGCGCATGCAACAGCCCGCCCTTTTGCGCCACCGCCAGAGAGACCAGCGCATTGGGCAAATCCTTGACGCACAGGGTCGCCCCTTCGAGAGGATCAACCGCCACGTCAAATTCAGGTCCCTCGCCATTGCCGGTTTTTGAGCCGACCGCCAGCATGGGCGCGTCTTCATATTCACCGATGACAATTGTGCCGTTCATGGGAAGTGAAGAGAGTTCCTCATGCATGGCAGCGGTAGCGGCCTTGTCGGCGGCCTCTTCATCGCCGCGGCCGCAAAACCGGGCGGCGGCAATCGCGGTCTGCTCGGTTACCCGGGCAAATTCCATGGAGAAAATCCGGTCAAGCGTATCCTTGTTCTGGCTCATATGTTCTGCTCTCAGGCCCTTTCGATTCTGATCATTTGCGGTTTTTCACTCGCGGTGCCATCGGAAAATATCACCTCCAGCGCGCCGCGCATATCCGACTCGGTTGTCTCATGGGTGATCAGGATAACGCTCACGCCATGCATTCCGCCCTGCTCCCCCTCCGGCGCGCGCTGCATAATGCTTTCCAGCGATATGCCGTATTCCGCCATCCTTGTGGTAATCGCCGCCATGATGCCGGGCCGGTCAGGCACATCAAGGCGCACATAATAGCCGCCCTCATGGGCGCGCATGCCGGCGCGCCTATAGGGGAGAAGCTCTGCTGCCGGGCGGCCAAAAACAGGGCCCGCACCGCCGCGCGCCAGATCGGCCAGATCCGAGACCACCGAGGATGCAGTCGGCCCCTCCCCGGCGCCGCGCCCCATGAGCATCAACTCGCCGACAAAATCACCCTCGACCACGACCGCATTGAACACATCATGGATTTCAGCAATGGCCGAGTGCCGGGGCACCATGGTGGGGTGAACCCGCTGCTCGATCCCGGTATCGGTTTTGACCGCAACCCCCAGCAGCTTTATGCGGTAGCCAAGACTGGCGGCAGCCTCCAGATCGGCGGATGTGATGCGATCAATGCCCTCAACATAAACGCTGTCAAAATCAATGACGGTGCCAAAGGCGAGCGAGGTGAGGATGGAAAGTTTATGCGCGGTATCAAAGCCGCCGATATCCGCCGTAGGATCGGCCTCGGCATAGCCGAGCTTTTGCGCATCGGCGAGGATGTCGGCAAAATCCTTGCCCTCGTTTTCCATCCGGGTGAGGATATAATTGCAGGTGCCGTTCATAATGCCGTAAACCCGTGAGATTTCATTGCCTGCAAGGCTCTCGCGCAAGGTTTTGACAATCGGAATGCCGCCGGCAACAGCGGCCTCGTAATTCAGGGCCACGCCGTTTTTTTCCGCCAGTTCGGCCAGCTTTGTCCCATGACGAGCCAGAAGCGCTTTATTGGCGGTTACCACCGGGCGGGAGCTGGAAAGGGCAGCTTTCACGCTCTCCAGCGCCATGCCCTCCTCGCCGCCGATCAACTCGACAAAAACATCAATCTCGTTTGACTGCGCCAGTTGCCGGGCATCATCATACCATGTGACATTGTCAAGACTGACCCCCCGCTCCCTGGCGCGGCTGCGGGCGCTCACCCCGGCCAGCACCAACTCGCGGCCGCATTTTTGGGTGAGAGCCTGCCCATGGGTGCGCAGCGATTTGATCACGCCGCAACCAACCGTTCCCAAACCGGCAATGCCGATCTTCAGGGGCTCACTTTTTCCTGAACTCATGATTTTTTCTTCTCTCCGCCCGCCCCTGAGGCAACGGGCAAAATATTATGCAAATGCGTATCGGCGCTGCTCATGAATTTTTTGATATTGCGCGCCGCCTGGCGGATGCGCTGCTCATTCTCAACAAGCGCCAGCCGGACAAAACCCTCGCCATATTCGCCAAAGCCGAGACCGGGCGAGACGGCAACCCCGGCTTTTTCCAGCAGCAATTGCGAAAATCCAACCGAGCCAAGCGCGGTGAAGGGTTCGGGCACCGGCGCCCAGGCAAACATGGTGGCGGGCGGCAGAGGAATGTCCCATCCGGCGCGGCCGATGGCGTCTACCATGACATCGCGGCGCTCTTTATAGATATTGCGGATATCGTCAATGCACTCCTGCGGCCCGTTGAGAGCTGCCGCCGAGGCCACCTGAATGGGGGTGAAGGCGCCGTAATCAAGATAAGATTTGACCCGCGCCAGCGCCGCGATCAGGCGCTCATTGCCGACCGCAAAGCCCATGCGCCAGCCGGGCATGGCGTAGGTTTTGCTCAATGAGCTGAATTCCACCGTGACATCCACGGCGCCGGGAACCTGCAAAACTGAAGGGGGCGGATTGTCGTCAAAATAAATCTCGGCATAGGCAAGGTCGGAAAGCAGGATGAGATCATGCTTGCGGGCGTAATTCACCACTTCGGTGTAAAAATCAAGATCGGCCACCCTTGCGGTCGGGTTTGACGGGTAATTCAGAATAAGCGCGATAGGTTTGGGCACCGAGTGCCGCATGGCGTTGTCGAGCGAGACCATGAAATCCGGCCCCGGTTCGGCACGCAAATCCCGGATGACGCCGCCGGAGATGATAAAGCCGAACTGGTGAATGGGATAGGTTGGATTGGGCACCAGAATGACATCGCCCGGCGCGGTGATGGCCTGGGCGATATTGGCAAAGCCCTCCTTGGAGCCGAGAGTGGCCACCACCTGGGTGTCAGGGTCAAGCCTGACGCCAAAGCGGCGCTCATAATATTTCGCCTGCGCCTTGCGCAAACCGGGAATGCCGCGCGAGGCGGAATAGCGGTTTGTGCGTGGTTTTTTTACCGTTTCGATCAGTTTTTCGACAATATGCTCCGGGGTAGGCATGTCCGGATTGCCCATGCCGAAATCGATAATGTCCTCGCCTTTGGCCCTGGCGGCGGCTTTCAGGCGGTTGACCCCTTCAAAGACATAAGGCGGCAAACGCTTGATACGGTAATAATCGCTATTCATGGTCATAATTCCGGCTCGTTGACTTGATTTATTCCGGTTGCAATTCCCTGTTTGCCTTCAGCCGGCGCGAACGTTCCCGGATCCGGCTGCGTTCGCGATAGACATGGGCAGCCTTGGCGCGCTCCATCTGGTTTTTTCTCGCCCGTTGCTGCTTCGGGGTGAGAAAATTGGGATGAGGCGTTTTGATCTCGCTGATTTTCGGATATCCGTCATTAGCCGGGGAACACGCGGCGAGCGCGGCAAGCATCCCGATTGCCGCCGCGCATCTTGTAGCGATTGTAAAAAACCTCATTCCGCCCTCATGAAAATCCAAGACCCGATATGCCTGTTTTGCCTCTCCCCCCTTCACGGGTCAACAGAAGATTAAGGCTTTATTGAGGGAGCTGGTGTGGAGTGCAGCTTATGGCAAGGATTCACAACCTTCCGTTTTTTGCCATCTTTAGATGGTAGAAACGAGGGACGGGTTACAGATTTTGCTTATATTATTTGTTTAATAAAAAAGAGCATTGAGTTGTTTTATATGGCTATATTCCGCTTTAAAAAGTTGCAACCTGTTGCTTTAAAAAATGAATTTATTTATGCTTTGGCTGCAGGCTTCATCATTTTCAGCCTCATCCCGGCACCGCTTGTAAAAGCCCAAACGAATCAAAAGGCCTCATCCGGGTCCTCTTTTTTGTCTTTTTCCGGCAAATCAGACAGCAGGGCGGCCATCAGGGCGGCGGTGGCGGGAAAATTCCCCAAAGCCTTTCAACTGGCTCAAAACAATAAGATCGCCAGAAAAACCGTTGAATGGTTTTACCTCAAGGCCAGGGCGGGTGATGCCGGTTTTGTGCGGATATACGAGTTTATCAGGCAAAACCCCCATTGGCCCAGTCCCCGGACGCTGCGCCGCAAGGCGGAGTGGACCTTGATGCGTGAAAACCAGCCGGCGCGGATTGTATTGCGCTATTTCAAATCCTATCCGCCGCTTTCGGGCAATGGCAAGGCGGCGCTGGCGCTGGCGCATCTGGCGCAGGGCAATAAAAAACAGGCGCAAAGCCTGATCAAAAGCGCCTGGCATTATGATTCTCTGGGCTCCAGAGCTGAACTGAAAATCATGAAAAGCGGCTTGAGGCGCTTTTTGACCAAAACCGATCATAAAATCCGCATGAACCGGATGCTGTATAAACGCGCCACGGCGGAGGCCGGGTTGCGGGCGGCGAAACGGCTCAATCGCGACTATGTCCGCATGGCGCAGGCGCGCATCGCGGTGATGAAGCGCTCGCGCCATGCGGCGCGCAAAATCGCCGCTGTCCTCCGGGGGCCGCGCTCAAAAAATATCGGCCTTCTTTATAACCGCATTCAGTGGAACCGGCGCAACAAGAACAGCGCCAAGGCTATCCGGTTGCTGCTTCAGGCCCCCACGGATCACAAGCGTCTGGGCAATCCGATCGAATGGTGGACCGAGCGGCGCATCGGAGCACGCAAGGCGCTTGCTATGGGCAAATACCGCGACGCCTACAGACTTGCCGCCGCGCACGGGTTTTCATCCGGGTTCTATTTCTCCGATGCTGAGTTTCTGGCCGGATTTATCGCGCTGCGGTTTTTGAAAAAACCCAAACTGGCGCTGAAGCATTTTACACGCCTGAACAAGAATGCGAACTCCCCCTCTCGCATATCCCGGGCGCAATACTGGCTGGGACGCGCCAATCAGCGCCTCGGAACAAAAGCGCAGGCCAGGACGCATCTTGAAAAAGCCGCCCTCTATCCAACCAAATATTATGGCCAACTGGCGCTCAATGCCCTTTCGCGCAATGCCAGGATTTCCTTCCCGCGGCCGAAAAGGGCAACTGCGGCAGCGCGGCGCGCCTTTTTATCGCTTGAGACGGTGCGCGCCATGAAACTGCTGTATACGGCCGGATATGGCCGGTTGCTCAATCCGTTCTTTTACAACCTGACAAGCCGGCTTAAATCGGCACAGGAATTTCGTCTTCTGGCTGAGCTGGCGGATGATTTCAAACTCAAACACTGGGTGCTCAGAGTGGGTAAAATCGGCTTGAAACGCGGCTACCCCACCCGTTTTTATGCCTATCCCAAAGGCGGCATGCCCGCCCTGCCCCGGACGAAACGGGTTGAAAAGGCAATGGTTTACGGTCTTATCCGCCAGGAGAGCGAGTTTAATCCAAAAGCCAAAAGCCATGCCGGCGCGCGCGGGCTGATGCAGATCATGCCCGGCACCGCGCGGCATATCGCCAAACAGCACGGCTTTAAATACTCAAAGGCAAGGCTGACAGCCAGCGCCGCCTATAACGCCAAACTCGGCACGGTGCATCTTGATGATCTTTTGAAGCGGTTTTCCGGCTCTTACATCATGACCATCGCCGCCTATAACGCCGGCAAGGGCAATATCCCCAAATGGATCAGGGCTTACGGCGATCCGCGCCGGGGCAAGGTGGACCCGATCGACTGGATAGAGCTTATTCCTTTCACCGAAACCCGCAATTACGTCCAGCATGTGCTGGAAAACACGCAGGTTTACCGCGCCCGCCTCAACGGCTCCACCAACCCCATCCGGCTGCAAGCGGATTTACAGCGCGGCGGCGGCATCACATCGCTCATCCAGCGGATTTCCGACTCAAAATAAAAGGCGGAGTGTCTGCCCCGGCTATTTTAAAATGCTGAATCGGTTTAAGGGAAACAAAATGCTCCCTTTTTTAAGTCATTCCTGCGAAGGCAGGAATCCGAAACAGGCCATCAGCTGACGGAAAAACCCGGCCTGGATCCCTGCCTTCGCAGGGATAACAATTAAAAACAAAGAGTTTCACATAGGAACAAGAAACTCTTATCCAGAATTAGCTTTCAGGGAGTAAGGCTCCAGCGTGGCTCATTTGCTTGATCCCACCTTATCCTTGTCAACGCGTTTGGAGAATTCCGTCTCGCCGCCTTCGGCAAGCAATTTCGCCTGCGCCATCCAGTCGTCGCGCTCAATCCGACCCTTGAACTTGAGGTGATCATCGACCCAGGCGACATTCTCCGGCGTCCAGACCGCGATCTGTGCGAAGTGGTAAAAACCCAGTTCATTCAGGGTCTGCTCAAGTTTTGGCCCAACGCCCTTGATGCGCTTGAGGTCATCCGCCTTGCCGCCCTTCGGCGCCGGGAGAGTGACCGGCTCAGGCCCGGTGGTCGCGGCGAAAGTCACGACTTCCGCTTCCGGCTCGGGCTCGCGCTCGGATTTCGCCTCAGGCTCGGGTTTCACTTCCGGCTTGGGTTCGGGCTCCGGCTCCGGCTCCGGCTCGGGTTCAGATGCTGCTTCCGGCTCGGGTTTTGCCTCCGGCTCGGGCTCAGGTTCAGATACCGCTTCCGGCTCGGGTTTTGCTTCTGTCTCGGCTTTGGCTTCTTCCCCGGATTTAGCCGCGATTGCCGTGCTGCCCGCCGCAGCGGCAGAGGATTGTGCGTCTTGTCTGGAACTACAGAACCAGCGGCAAAGCAGACACCCGATCAAATAGCCGATTACACCTGCGAGAAGCAAAAGCAGGATAGTTTGAAATACATACATAGTCATTGAAATCACCCCGTCTCGAAATTGTGACCGCTTTTAGAGTTTTTCTGTCAGGAGGGTTTCCGGCAAAAGAAAAAACCCAGAACTATACCAACAATCAGAGCCAGAATGACCCATAAGAGTTGCTGTTCAAGAAGATACATCATGGTCATGCCCCTTTCCTAATGTTTGACTATAAATTCAATATGCCTTTTATATATCTTGTTTTCCGGCATATCGTTCCGCACCAAAGGTTTTGTCTCGCCATAGCCTAGCGCAGTCATGCGTTTTTCGCCAATGCCCAATTTCACCAGCCCGGCCTTGACGGATCGGGCGCGTTTGCCGCTTAAAGCCGGGTTTGCCGGATCATCGCCATCAAAATCCGCGTAGCCCGCGATTACGATTTGGGCTTCGGGGCATCTTTTGAGGGCAGCGGCGACAACACCAAGCGCCCCTTGCGAAACATCTTCAAGCTCGGCGCTGGCGGTCTTGAAACTGATCGGCTTATGCTTGGTAATATTGTTCAACAGGTTTTGACAAGCCTCCGGGGATACCGGTTCCGCTTCGGAAGTTTTGGCGGCCCCGGCCTTGCCGCTCTCCGCAGTTTTTGCGGTTTCAGCGGCTTCTGCGGCGTCTTCAGCAGCTTTTGCCTCTGCGGCGCCCCGTGTTTTTTCCGCGGCTCTGGCAGCCTCGATTTTGGCCGGACCAGGCTCTGGCGGCATAATTTCCAGTGTCAATCCGCTGCTCTGGGGCGCTTTGGCGCTGTTTATTGCCGTCAATGCGGCCTCATCGCGCGCCATACCTTTCAGGGCCAGCTTGCTGTCACTCAGCTTGACCTCGCCGGTTTTCATCCGCCCCAGATTCTCCAGCGCAAAAGTGCTCAGTTTCTGCCAGCCTTGCGGCGCTCCGGCGGCAAATTTCATCTCATCGACAACTTTGCGCCCGTCGGCAACAGCTCTTGCCTTTAGCAGCAGCGCCTTGCGCGCTGCCTCATCGGGAACCCGGCCGCCAAGAACAAGTTCATCCTCATCAATACGGGCCGACCAGATGAAGGGCGCGACAACAGGGCGGGAAATTGTTTTCGTCACACTGACCCCTTCCGGCGCATTCATCTTTGTCATGGCGACATAGGAAGCATTTGAGACCGCCTCGCCGCTTACCATGATACCGGCGTTTGAAATACGCACCTCACCGGATTTGAGCGCTTTTAAATGCTCAATGGCGAAAGTTATCCGCTCATCCCAGTCCGCAGGTTCGCCGGAGGCAAGTTTGAGCTGGTTGTCGACGCTGGCGCCATTGGCCACATCAATGACCATGGCCTCGATCTCCTCGCGCGATTCCTCGCCTGGCGCATAACCTTTCAGAACAATGGTTCCATTTTTGCGTATTGCGGACCAGACAAAATCCGTCACGCGCGGCGTGGAGACATTGCTGGCGAGAATATAACCATCGGGCGCATCACCGCCGCCCTGAAAGGCTTCCGTCAGGGCCAGATAGGATTTGACATCCTTTGCCTCGCCCTCGATGCGCACCGCGTTTTCATCCACATTGACCGAGCCGGTTTTGAGCTTGTCCATATTCGCCAGCCCAAACTCGACCGCATCGCTCCAGCCCTCTTCAGGCGCGCCGTCGGCAAGCTCCATCTGATCCTTTACCGCCACGCCGCCGCTGACCAGCCGCGCTTTTTCTACAATATCAGCGCGCAATTCAGGCGAGGGCGCATAGCCTTTGAGGATAAAACCCGTCCCGGTGCGCGTTGCCGACCATTGATAGGGCACGGCTTTGGGCCTGACGGTTGAACGATCACTGACAATCCGGACGCCGTTTACGTTTTCAACTGCCTCAAGAGCGCTTTTTTGCAGCGCCGTCAGGGGGGATTTACCCGCGAAAGTGAGATCGCGCCCTTCGGCCCTGATTTTGACCCAGCCCCTGTTGAACTGGCTCAGGCTGGCAAATGCGCGTGAAACCAGATCCGATTCAACCTTGTCCCGGTTGATAAAAACAGCCAAGACAGAGAGGACGAGCGAGATAACAATCGTCCAGGTCAATCCCTTCAAGAACATATTCGCTTCCCTTGTCACATCCGGCTTTTAACCAGCCCTGGAACTTTTTTTAATATACCGGCCTGCCGCAATAAGCCGGAGCGTATGGATATCCATAACCGCAATCGGGATAATATACCGGAGGCGCCGGAGAATATCCGCGTTGGGCCGGATAAAAGCCCGGCGGCGGATAAAAGCCCGGCGGCGGGGCCCGGTAAGGCGCGAAAGCCCATGGCGGTGCGATCATATAGGCCGGTATCCGCGCCGGGCCCGCCGATCGTTTTTGCCGTTCGCTTTGAGGCATGGCGGCTTTTGCCGCCGCCGGTTGTTCTTCATCCACGATTTTTATTTTAGCCGTGCCGGCTTTGGAAACTGCTTTTTCTGCTTTATCCCGCGCCAGATTATCGCCGCTGGATTTTATCGCCGCTTCAGCTTCGGGCGCATGTGTTTTCACGTTTTCAGCAGATGCCGCTTTCACCTTGCCGGAGACATCTCCCGTTGCTTCTGCTGCCCCGGATGACGGGGCCGGGGCCGCAGATGATCCCTCGCCCTGCTCGTCTCCATCCCCGGAATTTTTGTCCCCTGCCGTTTTGACTTCCGCATCGGGCTTCACGGCAACGGGGGCCATATCCGCATTAGCGGTTTCAACATCAGCCCCGGCGTTATCTTCATGATTAACGGTATTTTCCGGCGTTGCGGCTTCTTTCCCCTCAACCGGGTTCGGGGCAATGGTTACGAGCGATTGTCCGGCACTGTCTTCCGGCGGAACAAGATCGCTTGAAAAGGAGTACTCATTCACGGTTCTGCCGCGGCTTGAGCGCAGGGCGATAACTTCAAAATCAAGCGAATTCCATGCCTCGCCTTCAACCTTGACCGAGCGGTCATTGAGCTGAACCGCGCCGTTCTTAAGGTATTTGGTGTATTTCAGCACATTATTGATATTTTCCAGCCAGCTGCTATCGGGCGCACCATCGGCCAACACCATTTTGTCGGTAATGGCGCGATCGGAAACAATATTCCCCACCTTTTCCAGAATAGCGGCTCTGGTATCCTCATCAGGGACAAAACCAGTCAGTGTAACCTTGCCCGGAGTAACAATTGCCGCCCATGTGTAGGGTGTTACCGGAGGCTTGACGCTGATCCCCGCATCATTCACCTTGCGGACACCGTACAGGTTTTCAACAATACTGACAGGCCATCCTCTTTGCGCCATGACGGGAGCCTTGCCAATCAGGGTCAGGTTGCGGCCGCTCACCTCTTTCACGCTTGCCCATGACAGTCCGTTTTCATGCAACGCCGCATTGGCTCTGTCGGCCAGATCCTCCTCAATGCTGCCGCTGCGAAACAAAACCGCCAGAACGCCAAGAACGATCATGGCCCAAAACAGCAGTGTCCAGCCTTTCTCGCTGTCCATGTCAGACAATCTCCCTGTAGAAATTCTTATCTGTAACGTTTCTGTATATTACCCCTGATGCATCTATATATCAGGAGTTGAATCAACGCAATAAACCTGCAGTTGATCAGGGCACCAAACCTTTATATCGGCGCCCTGCCCCGGCAAACAGGCGCTGCCGGAACGCGCCGCCGGTATTTCAGGCGCCAATCAAAGCCCCGCCCCCCCTAGTCCCGGTCCGGAACGGGCAGATATAACGACAGTGTTTCCGGCTCAAGGCAGATTTTGTCGCTGCATATCTGAACCTGAAGTTTCAGATGCACGGGGCTTGCGCCGCTCTTGTCCCGCTCAACGACAGGCATATTCAAAACAACCTCCCCTTCATATAGCGCCATAGGATTATCATTGAACCGCAACACCCGCACGACAGCTTTGGGGTAAAGTACATCGCCCAGTTTCCAGCCCTCGGGGGCCTCATAGTTTAATTTGGTTGGAATGAAGTCTGGCTCAAGGGGTTTGTTGGCGTTGATATGCCAGCCCTCTTTCACCTCGATATGAATTTCAACCTTTTTCCTGCCCATAACCGCCCGGGCCCGCAAAACGCCGTTACCGGCATATTGCACCGGCCCGGCCTCGCCGTAGAGCAAGGCTTCAGCGGCGCGCAGCGCATAGGCATGCCCCTCTGGCGAGGCGACCAGAAGGCCCGACAGCGCCGCCAGCAGGGCGCGCGCGCGCATATCGAAATCAGGATTTTCCGAGCGCCGCGACAATTTGCCCAGAACATCCAGCGCAACCGAATTGCCCGAGGCTGTAGCGCCGTCATTCTTCAGTTTCGGCCGCCCCATCTTGCCGGTTTTTTCGATCATGAAAAAATCACCGGCTTTGGGGTCGGCAAACCGCTCGATCATGGCCGCCGTGACAAACTCGGCCTTTTTCAGCCATTCGCCGTCACCCGTAGCGTCAAAAAGAGCGATCAGCCCCTGCGCCAGATAGGCATAATCTTCCTGTTGGCCATCAACGCTCAGGCCGCCATCAAAATACACCCGCCAGAGCGCGCCGTTTCCCTTGTGCATTTTATCCCAGATCATCCGCGCCGCCTTGCCGGCGGCCATGATATAGGCTTTTTCATTCAGGATATCCCCGGCCTCGGCAAGGGCCGTGATCATCATGCCGTTCCAGGAGGTGATGATTTTTTCATCCCGGTGCGGCGGGATGCGCCCGGCTCTGGCCAAATTCAGGCGGCTAAGTATTTTATCAGTTTTTTCAACGAACTGCGCCGTTGTCATGCCTTTTTCCCGCGCCCATTCAGCAAGGCTTTTTTCAAGGTGAAGGATATTGGCGCCTTCAAAATTCCCAGTCTCGGTAACTCCGAAAACCTCAACAACAAACCCGGCATCTGCCTTGCCCAGGGCCGCGGTCAGTTGCTCCTTTGTCCAGATGTAAAATTTGCCCTCCTCCTCCTCGCTATCGGCATCGCGGGCCGAGTAAAACCCGCCCGAAGGGGCGCGCAAATCGGCAAGGACATAGTCAATGGCATGGCGCGCCGTGCGGGCGAAATCGCGCCGTCCGGTCAGGGCGTGGGCCTGGACATAGGCGCGCACGAGCTGCGCCTGATTATAGAGCATCTTTTCAAAATGCGGCACCAGCCAGGCATTATCGACCGAATAACGGTGAAAACCGCCACCAACCTGATCGGTGATCCCGCCCCGGGCTATGGCGTCGAGGGAAAGGGTCGCGGCATCAAGATATTTGGCCTCCCCCCCCTTTGCCGCCATATGCAAAAGATAAAGCAAAACCGGCTCCTGCGGGAATTTGGGCGCCTCGCTGAAGCCGCCGAGAAATTCGTCATGGGTCTGGTAAATCGCTTCATTTGCCTTGGTAAAGACATCCGGGGTCAGCTTTGCCGCCTTGCTGACCGACTGGGTGTAATCGCGGATGATCGTCGCCAGGCGGGCTGCGCTTTGTTCAAGTTCCGGCCGGTTGGACTTCCACTCGCGCGCGACCGCCTTGAGAATTTTTGTAAACATATCCGGCGGAAAATATGTGCCGGCGTAAAACGGCTCGCCTTTGGGGGTGAGAAATACCGAGTTCGGCCAGCCGCCGCTTTTGGTCAGAAGCTGGGTTGCCAGCATGTAAATTTCGTCAATATCGGGGCGGCTTTCCCGGTCAACCTTGATGGCGATAAAATATGTGTTGAGGATCGCGGCAATGGCCTCATTCTCAAAGCTTTCACGCTTCATCACATGGCACCAGTGACAGGTCGAATAGCCAACTGAGAGGAAAATCGGCTTGTTCTCGGCCTTTGCCCTGGCCAGTGCCTCTTCCCCCCACGGATACCAGTCCACGGGATTTTCCGCATGCTGGCGCAGATAGGGCGAGGCTTCATTGGCTAATCGGTTCATTGTGGAGGATTTCTCGCTGGCCATCACCGGCTTGTCTGGAATCACTATAAATAAACTCAGGGCAAAAAGCCACAACAGCGGACGGCGCATCGAATATACTCCCTGATTTCCCCAAATTCACCAAGTTTAGAGGATTCTGACCGGTTATCATGTCAAAAGGATGTGATGAAACCGGAGCGATTTGTGAAGTATATGAAATCCGGAGCGCAGAACGCCGCTCAGGCGCGCCCGCCCCTGCCGTTCTTTATGGAGTGAACCGGATCGGCATTGACGAATTTGGCCAGTTTGGCAACATCATTGACAACAACATGGCCCTGATTCACCGTAACGCCGATATCGCGCAGTTTGCTCAGCGCCCGCGACAGGCTTTCAGGCTGCATCCCGAGCCGGGCGGCGACCAGCGATTTTTCATAGGGAAGGGAAATTACCGCCGGCCCTTCCGGCAGGGGGCAAAGGCGTAAAAGGAACAGGGCGACGCGTTCGGGGCCGTGATAAAGCTTCATCTGGGCAACCTGATCGGTCAGGTTTTTCATATGATGCGACATGGAGGCCAGCAGCGAAAACGCAATTTCCGAGTCGTCGTGAATGCTCTGGCGCAAGCGCACCCCGTCAATGCGCAGCAAGGTCGCCTCGGCGACAATCTGGGCGCTGGCCGGATAGCGCTTGCCGATAAACATAGCGGCATCGGCGACCGTATCGCCTCTTGAAAATACGCCAAGCACCGCTTCATTACCTTCTTCGGAGACCCGGAATACCTTAACCCAGCCTTGTAAAATAACGTAAAACCAGTCCGCCGGATCGCCTTGCTGGAAAATTATCTTGCCGCGCGGAAACTCGCAAGGCTGCGCCGTTCCAATAATTTCCTGGATGCGTTTTTCTTCAAGACCAACAAAAAGCGGCAGTTTTTTAAGCAGTTCAAAATGCTTTCTTTTCATTGTTCTCCCTCGATACCGTACGGAACAGGCAGGTTATCCTGAGCTTTGTTTACACTCATTCCTGCGTTTTGTGTATGACATTCTATCTCAAAGAGGGCGAAAATTCCTGCGATCAATTGACACATTCACCTATATGCGTAGGCGGGCGCACAAATAAAGCGCAGTGGCGACCTCGAAAGTCACCACCGCGCCTTTCATTTTTCAGGCTGCGGGAAGCCTTCCCGAAACCTCAAAATCACGGCAAATCAGGCGGGGTATTTATTCGCCAAGTCCCACTTCCTTGGCGGCTTTTTCCCAGCCTTTGGCCAGCTTATGAGCAATCCCCATATGGCAATCGATGCAGGTTTTCGTCGGCTCCTTGCCGTCAAGAACCTCCCAGACAAAGGGGTCATGCTTGTCGGAGGCCCGCTCTTCCTGTTTTTCCAGATCCATGGAGCCGAAATTATGGCAATTGCGGCATTCGCGCGAATCGGTGGCTTTCATCCGTGTCCATTCGCTTTTCGCCATCCAGAGACGGTTATTCCTGAACTTCTCCTTGGTATCGATGGTACCCAGTATCTTGTGATACAACTCCTTTGTGGCCTTGACCTTGCGGACGATCTTGTGAACCCATTCTCTGGGCACATGGCAATCAGGGCAAGTGGCGCGAACCCCGGTCCGGTTGGTGAAATGAATCGTCTCCTTGTACTCCTCGTACACATTATCCTTCATTTCATGACAGGATATACAAAAGGTTTCCGTATTGGTGAGTGCCAGGGTCCAGTTGAAGCCGCCCCAGAACGCAACGCCGATGATAAAACCGGAAATCAAAATGGCCCCGAAGCCGTAACGGGCGCTCGGTCCCCAAAATCCTCTCCAGAGGCGCTTGATAAAGCCGCCCTGCTTGTTTTTACTCATTTATCTTATCCCCTGAAGACCAGCGCCGGAAACGCCCCCGCACCATCCCGCTTGCTGCGAAGAATGGTCCGGAAGCTTTTCACACTCTGGCCGTTATGACAGTCATCCGACTGCCGGTTTCACGTCACCCGCGCCCTAAAATGTATTTGGCACGAGCGGTTTGGCACCCACCTGGGTCGTGTGGCACTGGGTGCAGAAATAGCGCCGCATATTCAAGGTTTCCTGTTTCTTGCCGGCGGCATCGACGAAATGCGAAAGGCCAATCTCCGGCGCTTTTTCTTTTTTATAAAATTCCGCCCCGTGACAGCGCAGGCAGGTATTCGCTTCCAGATTGATCCTTTCCTTGCCGATCTTGTGCGGGATTGACGGGGGTTGCAGTTTCCAGCTGCGCTTGATGCCGCCGGTCACCGTCTCTACCCGTTTCTTTTCAAACATTTTTGCGGGAGCCTCCAGCTTGTTGGCACCGCGCAGGGAAGTAACATCGGCATTGGCCGCTGCGGTAAATGTCAGAGCCGCAAAAGCCCCGGCAATCAGTGTCAGAAATAGTGTTCTCATTTCCACCTCCATCATGATGAACGTCAGGTTCAGGTTGATCCTACAAAACAAACTTAACTCTTCAGGATGCACTCTCGTGCCCTGAAACGGCGCGCGGGGCGCCGTCAACTTTACCAACTCCAGATATCCGGCCGATACGCAGGCCAAAATCAAACACATCCTCGCCGCAAATATCCACGCAACGCCCGCAATTGGTGCAGTCGCCGGACAGGATCACAGGAGCAAGTCCTTTTTGCTCACCCTTCAGGGCGGGGGGAAGCACCTGGGGTTCGGGGCAAACCTCATAGCATTCCATACAATCATCGCAATCGGCGCGCCGGTCGGCCCGCACCCGGACAAAAGCGGAATTGCCCAGGATTCCGTAAAATGCGCCCATGGGACATAAATGCCCGCACCAGCCGTGCTTCATGATCAGAAGATCAAACAAAAACACCCCCAGAACAATGGTCCAGCCAAAGCCCATCCCGAAGATCAGGCCTCGATGCAGCATGGAGACCGGATTCACCAGCTCATAGGCCAAGGTGCCGGTGCTAAAAGAGAGCACCAGGGTCAGGGCCAACATCCAGTAGCGCGCATTGACGCTGATTTTCGCCGAGGATTTGATATTCAGCCTGCGGCGCAGCCAATTGGCGGTATCAGTGACGATATTGACCGGGCAGACCCAGGAGCAATAGACACGCCCGCCGACGACAAGGTAAAACACCAGCACCAGCGCCGCGCCGATGACGGCGGCAGAAGCAATGCCGGTAAACCCGGCGCTCAGTATCTGCAGGAACAGCAGCGGGTCAGTCATGGGAACCACGTCAAACAACAAGCTGGAGGAGAGGTTTCCCTTGATAATCCATATCCCGGCAATCGGGCCGAGCAGAAACAGGGCGAAAACAGACATTTGCGACAACCGCCGCAGCAGCAACCATTTATGGGCCGCAAACCAGCCCCTTTTGGCAATCGCTTCGCGTCCAAGCTGATCCAGAGGCGTAATCATTATTTCGCCTCCCTGATGCCGCGATTGAGCGTATCGAGCGGGTTACTGGAAAACGGCGTGGCGGCCTCCCCGGTTCCCGGCATTGTTATGGCGGCGCCGCGTTCATCGACAAGCCCGCGCCCGTAATAGTCATATTTTACGCCTTCGGGCAGATTGAATTTATGTTCCGTATCCGGCGCAACCAGACTGCCGCCGGCCTTGTCCTTTTGCTCCCAGCCCAGCCGGTAATGCTGCCCGAGTTCCCCCCTGGCGACGCGCATCGGCAGGACCTTGATCGCCGCCTCTTCCAGAATACAGGCTTTTTCGCATAAGCCGCAGCCGGTGCAGGCTTCAGAATAGACTACCGGAATAAACAAGGCGTGATGACCGGAGCGAAGATTGGGCCGTGGTTCAATCCTGATCGCCTGATCACGCACCGGGCAGACATTGAAGCAAACCTCGCAGCGCAGGCCCAAAAAGGCAATGCAGGATTCCTGATCGACCAGAACCGCAAGCCCCATGCGTGACTTGTTGATATCGGTCAACTCATGCGAAAGCGCCCCTGTCGGGCATACCGGGACGCAGGGGATATCCTCGCACATCTCGCAAGGCCCGGTCCGGGCGGTAAAATACGGCGTGCCCGTGGCCACATTATCGGCGCCCAGTTCGGCCAGTTTTAAAATATCATAGGGGCAATCGCGCACACACAGCCCGCACCTTGTGCACGCGGCCAGAAACGCCTCTTCCGGCAGGGCGCCGGGCGGCCTTAACGCCAGTGCGGGCAACGAGCTGGCCGGCTTTGAATATATGCCGACCCCAAGGCCGAAAAAGCCGACCCCGCAGGCCGTCCTGGCTATATCGGTCAGGAACTTGCGGCGGCTGAGCTTGCGCGGCTTCGACGCCTTGAACGTATGTCCGGCTTTTTCAGACATAAACCTGTGCTGCATCCAGTTTTTAACTCCCGGCACGGGAGCTTGGTTCAAAGAGAAAATAACCGGCGGCGGATCGCTCGCGCCGCCGGAGGTTTTCGATCGGTCAGGCCTTGACCACCTTGCAGGCCTGCTTCTTGTAATCCGTTTCCTTCGAAAGCGGATCCGTCTGGTCAAGGGTCAGCTTGTTGACAAGACGGGAAGCATCAAACCAGGGTACAAAGATCAACCCCTGCGGCGGTTTATTGCGGCCACGGGTCGAGACACGGGTGACAATTTCACCGCGGCGGGTGATAATCTTCACCTTGGCACCATCACGCAACCGGCGCTTCCTGGCGTCTTTCTTGTTCATGTAAACAAGCGCATCAGGCACGGCGCGGTAAAGCTCCGGCACGCGGCGGGTCATGGAACCGGAATGCCAGTGCTCAAGTACACGGCCGGTACACAGCCACAGATTATACTCGTCATCCGGCACTTCGGCAGCAGGCTCATAGGGCGCGGTGATGATATTCGCCTTGCCATCGGGCTTGCCATAGAAATAGACGCCCTGGCCTTTCTTGACATGCGGGTCATAACCTTCCCGGTAACGCCACAGGGTTTCCTTGCCGTCGATGAACGGCCAGCGAATGCCGCGGGCCTTGTGGTAGTCATCGTAAGGCGCCATTTCGTGACCAATTTTCTTGCCCTCGAACTGGAAGCGGCGATATTCCTCGAACAGGCCCTTCTGGACATAGAAGCCGAAATATTCGGATTCGTCGTTGTCATATTTGTTGCCCGCCTCATCCACAACCTGGACTTTCGGGAACTTGTCGACCTGACCATTAGCATAAAGAACGTCATAGAGGGTCTTGTCGGCAACCTCGGGCTGTTTGGCAATGAGATCCTCGGGCCACACATCCTTGACCTTGACGTATTTGGCGAACTCCATGACCTGCCAAAGATCGGAATGGGACTCGCCCGGCGCCTTGACCTGCTGACGCCAGAACTGCGAACGGCGCTCGGAATTGCCGTAGCCGCCTTCTTTTTCCGCCCACATGGCGGTGGGAAGAATAAGATCCGCCGCCATGGCCGAAACCGTGGGATAAGGATCGGACACGGTGATGAAATTCTCCTCGCGCCGCCAGCCGGGATAGCTCTCATCGTTCATATTGGCGGCCGCCTGCATGTTGTTGTTACACATCACCCAGAAGCAGTTCATCTTGCCGTCATGCAGCGCCCGGTGCATGGCCACCGCATGGATCAGGGTCTTGCCCATCGGCTTGCCGCTGATATCGCTCTGATCGGCCTTGTCCGTCTTGCCATTGGCTCTTGGAATGGTTCCGGCGGGGAGTTTCCAGATCTTTTCGGCAAATTTGCAATGGGCGTCTTTCTTGGTCACATAATCCGCCGGCAGACGATGGGTGAATGTGCCCACTTCGCGCGCCGTACCACAGGCCGAAGGCTGACCGGTCAACGAGAACGGACCATTGCCGGGCTCGGAGATTTTACCCATCAGAAGGTGGATATTATAGACAAGTCCGTTTACCCACACGCCGCGCGTGTGCTGGTTGAAGCCCATTGTCCAGTAGGAGACCACCTTGCGTTTGGGATCGGCATAGACCTTGGCAAGCCGTTCCAGCTTCTCGGCCGGAACGCCGGAAAGCTCGGAGGCTTTTTCAAGCGTATAAGGCGCGACCGAAGCGGCATATTCTTCAAAGGTAATGCTAGAAAGCTTGCCCTTGTTGCGGTTTTTGGCCGCTTTTTCGCGCGGATCACTGGCGCGCAGGCCATAGCCGATATCGGTCGGGGTTTTCTTGAAGTTGCAATGCTTCTCGACGAATTCCTTGTTATAGGCCTTGTTGGTGATGATGTAGTTGGCGATATAATTGGCGATCGCCAGATCGGTTTGCGGGTGGAATGTGATGGCATTATCTGCCAGCTCATAGCATCTGTGCTCAAAAGTCGAGAGCACATGAACCTCGCAGCCCTTCTTGGTCAGACGCGTATTGGTCAGGCGCGACCACAAAATGGGATGCATCTCGGCCATATTGGAGCCCCAGAGCACAAATGTGTCGGAAAGCTCCAGATCATCATAACAGCCCATCGGCTCATCAATGCCAAAGGCGCGCATGAAAGCGCCCACGGCGGAGGCCATGCAATGGCGCGCATTGGGTTCAAGCGAATTGGAACGGAAACCGGCTTTAAGAAGCTTCTGGGCAGCGTAGCCTTCCCAGATCGTCCACTGACCCGAACCAAACATGCCGATTCCCTTGGGGCCCTTGGCCTTGCGCGCCGCAATCCATTTTTCCGCCATGGTCTTGAAGGCTTCGTCCCAGCTGACCTCGGTAAAGGCGCCGTTCTTGTCGTATTTGCCATTGGTTTTGCGCAGCAGGGGTTTGGTGAGGCGGTCCTTGCCATACATGACTTTGGTCAGGAAGTAGCCCTTGATGCAGTTGAGGCCGCGATTGACCGGCGCATCGGGATCGCCCTGGGTGGCGACAACACGGCCATCCTTGACCCCCACCAGCACGGAACAGCCCGTGCCGCAGAAGCGGCAGGCGGTTTTATCCCAGCGGATACCGTCATCGCCTGCCGCCAGCGCCTTGCCGGCGCCCGGCAGAGTTACACCCGCAGCCGCAGCGGCCGCTGCTACTGCATTCGCCTTAATGAAATCACGACGTGAAACTGACATCACTCTTTCCTCCTTCTCCGTTTTGACCAAGTTCGCTTTATTCGTAGTACTCATAAATCAGTGAGGTATTCAGAACGCCCTTCATTGCGCTCATATCCATAATCATTTTGCTGCAATGTGTGCGGTCGGGATGGTCGATGGAGACAACCAGCCGACCATCGCCGGAATCGGCATTGATCTCGACACCCTCCAGGGCAGAAATCTGTTTTTCAACCATGGGTACGTTTTCCGGTTTCGAATAGACCACCAGTGAGCAGATACTCATGCCTGCGCTTCCTCCATGTGTTTGACTTCAATTGCGATTGCCCCTGTCGGGCACGGGGCCAGGCAAAAGCCGCAGCCGCTGCATTCATCCGCGTCGATCACGGGCCAGGATTTTCCGTTCAGCCCAAGACGGAAACGGATCGCCGCTTCCTCGCAGTTTTCCTCGCAGGAACGGCAGACCGTGCCCTGAACCGCCAGACAGCGGCCAAGAACGCGCACATCCAGAGACCAAGCTGTGCCGGATTGGCGGATCGCGCCGCTTTCACAGGATTTGGCACATTCGGCGCAAAAATCACAGCCGGTACGGGAAAAATCGATAGCCGGAAGCCCGCCCCCGTCAGCACGCAGAATTTTTCGTGGACAGGCCCGGATGCAATCCCCGCAGGCATCGCATTTTGCCTCAAACCCCTCCACCGCCCATGGCGGACGCAAAATACCTGGCAGCGGTCTAAATTTCGCTGTCAGTATCTGCCGCCGGCTCAAGCTGTCGTGCATCAAGACGCTCCATCAGGGTCCCGCCAGGCCCAGAAGCCCGGCAAGTCCCGTGAAAAAGAGCACGGATGCTTGAGACGCGACCTTGATAAATATCAATTCTGCACATCAATGTGCTGTGACAATTTGTCAAGCCTGCTGCTTGACTTGCGGCTAATTCGCAATATCATTTCAGCCGGTATATCCCTTTGACTGGCACGGCGATCAAAATCGGCTGTATTGACTTTTATTATCTTTGTCTCATCTACAAGGCACTAGGGTCACTCAAGTTCTGGCTTGCCAATGTACAAAAAAACGGGACCAAAGCCGTTACATGCAAAACAAATTCCATAAGTCATTTGGTTTCGAGGATGTTGAAACCTTTGAGCGCCAAAGACGTATCCGCCATGTATTCAATGCGGTAGCGCCAAGATATGATCTTATGAATGATCTCATGAGTTTTGGCATTCACCGGTTATGGAAGCGGCGCATGATCCGGTTTCTCACCCCTGGTGACAGCTCCAGAATTCTTGATCTTGCCGGCGGCACCGGCGATGTGGCGCGGCTTATGGCGCGGGTGAAGGGCTCTCATGTCATTGTTTGCGACGCCAGCGAGGCCATGATGCGGGCTGGAAAACCCGTTAATTCATCAGATGAACCGACGCTGGACTGGCTCGCGGCGGAGGGTGAGGCGCTGCCTGTGCGCGGCGAATCGATTGACATCATCACCATCGCTTTTGGATTGCGCAATATGACGCGGCCGGAAGCTTCATTGCGCGAATGCGTGCGCGTGCTCAAACCCGGTGGCCGTTTTGTCTGCCTGGAATTTTCAAGACCGGTTTTCTGGCTGCGGCCGTTTTATGATTTTTATTCCTATTTCGTTATTCCAAGACTGGGGGCGTTTGTGGCAAAAGAACCCATGGCTTACCAGTATCTGATCGAATCAATCCGCCGCTTTCCGGGACAAAACGCCGTCAAGCGCCTGCTAGAAGAGGCCGGATTTCAAAATGTGGGCTACAGGAACCTGTCATTCGGCATTGCCTGTATTCACTACGGCGTCAAACCGGGAATGTCTGAAGGAGTGAGTCCGTGACCCTATCCGAGCGCACCATTCGCGCCCCTTCATCCACGGTCCGCCTGTGGCTGGCCGCTATACGGCCCAAAACCCTGAGCATGGCGGTTGTGCCGGTGTTTACCGGAACCGCCCTCGCCTGGCAGGCCCAGGGCCAGCTCAGTTACGGCGTCATGCTGGCTGTTCTGGCCGCCAGCATGCTCATTCAGGCCGGAACCAATCTTTACAATGACGCCGCGGATTTCCAGACCGGGAATGACAGCCCCGAACGTCTCGGCCCACCCCGCATGAGCGCCATGGGACTGTTAAGCTGCGGCCAGATCAAAACCGCCTCCCTGTTCTCGTTTCTTCTGGCCGCCATTCTGGGCTTGTGGCTTTCATGGATCGGCGGCTGGCCGATTCTCCTGCTGGGCAGTATTTCCATTCTTTCTGGCTATGCCTATTCCACCGGACCGCGGCCGATTTCCCACTCGCCGCTGGGCGAGGTATTCGTGATCGCGTTCTTCGGTATCGCCGCCACGGCGGGAAGCTATTACCTTCAGGCCGGTTATATCTCGCCCGGCGCCATTGTTATCGGTGCGGCGCTGGGCGCTTTTGCCGCCGCTGTCTTGTTGACCAACAACTTGCGCGACCGGCGCGAAGACAAGCTTTCGGGGCGAAAAACCCTGGCTATTCTCTGCGGTCGCCGCCCGACAGTGCGGATTTATATCCTGCTGGTTTTTACGCCCTATATTCTGCTCGGCCTGACAGCTTTTTTCTTTTCCGAAACGGGCCGTTTATGGCTCCCGTTTCTCAGCTTTCCACTTGCCGCCATGCTGGCTTGGCGCTTCTCCAGAGCCGTGGGCGCGGCATATAACCAGCTCCTGGTGCAGACCGCCCAGCTGCAACTGGTTTTTGCGGCGCTCTTGTCTCTTGGCCTGATTGTTTTTTAGGTCGCAACGTGGAACGAACACCCCGATGATCGAAAAACTGCTCCTTCCCCTCGGGCTGGCTTTCATCATGGCCTCACTGGGGCTGAGCCTGCGGCTGCCTGATTTCAAGGCCGTTTTCAGGCATCCCGGCGCCCTGATACTGGGCCTTTTTTTCCAGATCATCGCCCTTCCCGCCCTCGCCTTTACCCTTCTTCTCATCTGGCCGCTCCCCCCGGCGCTGGCCGTGGGAATCATGATCCTCGCTGCCTGCCCCGGGGGTATCACCTCAAACCTCCTGACCCATTTTGCCCGCGGCGACACGGCGCTTTCCATCAGCCTTACCGCCATTTCCTCCATGGCCGGGGTCGTGAGCGTGCCGCTGGTTGTCAATCTGGCCCTGATTTTTTTCACCGATGCGCGTCAGTTGCAGGATTTGCCGGTATGGAAACTGATGGCCGGGGTTTTAGCGGTCTCGACCGCACCGGTTGTACTGGGGATGGCGCTCAATCACCGCTGGCCGCAGCTTGCCGCCGCCCTTGCCCGTTACGCCCGGCCCATCTCAACAGGAATTTTCATTTTGATCGTTATTGGCGCTTTTGCCAGTCAATGGGACGTTATGATGCTGAATTTAAACGTGATCGGGCCGGTCATTATCCTGCTCAATGGCGGGATTATGCTGCTGAGTTTTTTCACTGCTAAACTGTCCGGATTTCCATCGCGCCAGATAACCGCCATCGCGCTTGAAAGCGGCTTGCAGAACGGAGCCATGGGTATTTTCGTCGCTCTTACATTGCTCAAAAACGCGGATATGATGATCCCGAGCATTTCCTATGCGCTGGTCATGAATATCAGCGCCGCCCTGTTCATAATGCTCATGCTGCAACGCGGACGGGCGCTGCAATAATGGTGGTCGGTCGAGAGTAACGATTGTCGAGGAGGCCACTGCCGCCACTCTCGAGCCGACCGACCCCACGGACCCAGGAGATGCGGCGGACCTGAGCACTCCGTAGGGTGTTCTGTTTAAATTGCAGGGGAGCAAAAACCGCCCGGGCATTGCGGATATCATTTACCGTTGATATGCAGACCAGCCTTCCAAAACCCCCTGCTCAGGGCAAACATCCTGAATTCATATTCAGTTGTTATCTTAGGTTGGATCGTTTCTTTTTCAATGGATATTGCGCTTTGAAGGCAAAGTATCCATGAAGATAGTAAACCGGTAAGATTAACGCAGCCGGGGCCCGAAGCGCCCAATGCTTCAGGCGGCATTCGCAATAACGCGGTTGCGGCCCTCGCGCTTGGCCTGGTACAGCGCCTTGTCGGCCCGTTTCATGATATCTTCAGGCTTGTCCATGGGCGATTCGATAGAGCCGATTCCGACGCTCATGGTGATATTCAGTACAATTTTGCCATCATCGATCACAAACGGAGCATCCGCCATGGCGGAGCGCATGCGATCGGCAATCTGGAAGGCCACATCCTTGCCGGTGTCCGGCATGATCAGGGCAAATTCCTCGCCGCCGTAACGGCACAGCAGATCGTTGGAGCGAATCCCCTTTGACGCCCTTTGGGCAAATTCAATCAGCACCTTGTCGCCGACATCATGGCCATGTGTATCGTTGACCGCCTTGAACAGGTCGATATCCATCATCAGGAACGAGAGGTCCTTGCCGCGGTTCATGGCGCTTTCAAACAGCGTCTTCATATGGGTTTCCATATAACGCCGGTTATGCAGCCCCGTCAGCCCGTCGCGCACCGCCCGCTCGATCGTATCCTGCAACGCCTGACGCAACTTGTCGGTATAGCGTTTGCGGCGAAACTGGGTACGGGCGCGGGCAAAAAGCTCGTTCTCGTCAATCGGGCGCATGATATAATCGTTTACGCCAAGATCAAGACCGCGGACCAGACGCCCGTCCTCGCCCGGCGAGATAATGATCAAAATGGGAATCTGCCGTGTCCGCTCCAGTGATTTGAGCTGGGAGCACAACCTCAAACCGTCAAAGGCTTCCAGATTAAGACTGACGATAATCAGGTCCAGTGATACCTCGGCGGCCTTCATTATGGCTTCGACAGGATTGCTCTCCTGAATGATTTCATGCGGCGGCGAAAGCGCAGCGCATACCAGCCGGGCATCAGCAATATTATCCTCGACAAGCAAGATGCGTCCCGGGATGGCCGAGAGATTGGAATCCCAGGGTGAATTCTCAAGAATGCCCATTTCCTCGCCGGTTACGCTGCGCAGACGCAGCTCATCGGTGATGGTTTTCAGGCGCACAAGGCTTTTCACCCGCGCCAGAAGGGCAATATCGTTAACCGGTTTGGTCAGGAAATCATCAGCGCCCGCCTCAAGCCCCTTTATCCTGTCCTCGCTCTGGTCAAGCGCGGTGACCATAATCACGGGAATATGCTGGGTCAGGGGATTGGACTTGATGTGGCGGCAAACCTCAAAACCGTCCATCCCTGGCATCATAACGTCAAGCAATACGATATCGGGTTTTGATTTTTCAATCGCCTCCAGGGCTTCAGGACCATTTGCCGCGGTCAGGACTTCAAAATACTCGGCCGTAAGACGGGCCTCCAGAAGGATGGCATTGGTCGGGATATCATCAACAACCAGAATCCGCGCGCTCATGGGTTCAATCCGGGAGTAGCGCCGCCGGCATCATCATCCAGAAACGACTTGATTGTCTCGATAAAGCCGGCAACGGAAATCGGTTTGGAAATATAGGCCTCGCAGCCGCCCTCGCGAATCCGCTTCTCATCGCCTTTCATGGCAAAAGCGGTGACCGCCACGACCGGAATATGCGCCAGGTTTTCATCTTCCTTGAGCCATTTGGTCACCTCAAGCCCCGAAACCTCGGGAAGCTGGATATCCATCAGGATCAGGTCCGGCATATGCTTGCGGGCCAGATCAAGCGCCTCAAGCCCGTTGCCGGTCTCAAGGGTGAGATAGCCATGCGCTTCGAGCAGGTCATTGAACAATTTCTTGTTCAGCTCGTTATCCTCAACGATGAGAACTGTTTTGGGCATTAGCGCTTCCGCAGGGCTTGCAGGGCCGGTTAACGCGCCGGAATTCAGCGTTGGCTGCATGCAGTTTTATCCATACTCTTGTTACATTATGCATTGATTCGTAGCCGTGTTACGTACTCTTGGTATTTGAGCGGAATAGTGTAACTAACTGTTTAATCTGGAGATGGTTTTTATGAAAAGCTGCAGGACCGGCCTTCCGGGCATGGACGAAGCGGAGCATCTGGCACTGGTGGCGCTGCGCTTTCTGGCGGCGGATGCGCACTCCTGGTCAGGCTTTGAAGCCATCAGCGGCATCCGCCCGGACATGGTGCAACAGATGGCGGGCGAGCGTGGTTTCCTGGCCGGGGTGCTGGATTATCTCCTCTCCGATGATTCCCTTCTGCTGAGCTTCTCCGGCAACGCCGGTCTTGCGCCGCAAGATATTGTCAATGCCCGCCATGCGCTCGCCGGTGAGAGCGCTCATATGACCGGTTCAATATAAAATGAGCCGGCTGACGCGAATAGGCATTGATCTGGGCGGCACCAAAATCGCCGCCATCGCGCTTGATGCGCAAAACACGGTTCTGGCCGAACGCCGCATCGCCGCACCGCGACATGATTACGGCGCCACCCTTGACGCGATTTGTGATCTTGTCAGGGAGATGAAAGACAAAACCGCGCAATCCGCCACAATCGGCATCGGCGCCCCCGGCTCGGTCTCGCCGCAAACCGGCGTGATGCAGAACGCCAATTCAACCTGGCTGAATGGCAAACCCCTGCCGGAGGATTTGCAAAATGCGCTCGGCGCGCCTGTACGCCTGGCCAACGACGCCGATTGTTTTGCCTTGTCGGAAGCCACCGACGGGGCCGGAGCGGGCAAAAGATCAGTATTCGGGGTAATTCTCGGCACTGGCTGCGGCGGCGGCGTTGTGATCAATGGCAGGCTCCTGAGCGGACCGCACGCAACATCTGGCGAATGGGGACACATCCCCCTGCCCTGGATGAGCAAGGACGAGTTTCCCGGCCCGGAGTGCTGGTGCGGGCGCAGGGGCTGTCTTGAAACCTGGATATCGGGCCCCGCCATGGCGGCGGATCATGAACGGCGCACGGGGGAAGATTTAACTCCGCCGCAAATTGTTGCCCTGGCGGCAAAGGGGGACGGGCGTTCAAAACAAACCCTTGATCTTCACGCCTCAAGGCTGGCGCGCGGACTGGCCCTCATTACCAATATCATCGATCCGGAAATTATTGTTCTGGGCGGCGGGCTTTCGGATATGAAGCATCTTTATACCGAACTGCCCCGATTGATGACGCCGTGGATATTTTCCGACAAGCCAAATCCGCTGATTGTTCCGCCCCGCTTCGGCAACGCCAGCGGCGTGCGCGGCGCGGCCTGGCTGTGGAATGAGTGAGCGGGACAATACAACGGGCGGTTTTTGCCGCGATTGCTTCACCATCAGCGGCGGCAAGGCCCGCTGCCCGCAATGCGCCAGCCCGCGCATTGCCAATCACCCGGAACTGCATGAGTTGAGCATCGCCCATATGGATTGCGACGCCTTTTACGCCGCGGTGGAAAAGCGCGACAATCCGGAGCTTGA
This sequence comes from Alphaproteobacteria bacterium, assembly GCA_024275895.1. Taxonomy (GTDB): domain Bacteria; phylum Pseudomonadota; class Alphaproteobacteria; order Rhizobiales; family BM303; genus BM303. The sequence continues at coordinate 34,759 of JAJRYE010000006.1, read as the reverse complement.
AAACAAACCGGTGATCATTGGCGGCGGCCGACGCGGTGTTGTGGCAACGGCCTGCTATATCGCCCGCCTGAGCGGCGTGCACTCCGCCATGCCGCTGTTCAAGGCGCGCCAACTGTGCCCGGAGGCGGTGATCATCAAACCGCAGATGCGCAAATACACCGAAACCGGGCGGCAAATCCGCACCTTGATGCGTGAGCTCACGCCGCTGGTTGAACCCATATCCATCGATGAGGCCTTTCTTGATCTGGGTGGAACGGCAAAATTGCATGGCACCAGCCCCGCCCTCACCATGGCCAAACTGGCCGGCCGGATTGAGGCGCAAATCGGCATCACGGTCTCGGTCGGCCTGAGCTATAACAAATTCCTCGCCAAGGTGGCCTCGGATATGAACAAACCGCGCGGCTTTTGCATCATCGGCAAGGCCGGGGCACGTGGCTTTCTGGCCCCCCGGCCCGTGAGCCTGATCTGGGGCGTCGGCAAGGCCCTGCGCTTCAGGCTGGCGCGCGACGGGATTACCACCATCGGCCAGCTCCAGGCCATGGACTTATCCTCGCTGGCCAAATCCTACGGCCAGATGGGGCTGCGCCTCTATCATCTGGCGCGCGGCGAGGATGACCGGCAAATTTCGCCGGTTTCGGAAATCAAAAGCATCAGCCATGAGACGACATTCGATGAGGATATCAGCGATCTGTCAACCCTTGAGGCGGTGTTGTGGCCCTTATGCGAGCAGGTCGCAAGCCGGGCGCGAAAGGCCAATTTGTCCGGCAAGACCGTAACGCTGAAGCTGAAAACGCGCGGCTTTCAAACCCTTACCCGCAGCAAAACCCTTGATGAGGCAACACAACTGGCGGAAGTGATGTTTGGCGCTCTGCTACCCTGTTTGCAAAACGAAGCGCACGGCGCCTCCTACAGACTGCTGGGCGCCGGGATCAGCAAGCTGGTGCCGGGAAGCGGCGGGCGGCCCCGGGACCTCCTTGACCCGCAATGGACAAAAAGAATCGAGGCCGAACTCGCCGTATCGGAACTGCGCCAGAAATTTGGCGACAAGGCGGTGGTAAAAGGACGAAATCTGAAAACCTGACAAAGCCCGCTCCGTGGCAGCACATTGCAAGTCAGCCCCCCTCATGGCAGAAGCCGGAGTTGGATGTTTTGGAAAAACAATCCTTTCCAAACACCGGGCATTCCAGACTCAGAATGGAATTTCGTCATCCATATCCGGGGTAAAACCGCCGCTCTCGCGTGAGCCGCCAGAAGACCCAGAACCTGAAGCGCCTTCTCCTCCTGATCCATAGCCGCCGTTTTTTTCCCTCGCGCCGCCGCCGCTGCGCGAATCGAGCATTGTCAAGGTACTGTTGAAGCCCTGCAGAACAATCTCGGTCGTGTATTTGTCATTGCCGTTCTGGTCCTGCCATTTGCGGGTTTGCAACTGGCCTTCAAGATAAATCTTGGAGCCCTTGTGCAGGTATTGCTCGGCGATCCGGGCCAGCCCCTCGCTGAAAATCACCACCCTGTGCCATTCGGTCCGCTCGCGGCGCTCGCCGGTATTGCGGTCCTTCCAGCTATCGGTTGTTGCAACCGACAGATTCACCACCGGACGGCCATCTTGCATATGCCGCACTTCCGGATCAGCCCCCAGATTGCCGATGAGAATTACCTTGTTGACACTACCCGCCATTTTGCGCCCTTTCCAGATGAGGAGATTGATAAACCCTGCCGCTCTAGCCCGCCACCCTAAGAGATTTTCAAGGCAACAGCCAGCAGCAGGCCTGCTTTTTCCACAGCTCCTTATAGCTGCAACCCGCATATACAGGAGTCTCTGTTCCTTTTTTGTTCTATCTCATCCTCAACGTCAAGTCAAACCATATCGCCGCACAATAAAAAACCCGCCGGGTTTTTCGCCATGCGGGCTCTTTGTGCATTCATCCGGGCTGGTGATTACAGCAGCGGACCGCGAATAATTGTTCTGGCCTCGGTAAGAACCTCGCGGCGCGGAAAATCGTCGCTGAGGATTACGCGCACCCGCTGATCGGCCTTCACCGGTTCTGCCGGCTCCACGGCAACAATCTTGCGCTTGAGCGTTTTTTTGCGCCATTTTTTCTTTTTTGCCGGTTTGCTGGCAGCCTTGCCGGAACCTGAAGAGTTGGCGACGATAATTTTGGTTTTGTTTTTGCCGTATTTGCGCACCAGCGAGAATAAAATCCTGGCATTTGAAGTGCGAAGGCGCACGCAGCCATGCGAGGCGCGCCGCCCCAGACGCTTGACATAATTGGTGCCGTGAATGGCAAAACCGCCCTTGTAGAAGATCGAATAAGGCATCGGCGAGTTGTTGTACTTGCGCGAGTAATGCATGCGTGACAGCCATTTGGGCCGCCACTGCCCGACCGGCGTGTTATAGCCCCGCCGTCCGGTTGACACCTTCCATGTATGTTTTTTGACGCCGTTGACGTAAACATCCATGGTCTGCGTCGATTTATTGATCTTTGCCACGACACTTGCCTGGGCGCCGCCGGGCAGCCACAACAATATGCCGAATACCAGTCCTAACAAGCTCACTCTGCGCATTCCTGCCTCCATGTTTTTATATTGCAGCAGAAACATACGATACTCATCCTAAATCCCCATGAAAGCAAGCCGGTGATTTTTAATGATTCGATTCACTTTTGATTATCAATTTAGAATATGTTTAATCCCGCCGCTCCGCTCCCGGACTTGAAAACCCTCCCGATATGCCTACATCCTAGTTATCAGCAACAACGGGAGTTTGATCCATGACACGGTCCGGAACGGCAAATTTTGGCAAATGCACCTCGCGCGGCAAATGGACGCCCCTGAATACGATTCTGATGGTTGCGGGTTTTGTCGTGTTCTGGCCGCTCGGTCTGGCCATGCTGGCTTATATCCTGTGGGGAGACCGCATGGAAATAGACAGGCACTGGCAGAATATCAAGTCTGAATTCACCAGCGCCCGCGAGAGCTATCGCCCGGAAAGCTTTCACAGCGCCACCGGCAATCATGCTTTCGACGAGTACCGCAAGGAGACCCTGCGCAAACTCGAAGAGGAGCACCGCCGGCGCAAGGAGCGCCTGAGGGAAGAAGAACGCGAATTCACCGAGTTCATGCGCGAGCTTCGCCGCGCCCGCGACGCGGAAGAGTTTGAAAGCTTCATGAAGCGGAAAAACAATCCCGGGACTTCATAAAAGGTTTCCCGCCCCGAAAAAAGCCCGGCATATGTGTCCGGGCTTTTTTGTGCTTGGGCGTCAGACGCGCCGTAACCGGATGCAGTTGACAGGAAGTTTCATCACCCGACCTTCTGGATCGTGACAAGAAACTCATGCATCTCATCGCGCAGCTGGCGCAGGATATCGCCCTGAGCCGAAAGCTCGGTTGAAGATTCGGTAACTTTTTCCGCCACCTGTCGGGTTTCGCCGGTCAGATCGCTGATATGGATAACGCTGGAGCTGACTTCGCTGGTGCCCTTCGCCGCTTCGCCGACATTGCGCGCAATCTCACCGGTGGCGGCACTTTGTTCCTCGACCGCGGAGGCGATGGTGGTGGAAATCTCGTTCACACTCGCAATCGTCTTGATAATTTCCTTGTTGCCCGTGACCGCCTTGGCGGTGGCGTTCTGAATACTGGCGATCTGGTTTTTGATATCCTCGGTTGCCCTCGCCGTTTGTCCGGCCAAGCTTTTCACCTCTTGCGCCACAACCGCAAAGCCCTTGCCGGCCTCCCCGGCACGCGCCGCTTCGATGGTGGCATTGAGCGCCAGAAGATTGGTCTGCGCCGCGATATCGTTGATCAGTTCAACCACGTCATCGATTGTTTGTGATGACTTGGCGAGACTTCCGATCTGACGGCTCATCTGTTCCGATTTTTTCACCGCGTCTGAAGTGATATCAACCGATTGCACAACCTGGCGGTTGATCTCGCCGATGGCGCTGGTGAGCTCTTCTGTCGCCGCCGAGACTCCCTGCATGTTGACCGAGGCTTCTTCGGCCCCCGCCGCGACAATGGTCGATTGCTCATTGGCCTCGCTTGAAGTCTGGTTAATGGTAAGCGATACTGTTTTTAAATCCTCAACCGATGTTGAAACCGATTCCACCGTCTCTTGCATCTGGTCTTCAAACCGCGTGCACATGGTGCCAAATTCATCATTGCGCAGCTTCATTTTCCATGTGGCCTTGTTGATGCTTTCAGCCGCCTCGCGAAATGAGCCTACCATGCCTTTCTCGATAATAAGGCGGAAATACTGGTTGCGGCCGACGTAATCAAGACAGGCCTTGGACTCGCGCATATATGCATCGGTCCGGTCGATCATCATATTGATGGCATGCATCAATTCGCCAAGATCACCCTTTTCGGTGATGTTCAGGATACGGGATTCAAAATTACCGGCGGCAACCGCCTCGCAAACGGCGCGCGCCTTGTTAATGGCTTTACGGTTTCTGGAGATCGTCATCATAATGTCATTCCTTGAAAAATAAGCAGCTTTACAGAGAAGTTCACTGGCCCGGTGGAAGCCTTCGCCCCCTACCGGTAACCGCGGCGCTTTTGCTGACCGACCGTTAAAATGAACTCGTCATAGGCCAGGGAGCGTTCGGCCAGATAGGCCGCGACCATGGATTGAGAGGCTTTCAGCCCCTCCTTCCGGTTGCCGTTCTGCTGCTCGGCGGCTTTCAGCTCCGTGTAAAGCGGTATGATCGCTTCTTCAAGGATCCTGCGGTCCGGTACCCGTCGGTTGGAATGATAACCGATAATTTGACCGGAGGCGTCAAAGCTTGGCGTGACATGGGCATAGACCCAGTAATTCTCGCCGCATTTGCTGAGGTTGTTGACATAGGCAAAAACCTCCTGCCCGCTCTGAATGGTATCCCACAGAAGCTTGAAAATGCATCTGGGCATTTCCGGGTGGCGGATCAGGCTATGCGGCTGCCCCAGAACTTCTGATTCGGCATATCCCGAAATATTCAGGAAGACTTTGTTGGCGTAGGTAATACGCCCTTTAAGATCGGTCTTGGAGACAATGATATCATCATCGCCGAAAAACCTTTCCTTACCTGTCGGTGTAATCTTTTCACTCATAATGACCCCTATAGTTCTCTGAGTTCAGTGTTTTGAAAAATTTATTCCGATACTCCCGTAATTTTGAATACCACCGGGAAACGGCTGCAAACGCATTTCCCCGCCCCCAAAAACAGATTTAAATCAGCTCTGCCTAGTTACGAGTAACAACTACAAATGACAAAATGGTTAATTGCTATGTCTATACTCAAGCGGCCCCCTAGAAAGGTATGGTACTCTCACCTATTTATCGCTTTTACACGTTTCTACTAATAGTTGCATTATTTTACTTGTATAATTATATTTTGATTACTGTTATTGTGCGTTTTTAGGCGAAGTCATATAATTTACCGGTTTACCCCCGCCTCGGCCACCACAGCAGCTCAACCTTTACGGGTGTCGCGCTGTGCCTCTTTTAGTGCCGCGTCGCCTTGCGGGCCCGCTTGTTCTCCTAAAAATAACATGGGCGACCTTTTTCAAGGCCGCCCAGAAAACCCGCTCCGTCTGTCAAGAAGCGATATTGGGAGCTGGAGGTGATACGCGCCCCGCAAACACAGCGCACCCGGTCCGGCTTTAGCCGGTACGGATTTGCTTGATAAAGACACCAACCTCGGTTCTGAGCTTTTCCGACTGGCGCGAAAGCTCGTCAGCCGCCGACATCACCTGCATGGAAGCCGCGCCCGCCTCCTGCGAGGCTTCGCTGACACCGGAAATGTTGCGAGTGACCTCCCCGGTGCCCGCAGCGGCTTCTTGCACATTACGGGCGATTTCCTGCGTGGCCGAGCCCTGCTCCTCTATCGCTGCCGCGATGGCGGCCGATGTTTCGTCAACCTGCCGGACGATCTTGCCGATACCGTCTATGGACACCACCGCCTGTTTGGTGGCGTTTTGAATCTCATTGACCTGGGCGATAATTTCCTCGGTTGCCTTTGCGGTCTGCCCGGCCAGCCCCTTGACCTCGCTGGCGACCACGGCAAAGCCCTTGCCAGCCTCGCCGGCCCTGGCCGATTCAATCGTGGCGTTGAGGGCCAGAAGATTGGTCTGCTCGGCAATATCGGAAATCATGCCGATGACATCGGAGATCTTGTCAGCGGTATCGGCCAGGGTTTCGATCTGGGCGCCGGTCTTGTCAACCTCCACCACAGCCTGCTTGGCCGAATGCGAGGCATGATTGACCTGCTGGTTGATCTCGGCAATTGAGCTTGACATTTCCTCCGATGCCGCCGCCACCGTTTGCACATTGGCCGCCGCCTCCTCTGAAGCGACAGATACAGCCGCGGACTGGCTTCTGGTTTCCTCGGCAATACCCGACATGGATTTGGCGGTGGCATTGAGTTCGGCCGAGGCGGAGGATACGGTTTCGATAATCCCGCCGACACTGGCGTCAAAACTGTCCGCCAGTTGATGTATCATGGCGCATCTTTCTTCTTCGGCTTTACGTTTCAGCTCTTCCTCGCGCCGCGTCATCTGTTCGACCTCCGCCAGCGTCTGGCGGAAAACCACCAGAGAACGGCCAACGGCGGCAAACTCGTCTTTTCCTTCGGGATTGGTTTCAAGCGGCGTTTCGGTGTCCTTGTTCATGACAACAGCCAGGTCGTCCAGCAGATGATTGAAATTGCGCCTGATGGTCATAAACAGATAAATACTGACGCCGGCGATGAAGAGGAGGACAAACGCCATCTCAAGCAGCATCTCCCTGACAATGCTGCTGTTGCGCGCTTTCAACTCGGAAGACTGTCTGGACAATAGGTCCAACTGCCGGATTGTCTCCTTTTCGACGGATGCGATAAGCGTTTCAAGCGCCCCGCCGATCTCCTCGGCCACCGCGTCAAAAGACGACATCATCTTGTTGCCCTCCTCCGGCCCGCTCTTGATATAGACATTGGCCATTTTCACCCCGGTACTGTAATAGGGGCCAAATTTCTCATTGGCGTCGTCAAGCGACTTGATTACATCGTGCAAGTCGAGCGCTCCGGCAAATTTGCGCGCCTTTTGCAAATCAACCTTGAATTTGTCCGCCGCCTTTTTTGCCTCCGCCAGACCATCATCAAGCCCCGACAAAGCCCGGGTTGCCGAGATATCGGTCAGCCATTGCTGCACCTGCACGACATCCATTTGCAGACCATCAATAGCCTTGAGCAGCGGCACGGATGCGGAAGAAGTTTTGCTCACCTCCGCACTCATGGCCTCAAGCTCCCGGCCTTGTGAAATGATATGGATGATGATCATCGCGAAAGAGACGACAATCGAAATGAAAATCACTCCGAAAGCCAAAAGAATCTTGGTCTTTATTGTCATTGAATTTACCCCTCGAAAACAACTTCATCGCTCATGAAATTTTATCTTCAAGGACAGTAAACGATCATTTACTTATTAAGAGTTAACACTGATAATATGATAATTAGAGAGATTTACCTTAGGGAGCGACAGATTACCCCTCGACTCAAACAATGAATAGTCGCAATAACTACTTAATTTTCACGTAAATACAACTACCTATTCTTGTTGTTTACTATTTATGGTTGAATAATAAATTTATTCCAGCTTTTTCAATGCGTTGAAGGCATGAGCCAACGGGCCGACTTCTTACGGAAACAGCGCTTGCTGGCCAAGCCCTGTTGTTTCATCCAGCCCGAACATCAGATTCATGTTTTGCAGCGCCTGCCCCGATGAGCCCTTGACCAGATTATCCAGAGTGGAGACAAGAATGATGCGGCCCGGCACCCGGTCGGCAAAAACGCCAATAAGACAAAAATTGGAACCGCGCACATGGCTCGTGCCGGGAATTACGCCTTCAGGCACAACCCGCACGAAGGGCTCGTTTCGATAACGCGCTTCCAGATGCACCCGCACATCAGCCGCGCCTACGCCCTCATTCAGATCGGCATAAACGGTGAGCAACTCCCCCCGGCTCATGGGGACCAGATGCGGCGTGAAGGTAATATTCAAATCCCTGGCGGCGGCTCTAGAGATTTCCTGCTCGATCTCGGGCGCATGGCGATGCGCCGCGACGGCGTAAGGGGCAAGCCCCTCGCCCGCCTCGCAAAACAGCGTATTTTGCTTCAGGCCGCGCCCAGCGCCTGAAACGCCCGATTTGGCGTCGATAATCAGCCGGTTTTCCCCGATCAGCCCCGCCCCCATCAGCGGTAGCAGCAGCAACAGCGCCGCTGTCGGGTAACAGCCGGGACAGGCCACCAGCCGCGCCCTGGAAATCTCGCCGCGGTAATGCTCCGACTGGCCGTAAACGGCCATTTTTTGCAATTCCGGCGCCCGGTGCTCATGGCCATACCATCTGGCATAGGTTTCCACATCGCGCAGGCGGAAATCCGCCGACATGTCGATAACTTTCACCTGTTCCGGCAAAGCGGCAATCACATCTTGTGTGGTGCCGTGGGGAAGGCCGCAAAACACAGCATCAAGTTTTCCCCAGTCGGCATCGTCAATCCTGGTCAGCTTTGGCAGGTCAAGACCGGCCAGATGCGGAAAAACCTCTCCCATCGTCTTGCCGGCATGGGTGTTGGCCGTCAGCGCCGCAATCTCGGTTTGAGGGTGCGCCGCCGCCAGACGCACAAGATCAGCCCCCGTATAGCCCGATGCGCCCAGCACGCCGATTTTCAGTTTGTCCACCATTTTATTTCCCCTTACCCATCGCCACGCCCGCCGGGTCAAAGATGACCAAAATCCGCCCTTCAACAAAAGACCATCATACGGATTGAAGGGCAAACAAAAAAAGAGCGGACCGCTCTGGCCCGCCCGTTTTCCATATTTCCGGCGTAACGCCCGGTCTTTCTAGCGTTTCGAGAACTGGAAGCTGCGGCGCGCCTTGGCCCGGCCATATTTCTTGCGCTCCACCACGCGCGAGTCGCGGGTCAGGAAGCCGCCCTTTTTCAACGGCGCGCGCAATTCCGGCTCATACGCCGTGAGCGCCTTGGAAATGCCGTGGCGCACCGCGCCGGCCTGCCCCGAAAGCCCGCCTCCCGAAACGGTGCAAACCACATCATACTGGTCCTTGCGTTCCGCCGCCTCAAAGGGCTGCTGCAACAACATGCGAAGCACGGGACGGGCAAAATAACTTTCCTGATCGCGGCCGTTCACCGTGATCCTGCCGGCGCCGGGTTTGATCCAGACACGGGCCACCGCATCCTTGCGCTTGCCAGTTGCATAGGCGCGGCCCTGAGCATCAAGTTTCTGCTCATAGACAGTCACGGCCACCTCTTCCACCTCAATCACCTCGACGGCATCGCCAAGATCTTCAAGTGTGCGAATATCATTATCGGTCATAAAACTAGCTCCTCGTATTCTTGGCGTTCATTGCCGCCACATCGAGTGTCGTCGGCTGCTGCGCCTCATGCGGGTGCTCGGGCCCGGCATAAATGCGCAGATTTTTCATCTGCTGGCGTGAAAGCGGCCCGCCCGGAAGCATCCGCTGAACCGCCTTTTCCAGAACCCGTTCGGGAAAGCGGCCATCCAGAATCTTGCCCGCGGTCCGGCTCTTGATACCGCCGGGATGCCCGGTATGGCGGAAATATACCTTGTTCTCACGCTTCTTGCCGGTGAAGACCACCTTGCCGGCATTGATCACGACGATATTGTCGCCGCAATCCATATGGGGGGTAAAACCCGGCTTGTGCTTGCCGCGCAGACGCATGGCGATAATCGAGGCCAGACGCCCGACGACCAGCCCCTCGGCGTCGATGAGCACCCACGCCTTTTCAATATCGGAAGGTTTTACTGAATAGGTTTTCATAACCAACTCTCTTGATGATTGGTGAATTTCGTTGAGGGAACAAGTTCCCCGGTTGGCCGCTGATATAGCCTTAACAGGTTCAAGTCAAGTACTTGCATGGCAAAAACACGTATATAAACCAATTGATTATTCGTGCGGTAACATATTACCTTATTGCGGCGGTATGGAAAATGTCAGGCTTGCATGCGCCACCGGCTCTGCCTGCCCGTCACTGAAGACATGCACATGCCCGACGGCCAGACGCTTGCCAAGCTTGAGAATTTCAGCCTCGGCAATCAAATCCGCCGGCAGGGGCTTGCGCAGAAAATTGATGCTCAGATTTGTTGTTACCGCCAGCATAACCGGCCCCAGAGCACCAAGAATCGCAACATAAAAGGTAAAGTCGGCCAAACCCATCATGGTCGGGCCGGAGATGGTCCCGCCGGGCCGCAGCTGGCTGCCGGAAAAGCTCTGCCGCACCCTCGCCTTTCGTGCCCCCACCGCCTCAACATGAAATTCCTTTTTACCTTCATAAGCCTGCGGGAAATGTGTCTGAAGGAATCCTGTAACCTCACGCACTGAATATTCCATATTGAATTCTCTCTTTATTGCCATTTTTCTGGAATTCAGGTAGAATAACATCAAATATTGAGAGGGAAAACACCATGGACAACGGCGGTTTTTCTTTGCATGAAGTACGCGGGCTCGCCGTCGACTTCATGAAACCGACCCCTGGAATCTACTGGACCGATTTTCTGCTCTCCATATCGCTTGGCTGGATGGCCTTTTATACCGCCCTCAATACGCCGCTGAATAACGGCATGTTTTATATCGCTTACGGCTTTGCCGCCCTTGCGCTTTACCGCGCGGTGATTTTTATCCATGAACTGGCGCATCTGCGCAAAGGCTCATTCCGGCTTTTCCGGCGGGTATGGAATCTGCTTTGCGGCATCCCGCTTCTGGTACCATCCTTTTCCTATGACGGCGTTCACAACGACCATCACAAGCCCGATATCTATGGCACAAACAAGGATGGCGAATATATCCCCTTCGCGGTAAAGCAGCCCGGCGGTATGATCGCTTATGTATTTTTATCCCTGATCCTGCCCGTTTTTTTCATTTTGCGTTCGCTGGTCCTCACGCCGCTGTCCTATCTTTCCCCCGCCATTCGCAAATTTACCTGGAAGCGGGCATCTTCCCTCACCATTGATTTGAGCTATGAACGCCCTGCCTGGGCCATTACCAGCGATACAAACTGGCGCTGGCAGGAATTTGCCGCCTTTATTTTTGCCGCAACCGCTGCAGCTTTGCTTTTCCTCGGGATATTGCCCATGAAGGCCTTTTATCTGTGGTACGCGATCGGCGTCATGATTTTTTTCCTCAACTCCCTGCGCACCCTGGCCGCCCATGCCTACCGCAATCCCGGCACGGAGCAAATGAGTGTTTCGGAGCAATATCTTGATTCGGTAAATGTGCCGGGCGAGCGATTTTTCACCACCCTGTGGGCCCCGGTCGGCCTGCGCTATCACGCCACCCACCACCTGTTTCCCGCCATGCCCTATCATAATCTTGGCAGAGCCCACCGCCATATTGCCAAAAACCTGACCGATAACCAGGCTTACCTGTCCACAACAAGAACCGGCCTGCTCGACGCCCTGCGCCGCATGTGGCGCGAGGCGGCAGCGGCGAAACAGTCCTAAACCGGCTTCAGACCAAGCAATTCACGCGCCTCGGCCGGCGCTGCCGGATGGCGGCCATATTCGGGGCATAAATCCACCACCGTTTTCACCAGCGCCGCATTGGACGGCGCAAGGGTGGTCTTATCCATACGCACATTATCTTCCAGCCCGGTGCGGCAATGGCCGCCCATTTCCAGCGCCCAGCGGTTGACGACAATCTGATAGCGCCCGATCCCCGCCGCCGTCCAGGTGGCGTCAGGCGCAAGCCTGCTCAACTGTTCAACCTCAAATTCGAGAATTTCGCGCCGCGCCGGCAGGGCATTTTTCACATTAAGGACAAATTGCACATGCAGCCGTCCCGCTATCTCGCCGCGCGCCGCCATATCCACCGCATTATAAAGCATCGCCAGATCAAAGATTTCGATCTCCGGCTTGATGCCGTATTTGAGCATTTTTCGCGCCAGACCAGCAATCAGATCCGGCGAATTGTCATAAACCCGGGTCGGGAAATTGCATGAACCGGTGGAGAGCGAGGCCATATCGGGCCGGTGATGCAACATGGCGCCGCGCTCGGCGCCAACCCCGGAGCGCCCGCCGGTGGAAAACTGCAAGATCAGCCCCGGACAATGCTTCTCCAGCCCCTCTTTCAGAGCCAGAAAACGCTCCGGGTCCGATGTGGTGCTCTGATCATCATTGCGCACGTGAAGATGCGCCAGAGACGCCCCGGCCTCAAACGCCTCATGGGTGGATTCTACCTGTTCCGACAGGGTGATCGGCACCGCCGGATTATCTTCCTTGCGCGGCAGCGAGCCGGTAATAGCGACCGTGATTATGCAAGGTTTACTCATCGATACAGTCTCTCAGGGTTTTTGTCTCAGCGGCGCACCAGCGAAAGCCAGATGCCGCCGCCAATCAGCAATACGCTGCTGATCCTGTCAATCCATTTTTTGCGCGCCTTGGAAAACATTGCTCCGGCCCGGCCCGCCGCAAGGGCATAAACCGCATCGCCCAGCAATTCAATAATGAGGAACGTCACCCCGAGCAAAACCAGTTGCGCCAGAAGATTACCGGCAGGATCAATAAACTGCGGCAGCAGAGCGGCCAGAAACAGCAAAACCTTGGGGTTGCCGAGAAGGACAATAAACCCCTGCCAGAACCCGCCGCCGCGCGGCACCCGCGGCGCCTCTTCATGCGCCGGGCGGCGCGAGGCGAGAAGCTTTGAAATCCCCAGCCAGGCAAGATAGGCCGCGCCCATCAGCCGCAGCCAGTCAAACCACTGTGACACTATCGCCATAACCGGCGCCAGCCCGGCAATCAGCACGCCAAGCAAAACCGCAATCCCGGCCCCCGTCCCCGCCACCGTCAACAACCCCGAGCGCACCCCGTGCGTCAGGCTGTTGGCGACAATAATGGTGACATTGGGCCCGGGAAAAACAACGAGAAGGATAGAGGCGGCGACAAAACCCAGATAAAGCTCAAACGACATCATGCCGCAGGTCCTCATCGCCCGGTAGCGGGTTTTCCGCCCCTTCCGGCTCGTCCCCATCCTCATCGACCTCGCCGACACGTTCCACCGAGACAACCTTTTCATCTTTGGCGGTACTGAAAATGGTCACGCCCTGGGTCGAACGTCCCAGAATCGAAATCCCCTCAACCGGGCAGCGGATCAGCTTGCCGCCATCGGTGACCAGCATGATCTGGTCGCTGTCTTGCACCGGGAAAGATGCGGTGAGCTTGCCGTTGCGCTCAGAAACCGACATGGCGATGATGCCCTTGCCGCCCCTGCCCGTCACCCGGTATTCATATGAAGACGTGCGCTTGCCATAGCCATTGGCAGAAGTGGTGAGGACAAACTGCTCCAGCGCAGCCAGCTCGGCGTAGCGTTCTCCTGGCAACAACTCCTGCCTGTCCGGCCCGGCCTCATCAGTGTCAATGGCGGCAACATCCTCCGCGCCCCCGTCATCTCCTGCCTTAAGAACCCGCCGCAATGCACTGGATTGCTTCAGATAAAGCTCGCGCTCTGTCGGGTCCGCCTCCACATGGTGCAGGATGGCCATGGAAATCACCGCATCATCCCCCTGCAAACGGATACCGCGCACGCCGGTTGAATCGCGTCCCTTGAATACGCGCACATCGGTTACCGGGAAGCGGATCGCCTGCCCCATGGCGGTGGTGAGCAGAACATCATCCTCCTCGGTGCAGTCCTGCACGCCGATGATCTGGTCGCCTTCATCGAGCTTCATGGCGATTTTGCCATTTTGGCGGATATTGGTAAAATCGGACAAGTCATTACGCCGCACATTACCCGAACGGGTGGCGAACATCACATGCAGATCAGTCCAGCTCGCCTCATCCTCGGGCAAGGGCATGATGGTGGTAATCCGCTCTCCCTCGCTCAGGGGGAGCAGATTGACCAGCGCCTTGCCGCGTGCCTGGGGCGAGCCCAGCGGCAGCCGCCATACCTTTTTCATATAAACCATGCCGCCGGAGGAGAAAAACAGCACCGGCGTGTGGGTATTGACCACAAACAGTCTGGCGACAAAATCCTCATCCCGTGTCGCCATTCCGGCGCGCCCCTTGCCGCCGCGGCGCTGCGCCCGGTAGGTGGAAAGCGGCACCCGCTTGATATAGCCCTTGTGCGAGACGGTCACCACCATCTCCTCGCGCGGGATCAGATCTTCATCTTCAAACTCGAACCCGCCATCGACAATCTCGGTGCGCCGCGGCGTGGCGAAGGCTTCACGCGATTCAAGCAACTCCTCGCGGATGATGCTGATAATGCGCGACCGCGAGCTGAGAATTTCAAGATAATCGGCAATCTGCTCGCCCAGCTTATGGAGCTCATCGCCGATTTCATCGCGCCCCAGCGCCGTGAGCCTTTGCAGGCGAAGATCAAGAATGGCGCGCGCCTGGGTCTCTGAAAGCCTGTAGGTACCTTTATCCGATACAACATGGCGCGGATCGGCGATCAGTCGCACCAGCGGCGCCACATCGCCCGCCGGCCAGTCTCTTGCCATCAACTGCTCGCGTGCGCTCGCCGGATTGGGTGCTGTACGGATGAGCCTGATGATTTCATCAATATTGGCAACCGCGATCACCAGCCCGACCAGAACATGCGCCCGCTCGCGCGCCTTGCCGAGCAGATATTTGGTGCGCCGCGAAATAACCTCTTCGCGAAAAGCGTTAAACGCCGCCAGCATCTGTTTTAAAGTCATCAGCTCCGGCCGGCCGCCATTCAGGGCCACCATATTGCAGCCGAACGAGCTTTGCAGCTGGGTGAAGCGGTAGAGCTGGTTCAAAACCACATCTGCCACCGCATCGCGTTTGAGTTCGATCACGACCCGCATGCCCTGGCGGTCGGATTCATCGCGGATATCCCGGATACCCTCGACCCTCTTGTCCCGCACCAGATCGGCAATTTTCCGGATCATCGCCGCCTTGTTGACCTGATAGGGAATTTCGGTAACAACGAGCGCTTCGGTATCCTTGCGCACGGTTTCGGTGGCCACCCGCGCCCGCATAACCACCGAGCCGCGCCCCGTGCTTTGCGCCGAGCGTATGCCTGCCCGCCCGACAATGATCCCGGCGGTGGGAAAATCCGGCCCCGGAACGATTTCGTTCAGCTCCTCAAAGCTGATTTGCGGATTGTCCAGCATCGCCAGACAGGCATCAATGACCTCGCCCAGATTATGCGGCGGGATATTGGTCGCCATCCCCACCGCAATGCCGCCCGAGCCGTTGACCAGAAGATTGGGAAACCGCGCCGGGAGCACCGACGGCTCATGCTCCGAATCATCATAATTGGCCTGAAAATCAACCGTTTCCCTGCCGATATCCGCCAGCAGGGCATGGGCCGGTTTGGCGCTGCGGATTTCGGTGTAACGCATGGCGGCGGGCGGATCGCCGTCAACCGAGCCGAAATTGCCCTGGCCGTCAAGCAGCGGCAGCCGCAGAGAAAACTCCTGCGCCATGCGCACCAGCGCGTCATAGATCGACTGGTCGCCATGGGGATGATATTTACCCATAACATCACCCACCACGCGGGCGGATTTGCGGTAAGGCTTGTTCCAGTCGTAACCGCTCTCATGCATGGCGTATAAAATGCGACGGTGCACCGGCTTGAGGCCATCGCGCACATCGGGCAGCGCTCGCGAGACGATCACGCTCATGGCGTAGTCCAGATAGGAGGTCTTCATCTCCTGTTCGATGGAAATACTGCCAATGCCGCGCTCGGGCGCCCCGCCTTGAGACGTTGCTATCTGATCTTCATTATCCGGCAAGTTTCATGATCCCCGAAGCCCAAAAGAAAACGCCCGGGACCACCCCCATTGTTTCCCCGGCTGCTCTACATCGCAATCAGGCTTTACACTAGCCTTTAACGGACTGATTCTCCAGATTTTTCATCGCTCTGGCGCATGGATTACGCCAATTTTTTATAAATGACCCACGCATGTGTTTACGTCATTTCACGAGTCGTCTAGACTTGGCGCGGCGAGGGGCGTGATGATTGACAAAGGGCGATAGATATCATGAAGATCATCCGGCATTTTAGACATTTGGTCCTGTCTGTTTTTCTGGCCGTCGCGGTTTGGGTTCCGGCCAACTCATCCGTATTTGCCCAGGCGCCGCTCAATGAGACAGCGGATCCGGACATGCAACTGGCTTCACTCGCCAGGCTGATCCGCGAAAAGCGCATGAATGATTTTTTCAGCCTTTTGACAACCCTTGCCAATCTCGACCATAAAATCAAGAATTACGACACCAAATCCATTGAGAAACTGGGGCAGAACCTGACAAATCTGTTCAGCGAAAACGAAAGCGTCCACTATGTTGACAAGGTTGTCGACGAAACCCATGGCTATTCCCTGCGCAAGGTCGTCTATATGGCCTACACATCCACCGACCGCTGGATTTATTTCACCTTCGTTCTGAAACGCGGCGCGCGGGCATGGCAATTTACCCGATTCAGCTACTCCATTGATACGATCAAACTTTTCCCGGATAAAAAATAAGCTTTAATGAGAAAAACATGGCCGGACATTCGTCCCTGAAAGTGGTCTTCGCGGCGCTTGCGGGCAACACCCTAATTGCAATTACAAAATTTGCCGCCGCCGGCATAACCGGCTCCTCGGCCATGCTTTCCGAAGCCATTCACTCGCTTGTTGACACCGGCAATCAGGGTCTGCTGCTCTACGGCATGAAACGCGCCGCGCGGCCGGCGGATGCCGAGCACCCTTTTGGTCATGCGCGCGAGATCTATTTCTGGAGTTTTGTCGTCGCCATCCTGATTTTCGCCGTGGGCTCGGGCGTCTCCATCTATGAGGGCATTCAAAAGCTCTTTAATCCCCATCCCATAACCAGCCCGCTCATCAATTATATCGTTTTGGCGCTGGCGCTGGTTTTCGAGGCCGCCGCCTGGTGGATCGCCTATACCGAATTCAGCAAGACCAAGGGCAAAAAGGGAGTGTTTGAATCCATCCACAAAAGCAAGGACCCAACCATTTTCACGGTCCTGTTTGAAGATACCGCCGCCATATTCGGGCTTTTTGTCGCCGCCATCGGCATTGCGGCGGCAGATTATCTCGGGCTTGAAATGGCCGACGGTATCGCCTCGGTGGTCATCGGCCTCATTCTGGCCGGGGCTGCCATCATGCTGGCCTATGAAACCAAGGGGCTTCTTATCGGCGAGTCTGCCAGCGACGAGCTGGTGGCGGGGATACGCGAAATCGTCTCGCTGGCCGGCACAATCGATCATCTCAACGAATTGCGCACCATGCATATGGGGCCTGACGACGTATTGCTGGCATTAAGTCTTGATTACCGCGACGATTTAAACTCGCAGCAGATTGAAAACTGTAATTACGAGCTTGAAAAAGCCATCAAGCTGCGATTTCCGCAAATCAAGCGCCTGTATCTGGAAGTGCAGTCCCGGGCCCATCACAACGAAGCCGAAATGTCTCTGGCGCAGTAACCCGCTCAATTTGCCGCCGCCAGCTCGCCGATCTTTTCGCGGATGGCATTCAGGGCTTCTTCGGCTTTGCCGCCATCGGGTCCGCCGGCCTGGGCCATATCGGGCCGCCCGCCGCCGCCCTTGCCGCCAAGCGCCGCCGCTCCGGCGCGCACGAGGTCAACCGCGCTGCAGCTGCTTGTCAGATCATCGGTCACCCCCACGGCCAGACCGGCCTTGCCCTCATCACTGACGCAGATCATGGCCACGATGCCCGAACCGATCCGGGTTTTACCCTCATCGACGAGCGCACGCAAATCGCGCGGCTGCACGCCGTGCACGGTTCTGGCGATAACATTCAGATCGCCGATCTTGTCTATCCCGGTCCCTTGTTGCGCGCTTCCCTCCGGCGCGGCAAGGGCCAGCTTGCGCCGTGCATCCGCCAGCTCCCGCTCCATGGCGCGGCGCTCCTTGAGCAGGGCCTCAAGCCTTGGTATCAACGCCTCCGGTGTTGTTTTAAGCTCATGGGCGGCGGCGCGGACAAGCGCGTCCTGCGCATCGAGATAGGATTTGGCTCCCGGCCCGGTCAGCGCCTCGATACGCCGCACGCCCGAGGCAACGGCGCTTTCACTCACGATCTTGATCAGACCGATATCGCCCGCCCGGCGCACATGGGTGCCGCCGCAAAGCTCCACCGAATAGGGTTTGTCCCCGCTGCCAAAATCGCGTCCCATGGAGACAACCCGCACTTCCTCGCCGTATTTTTCTCCAAACAGGGCCTGCGCGCCCGATTCGATCGCCTCATCCACTTCCATCAGGCGGGTTTCAACCCCGGCATTTTGCAAAATAATCCGGTTGGAGATGGCCTCGACCTCGTCTATTTCCTCCTGCGTCATGGCCCTGGTATGCGAGAAATCAAAGCGCAACCGGTCCGGCCCGACGCTTGAGCCTTTTTGCACCACATGAGTGCCCAGAACCCGGCGCAGGGCCTCATGCAGGATATGGGTCGCCGAATGATTTGCCCGGGTGGCGCGTCGCCGTGCATGATCAACCATCATATGCAGCGCTGCGCCGGGGCTCAATTCACCGGAAATAATCCGGCCGTAATGCACAATGAGATCCCCGGCCTTCTTGAGCGTATCGGTAATTTTGATGCGCAGACCATCAGCCCCCGTCATCTCGCCCCGATCGCCGGTCTGACCGCCCGCCTCGGCATAAAACGGCGTCTGGTTGAGAATAACGGCGACCTCATCGCCCGCCACCGCCTTTGGCGCCTCTTTACCCGCCTTCACCACAGCCAGCGCAATGCCGTCGGCTTTTTCCGTGTCATAGCCTAAAAACTCGCTTGCCCCGTGCTTGTCTTGCAACTCAAACCAGATGCGTTCATCCGCAAGCTCCCCCGAACCGGACCAGGCGGCCCGAGCATCGGCGCGCTGTTTTGCCATGGCGGCGTCAAAGCCGCTTTTTTCAACGCTGATATTGCGCGGGCGCAGGGCATCCTCGGTCAAATCAAACGGAAAGCCGTAAGTATCATAAAGCTTGAACGCCACTGCACCTGGCAATGCATCGCCGCTTTTTAATTCGCGCGCTGAATCTTCAAGCATCTTCAGGCCGCGATCAAGCGTTTTACGGAAACGCGATTCTTCAAGTTGCAAGGTTTCGGTAATCAGGGATTTGGCGCGCACGAGTTCGGGAAACGCCTGCCCCATCTCCTGCAAAAGCGCCGGCACCAGACGGTACATCAGCGGCTCGCGCATACCCAGCAATTCACCGTGACGCATGGCGCGGCGCATAATCCGCCGCAGCACATAGCCACGGCCCTCATTTGAGGGCAAGACCCCTTCGGCGATCAGGAAGCTTGAAGCGCGCAAATGATCAGCAATCACCCTGTGCGAGGCTTTATGCTCACCCGTGGCCGCAACACCTGTCGCCGCCTCGGAAGCGGCGATGAGGTGGCGGAACAGATCGGTTTCGTAATTGTCATGGGTGCCCTGTAAAACCGCGGCGATCCGTTCCAGCCCCATGCCGGTATCTATCGAAGGTTTGGGCAATTCCTCGCGCTTCCCGCCGGCATATTGTTCATATTGCATGAACACCAGATTCCAGATTTCTACAAACCGGTCGCCGTCTTCATCCGGGCTGCCCGGCGGGCCGCCCTTGATGTGTTCACCGTGATCATAGAAGATTTCCGAACACGGCCCGCACGGCCCCACATCACCCATGGACCAGAAATTGTCACTGGTGGCAATGCGGATAATTTTGGATTCCGGCAACCCGGCGATCTTGCGCCACAAATCATAAGCCACGTCATCTTCGGAATAAACCGTGATCAGCAGGCGCGCCGGATCAAGCCCGTATTCCTTTGTAATCAGCTTCCAGGCCAGATCGATCGCCCGTTCCTTGAAATAATCGCCAAAGGAGAAATTGCCCAGCATCTCGAAAAATGTATGATGCCGCGCCGTATAGCCGACATTTTCAAGATCATTATGCTTGCCCCCGGCGCGGACGCATTTTTGCGAGGTCACCGCCGTGGAATAGGGCCGCTTTTCAACCCCGGTGAACACATTCTTGAACTGCACCATGCCGGCATTGGTAAACAGCAATGTTGGATCATTGCGCGGCACAAGCGGGCTGGAGGGCACAATCTCGTGCCCCTCCGCAGCAAAAAAATCGAAGAATGCCGATCTGATCTGATTTAGACCCGCCATGGTACCTGTTCCTTAAACGATTTCATTCTGGCGTGTTGTAACCTTGCCCATGTGCCCTGTCCACATTTGCAAAGTTATAAATGTAAAAATAAAAGGCGCCCATGTCCCGGGCGCCTTTAAAGGAGAAGAAGCAAACAGGAAAGCTTTATGCACTCTTGCCCTTCCCGAGCTTTTCCTTGTCCGTTTCGGCCCCGGCGTCTTCAAGGCCGGATTCACGGCGGATGGCAAGCTCGATCTCATCCGCCATTTCCGGATGCTCTTTCAGGAATGTCTTGGCATTGTTGCGCCCCTGGCCGATACGCTGGCTGTCATAAGAGTACCACGAGCCTGATTTTTCCACCACGCCGACATTGACGCCAAGGTCAAGAATTTCACCAACCTTGGAAATCCCCTCGCCATACATGATGTCAAACTCGGTCTGGCGGAAGGGCGGCGCCACCTTGTTCTTGACCACTTTCACCCTCGTCTGGTTGCCGATCACCTCATCCCGGTCCTTGATGGCGCCGATGCGGCGGATATCGAGACGCACGGAAGCGTAGAATTTCAACGCATTGCCCCCTGTCGTGGTTTCAGGGCTGCCGAACATGACGCCGATTTTCATCCGGATCTGGTTGATGAAGATCAACATGCAGTTGGAGCGCGCGATCGAGGCGGTAAGCTTGCGCATCGCCTGGCTCATCAATCGCGCCTGCAAACCAGGGAGCGAATCGCCCATCTCGCCCTCAAGCTCGGCTCGCGGTGTCAGCGCCGCCACCGAATCGATCACCACAATATCCACCGCGCCCGAACGCACCAGCGTATCGGTAATTTCCAGAGCCTGCTCGCCGGTATCAGGTTGCGAGATCAGCAATTCATTCAGATTCACCCCGAGATTTTGCGCATAGGTCGGATCAAGCGCATGCTCGGCATCGAGAAAGGCGCAAATCCCGCCGGCTTTTTGCGCCTCGGCCAGAACATGCAGCGCCAGAGTCGTCTTGCCCGAGGATTCTGGACCATAAATCTCCACAACCCGCCCGCGCGGCAAGCCGCCAATGCCAAGCGCGATATCAAGGCCGAGCGATCCTGTCGATATGGACTCGACCTCGACCACCCGCTCCCCCTTGCCAAGCTTCATGATCGAGCCCTTGCCGAAAGCCCGTTCAATCTGACCTAACGCGGCGTCCAGCGCCTTCGATTTATCCATTGTGCCCCCGTCAACAACCCTGAGCGAATTTTGAGCCATAACTTTACCGTCCTTATCTCACACTGCCATGTTACAATCCATTGATTCGCAATGTACATGTTTTGTTCTCGTTTGCAATCCTTTTCTTGAATTCATAAAAAGTTTGAGTCTTTCACCTTTAAACGGCACCGGCCCGCTTCCCTTTCCTGCCATCCACAGGATAACAATGGCATGGGTGGCAGGAAAGGGAAGCGGGCCGGTGCCGAGAAAATCAAAAAATGAAGCACACCAGACGTCTGTTGAATTTTAAACTTGATTGATGAACCCTGATTTGCTTGTAATGGTGCGCTTGGCAGCTTGCCAGAGTGAGAGTTGTGAATGGCCGCAAAACAGGTCTGACAATAAAAAACCGTCCGAGGGGGGACAAATGGAGTATTTCCTTCAGCAACTGATAAATGGCGTGACATTAGGCTCTATTTACGGCCTGATCGCGATTGGCTACACCATGGTCTATGGCATTATCGGCATGATCAATTTTGCTCATGGCGATATTTTCATGGTCGGCACTTTTATCTCCCTGATTGTTTTCATGGGGCTCGTCGCCCTGGGGATAACCTCGGTTCCACTCGCCCTGCTGATCGTGCTGATCATCTCCATGATTGTCACCGCCAGTTACGGCTGGACGGTTGAACGCCTTGCCTACCGGCCCTTGCGCGGCTCGTTCCGCCTCGCGCCGCTGATCACCGCGATCGGCATGTCGATTGTGCTGCAAAATTATATTCAGGTCACCCAGGGCGCCCGCAACCGCCCCTTGCAGCCGGTGATTACCGGTGGTTTCCAGTTCTTTGAAGATTCAGAATTTGTCGTCAATTTGAGCAATATGCAAATCCTGATCATCGTCACCACAGTCGTTCTGATGATCGCCTTTTCGCTGCTGATTTCCAAAACCCCCCTGGGCCGCTCCCAGCGCGCCTGTGAGCAGGACAGCAAAATGGCCTCCCTGCTCGGCATCAATGTGGACCGGACGATTTCGCTCACCTTCGTCATGGGCGCGGCGCTGGCCTCGGTAGCCGGCTTCATGTATCTGCTGTATTACGGCGTGATTGACTTTTATATCGGTTTCGTCGTCGGCATCAAGGCCTTCACGGCGGCGGTTTTGGGCGGCATCGGCTCCTTGCCTGGCGCCATGCTCGGCGGGTTGCTCATCGGGCTGATCGAGACCTTCTGGTCGGCCTATTTCACCATCGAGTACAAGGATGTCGCTGCTTTCTACATGCTGGCGCTGGTGCTGATCTTTCTCCCCTCCGGTCTTTTGGGCCGCTCTGAAGTGGAGAAAGTCTAAATCCCATGTCATCCATGAAAACCTCCAATGACAGCCTTTTGAAAGCGGCGTTAAAGGATGCCTTCTTCTCAGCGCTCCTTACGCTGGTCCTGACCTCCCTCATTCTGGGCGTGAAGATTGTCGACATAAACACCGGTTTGAAACTGGAACCGCGCTTCTGGCTGGCAGGCTTGGCCGTAGCGCTGGTCTTTGTCGGCCGTTTTGCCCTGCACATGTTCTGGTGGTCGCGCAAACCGCGGCAAACGGCAGAGAAAAAGCCGGCCCGCAGCCTGTTTCCCAAAATCCCCAATTTTGGCAAATACGCAGCGCCCGTGCTGGTTTTCGCCGCGATCGCCCTGCCCTTCATGCCATTTTCTGACCGCTATATCATTGATCTTTTCATCCTCATCCTGACCTATGTCATGCTGGGCTGGGGACTCAATATCGTCGTTGGCTATGCTGGCCTGCTTGATCTGGGCTATGTCGCCTTTTATGCCGTCGGGGCCTATTCCTTTGCCCTGCTGGCGACTTATTTCGACCTCACATTCTGGGAATGCCTGCCGCTGGCCGGTCTTCTTGCCGCCACCTGGGGGGTCATTCTGGGCTTTCCGGTTCTGCGCCTGCGCGGCGATTACCTCGCCATCGTCACCCTGGCCTTTGGCGAGATTATCCGCATCGTCCTGCTCAACTGGTACTCCTTCACCGGCGGCCCGGATGGCATTTCCGGTATTCCGCGCCCGAGCTTCTTCGGTCTGGAGTTCAAACGATTTGGCGAGGGCACATTCGCTCAATTTTTCGGCCTTGAATTCTCGTCCATCCACCGCATAATTTTCCTTTATTACGTTATCCTTACCCTGGCGCTGATTACCGCTGCTGTGACCATCAGACTACGCAATCTGCCCATCGGCCGCGCCTGGGAAGCTCTGCGCGAGGATCAGATCGCCTGTTCTTCACTGGGGATCAACACCACCACCACTAAGCTGACGGCATTTGCCATGGGGGCCATGTTCGGCGGTTTCGCCGGTTCCTTCTTTGCCGCGCGCCAGGGCTTCATCAGCCCTGAATCCTTCACCTTCATCGAATCGGCCATTATTCTGGCGATCGTGGTTCTGGGCGGCATGGGCAGCCAGATCGGCATTGTCATCGCCTCGGTGGCGCTCATCGGCGGGTTTGAGGTCTTCCGCGAATTTGAACAATACCGCATGCTGATCTTCGGCGGCGCCATGGTTGTCATCATGGTCTGGCGGCCGCGCGGCCTGATTACCACCCGTCACCCTTCCGTCAGACTGCACCCGCCGGACGGGCCAAAAGCGGCGACAGCCCGGGAGACGGCGTCATGAGCAGCCTGATACCCGAATGGGAAAACAATCCGGTGCTCAATGTCGAGCACCTGACAATGAAATTCGGCGGTCTGACGGCGATTGACAATCTGAGTTTTGTCGCCGGGCGCGGCGATATCACCGCGTTGATCGGCCCCAACGGCGCCGGAAAAACCACCGTATTCAACTGTCTCACTGGCTTCTACAAGCCCACCGAAGGCATGGTGACCCTCACCCAGCGCGGCGGGGAAAGCTTTCTTCTGGAACGCCTTGAGGAACACCGGATCTGTTACAAGGCGAAGGTGGCCAGAACCTTCCAGAATATCCGCCTGTTTTCCAATATGACGGTCTTGGAGAATTTGCTGGTCGCCCAGCACAACAAGCTGATGCTGGCCTCCTATTTCACCATTGGCGGCATTTTCGGCCTGCCGCATTTTCGCGAGGCTGAAAAACGGGCGATCGAAAAGGCGGCCTACTGGCTGGATAAAATCGGCATCATCGACCGCGCCGATACGGCCGCCGGAGACCTTCCTTACGGCGACCAGCGCCGTCTTGAAATTGCCCGCGCCATGTGCACCGGGCCCGAGCTTTTGTGTCTCGATGAGCCGGCCGCCGGGCTGAACCCGCGCGAATCCCATGATCTCAACCAGCTGCTTCTCAATATCCGCGATGAGGAAAACATCTCGATCCTGCTGATTGAACACGATATGAGCGTGGTGATGGGCATATCTGATCATATTGTCGTTCTCGATTACGGGGTAAAAATTTCCGACGGGACGCCGGAATTCATCCGCAACGACCCCAATGTCATCGCCGCCTATCTCGGCGTTGAGGAAGACGAGCTTGAACAGGAGAGCGGATCATGAGCGAACCGCTTTTAAAGGTCACCGATGTCGAGACCTATTACGGCAAGATCATCGCCCTGCGCGGTGTGGATATCGAAGTCCATCCCGGCGAAATCGTAACCCTCATCGGCGCCAATGGCGCGGGCAAATCCACCTTGATGATGACCATATGCGGCACCCCAAGGGCGCGCAGCGGCCAGATCCTGTTTGACGGCATGGATATCACCAAAATGCCCACCCATGAGATCATGCGCTCATCCATTGCCCAGTCGCCCGAAGGGCGGCGCATTTTCGGCCGCATGAGTGTTCTGGAAAACCTTCAGATGGGGGCCAGCATCGCCGATCCCGAGCATTTCGACGCCAATCTGGAGCGGGTTTACGATCTGTTTCCGGTACTCAAGGAACGCCACGCCCAGCGCGGGGGCACCTTGTCGGGCGGCGAGCAGCAAATGCTGGCCATTGGCCGCGCCCTGATGGGCGAGCCCAAGCTCCTGCTGCTGGATGAACCCTCATTGGGGATTGCGCCCATTCTGGTGCGGCAGATTTTTGACGCCATCCGCGAATTGAACGAGCAACAGGGGCTGACCGTTTTTCTGGTTGAGCAAAATGCCTTTCATGCCCTGCGTCTGGCGCACAGAGGTTATGTCATGGTGAACGGAAAGATTACCATGACCGGCACCGGGGACGAACTTCTTGGCAATGAAGAAGTCCGCGCCGCCTATCTGGAAGGTGGATAATGATGGATAGCGCCGCCAGACATGTAACCGTTTCCTGTCATTCCGGGACAAGCCGGGATAACGGTGCCGAAGGGATAAAATCATGAGTATTCTTTATGAAGAACAATCGGTATTTGTATTCCTGATTCTCACCGTCACTATCGGCGGCGGCGCCGCGTGGCTCACGGGCCGGGCCATGGCGATCGGCTGGAGACCTGTATCCCGTCTGGTTTTTTTCATGATGGTCCTGGGCGCTGTCCTTCGTTTTTTTCACTTCGCCCTGTTTGACGGCACGCTGTTGTCCCTGCATTATTATCTGGTTGATACGAGTGTGCTCATGATCATGGCCGGGCTTGGCTTCCGGGTAACCCGCACCAACCAGATGGTTTCAAAATACAGTTGGCTTTATGAACGCACAGGCCCGTTTACCTGGAAAGAACGTAAAGCGTGACCTTGCCTGAAAATTGTTGCACAATGGCGGCCACGCGCTAACATGCGCCAATAATAAATTGTTTTACCAACCAAAATAGGGAGAGAACTTATGAAAAAACTCATACTTGCCGGTCTGGCGTTGAGCGCCGGTCTTGCTTTTTCGGCCCCTGCATGGGCTGATATTGAAATTGCCACCGCCGGTCCGATGACCGGTCAATACGCCTCGTTTGGCGCCCAGATGAAAGCCGGCGCGGAACAGGCTGTAGCCGATATCAATGCCGCCGGCGGCGTTCTGGGGCAGAAACTGCACCTCAATATCGGTGATGACGCCTGCGACCCCAAGCAGGCCGTGGCTGTCGCCAACCAGATGGTATCAAAAGGCGTGGTTTTCATGGCCGGGCATTTTTGCTCCGGCTCTTCGATCCCCGCTTCCAAGGTTTACGAGGAAGAAGGCGTTGTCCAGATTTCACCGGCCTCCACCAACCCGAAACTGACCGATGAAGGCGGCCCGAATGTTTATCGCGTCTGCGGCCGCGATGACCAGCAGGGCAAAACAGCCGGCCAGTTCCTCGTCAAAACCTTCCCCGGCAAGAACATCGCCATCATTCATGACAAAACCGCTTACGGTAAGGGCCTCGCCGACGAAACCCGCAGGGCTTTTAACGCCGCTGGTGGCAAGGAAGTCATGTATGAAGCCATTACAGCCGGCGAAAAAGACTATTCCGCTCTTGTCTCCAAGCTGAAACAGGCCAAGGTTGATGTGCTTTATCTTGGCGGTTATCACACCGAAGCCGGTCTCATCGTGCGCCAGATGCGTGATCAGGGCATGAAGACGGTTCTGGTCTCGGGCGATGCGCTCGTCACCAACGAGTATTGGGCCATCACGGGCAAGGCCGGTGAAGGCACGCTGATGACCTTCAGCCCCGACCCGCGCAAAAACCCTGGCGCGCAGGATCTGGTGAAGAAATTCCGCGCCAAGGGCATTGAGCCCGAAGGTTATGTGCTCTACACCTATGCCGCCGTACAGGTATGGGCGCAGGCCGCCAAGGCCGCCGGCTCCGCCGATCCGGCCAAGGTCATCCCGGCCCTCAATTCCGGCAAGTTCAAAACCGTTCTTGGCGATCTGAGCTTTGACAAGAAGGGCGATGTCACCCTCCCCGGTTATCTGTTCTATGAATGGAAAGACGGCAAATACGATTATTACAAGAATTAATCGTCTGCCCCGGACATGATCTGAAAAGGCCCGCGCTCACCCCGCGGGCCTTTTTATTACTGGTTTTTCATTTATAATAACACCGCCACCGCCGGAGAGAAAAGGCTCGTTTTCTACAAGGGTGAGAAGCAATCAGGACAAATATCCGTTATGGATAAAAGAAACACCAACAGACCGGCCGCTTCAAATCAGGGCGCGGGAAAAATCCTTGCTTTTGTATCCTCTCTTCCCCTGATCCTGCTTCTGACAGGCGCCGTAACCCTTGCCTATGGCTGGTTCGGACAGGCGGAGACGGCACAAACCACCGGCGCGATTATTGCCGGCATCGGCTGCGTCGCCATGATCTCGCGTTTTTTGCGCCGCCACGCGGGCAAATAAAGCCGGGCAATATTGATCTGCTAAATCAAAATCTGGCTCAGGAAGAGTTTGGTGCGATCGCTTTGCGGATTGTTGAAGAACTCCTCGGGCTCGTTTGCCTCGACAATCTGGCCTTCATCCATGAAAATCACCCGGTTGGCGACCTCCTTGGCAAATCCCATCTCATGCGTCACCACCAGCATGGTCATGCCTTCATGCGCCAGCCCCACCATCACATCCAGCACTTCCTTGATCATTTCCGGATCAAGCGCCGAGGTTGGTTCGTCAAACAGCATGATCTTGGGGCTCATGCATAATGAGCGCGCAATGGCGACGCGCTGCTGCTGTCCGCCCGAGAGCTGACCGGGATATTTATCCGCCTGCTCGGGAATTTTCACCCGTTCAAGGTACTTCATGGCGATTTCATCCGCTTCCGATTTGGGCATTTTGCGCACCCAGATCGGCGCCAATGTGCAGTTCTGCTTCACGGTAAGATGCGGAAACAGATTGAAATGCTGAAACACCATGCCGACTTCACGGCGGATTTCATCAATTTTTTTCAGATCATTGGTCAGCTCGATACCATCGACAATGATCTTGCCCTTCTGGTGCTCCTCAAGACGGTTGATGCAGCGGATCATGGTTGATTTGCCCGACCCCGACGGGCCGCAGACCACGATGCGTTCGCCGTGTTTGACCTCGAGGTTAATATCGCGCAGGACATGAAAGTCGCCATACCATTTGTTCATGCTGATAAGCTCGATGGCATTTTCAGCCTGGACGCCCTCACCGCCGTTACTAGCGTTTACTGGTGCATTCATCGGAAATTTCCTTGTTTCTCAAGCGGTTTTTAACGTTTGTGTCCGGTATGCAGTTTATTTTCCATGTAAATTGAATAGCGTGACATGGCAAAACAAAACGCCCAGAAGATGGCCGCAGTGAATATATAAGCTGATGTTGCCGTGTTCGGGCTGAACCATTTGGCGTCCGTCAAACCGGTCTGGACCGTGCCCAGCAGGTCAAGAATGCCGACAATCAGAACAAGGGTTGTATCCTTGAACAGACCGATAAAGGTGTTGACGATCCCCGGGATCACCAGCTTGAGCGCCTGGGGAAGAATAATCAGTCCCATGGTCTTCCAGTAGCTCAGCCCCAGCGCCTGGGCGCCCTCATACTGGCCGCGCACAATGGCCTGCAAGCCGCCGCGCACAACCTCGGCCATGTAAGCGGTTGAAAACAGCGCCACCCCGATAAGACAGCGCAACAATTTGTCAAAATGCACCCCCTCGGGCAAAAACAGCGGCAGCATGACACTGGCCATGAACAGCACCGTGATCAAGGGAACCCCGCGCCAGATTTCAATAAACAGAACGCTGGCAAAGCGCATAGCCGGCATTTTGGAGCGCCGCCCCAGAGCCAGTAAAATCCCCAGCGGCAGCGATACCACGATGCCCGTAATTGCCACCACCAGCGTCACCAGAATGCCGCCCCATCTGTTGGTTTCGACATATTCCAGATTAAACATACCGCCTGAAAGCAGGATATAGGCAATAACGGGATAGACAAACAGCATAAAAACGGCTGTCCAGCGCTTGTGGGGAATGGTTTCAATCAGCAGCAGGACAAGTCCGACAGCACCGATAACGCCGGTCAGGTCAACCCGCCAGCGCAGGGCGTCCGGGTAAAACCCATACATAAAGAATCCGAATTTTGCTTTCGCGAATGACCAGCATGCCCCGGACCAGTCCGCCGGGTTGGGTCCCCCGCCCGCCGCGGGCCGGCAGGCCTTGCCGTCAACGCTGTCCCAGACCGCATTGATAAAAAGATATTCAACCAGCCCCGGAACGGTCACCACCAGCACATAGATCGCAAGTAACGTCATAATGGAGTTGAACCAGCCCGAGAACAGATTTTCACGAATCCAGTGCACCGGACCAGCCACCGATGATGGCGGCGGCAGCAGGGGCGCATCTTCTTTTCTGATGTAATGATCGCTCATTGTCCTAGCGCTCCACCAACGCGATTTTGGCATTGTACCAGTTCATGAACATCGATGTGAGAAGCGATATCGTCAGGTAAACCGCCATGGTTATCAGGATAATTTCAACCGCCTGGCCTGTCTGGTTAAGCACGATACCGGCAAAGGTATGCATGACATCCGGGTAGGCGATGGCCGCTGCCAGAGACGAGTTCTTGGTCAGATTGAGATACTGGCTTGTCAATGGCGGAATAATCACCCGCAGGGCCTGGGGAATAACCACCTGCCGCAAGATCTGTCCGGGCCGCAGCCCCAGGGCACCGGCTGCCTCTGTCTGCCCGTGCGAAACCGCCTGAATGCCGGCGCGGACAATCTCGGCAATGAAAGAGGCGGTATAAAGCACCAGCGCCAGAAGCAGGGCCATGAATTCAGGAATAAGCGTCATGCCGCCCCTGAAATTAAAGCCCTTGAGCACCGAGTATTCCAGATGAATGGGAGAGCCGGAAAGGAAATAGGCCACCACCGGCAGAGCTATCAGAATGCCAAGGCTCGAAAGAAAAACCGGAAACTGCTCACCGGTCGCCTCTTGCCTTTTTCGCGACCAGCGGCTCAGAAAAACCACCAGAACAATGGCGGCGATCAACGCCAGAAGAACAATAACCGCCGCACTGTCGAATATCGGTTTGGGCATGGAGAGCCCGCGCTTGTGAAGATAAAACGAATCAAGCAATGAAGCTGCGTTTCTCGGCATCGGCAACACGCCCAGCACCGCAACATACCAGAAGTAAATCTGCAACAGCAGCGGGATGTTGCGCAGCGTCTCGACATACATGGTGGCCAGTTTGGCTATAATCCAGTTTTTGGAAAGCCGCGCGATCCCCAGCAGGACGCCAAGTATGGTCGCAAAGAAAATACCGATGCCCGAAACCAGCAGCGTGTTCAGCAACCCGACCAGAAAAGCCTGACCATAGGATGATTCTTCCGTATAGGGAATCAGGGTCTGGGCGATTGAAAACCCGGCCGTGGTGCTCAGGAAACCAAACCCCGTGGCAATGTTGCGCTTGGCAATATTGGAGGCGTAATTGCTGAACAGTTCATAGCCGAACCACACAATAAATGCGATCAGCACAATTTGCGAAACCAGGCCGCGAACATTCGGGTCATTCCATAACGGAACCCGCGCGCTATCGTCCTTTTCAGTCGATACTGACATTGCCACCCCGTTTAAACAGCAACCTTCCCGGCCGTTACAGGCCCGGGTGATCACATTCTTGTTTTAATAAATTTTTGGGTCTGAAGTACAAAGGGGAACCGCGGCGCGGTTCCCCCTTGATTATTGCTTACCTGATCGGCGGTGCGTACTGAATGCCGCCCTTGCTCCACAAGGCATTGACGCCGCGGGCGATGCCGAGCGGGGTCTTGGGGCCGACATTGCGGTCAAACGCTTCACCGTAATTGCCAACCTGCTTGACGATGTTAAAGGCCCAGTCATTGCTGACGCCCATATTCTCGCCAAATTTGCCTTCAACACCCAGAAGACGGCGGATGGCCGGATTGGTTGACTTTTTCATCTCGTCAACATTGGCCGATGTCACGCCCATTTCCTCGGCATTGACCATGGCGAAAAGCGACCATTTGACCAGATTGAACCACTGGTCGTCACCCTGGCGGACAACCGGGCCGAGCGGCT
This sequence comes from Alphaproteobacteria bacterium, assembly GCA_024275895.1. GTDB lineage: Bacteria > Pseudomonadota > Alphaproteobacteria > Rhizobiales > BM303 > BM303. The sequence continues at coordinate 3,605 of JAJRYE010000006.1, read as the reverse complement.
CCTTGGAAATGATTTCCGGCAGCACGATATGCTCATCCGGTTTGGTCAGTTTCAGGCGCTGGGCATAAAGGCCCGAAGCATCTGTCGTGTAAACGTCGCAGCGGCCGGCATTATACGCCTGAACAACTTCGTCGGATTTTTCAAAAGCAACGATTTCATACGGCATTTTGTGCGAACGGAAATAATCCGCCACATTCAGCTCGGTAGTTGTGCCGGTATTGGTGCAAACCGCGGCGCCGGAAAGCTCAAGCGCGCTGGAGACGCCAAGTGACTTGCGGACCATGAAGCCCTGACCATCATAATAATTGACGCCGGCGAAGTTCAGACCCAGCGCCGTGTCGCGTGTTGCGGTCCAGGTGGTGTTGCGCGAAAGCATGTCAATTTCGCCCGACTGCAGAGCCGTGAAGCGTTCCTTGGCCGAAAGCGGGGTGTATTTAACCTTGGAGGCATCGCCGAAAACAGCCGCGGCAACGGCACGGCAGACATCCACGTCAAGTCCGGTCCAGTTGCCCTTGTCATCCGGATTCGAGAAGCCCGGCAGCCCCTGGCTCACACCGCACTGGACAAAGCCCTTGGCTTTGACATCCTCGATTGTACCGGCGCTCGCAGCACCCGCAGCCAGACCCATAACGGCACCAAGTGCCGCAGTAACCATAAGTTTCTTCATATTGAGAAGCCTTCCCTCGCAATTAATTTTTAATCCTGCCCCTGACCTGGCGCGGCGAACGCACCTCACATCAGGACCAAAACCCTTCTGCAACCAAAGGCACAACGCCCACGGCCGCAACTGTGTTCACTACACAAGCCGCATCACAAGCGATTTTCCCATCACCGTCAAGGGTTTTTCATGAAAAACATGAATTTATGCCATGAAAAATATGAATGCATGGAATTAACCCGATCCGAGCAACATCAAACCCATCTGGAAATTCCCGCAATATTACTTTAGATCATGACAAATCACACCGCAAACACGGGGGAACCGCCAATGTCCGGCGCAAAACACACAATTGACAAATATCACGATTCGACCAAAGTCACCCTTTCGGGCCGCAACCCGGAGGAGAATTTCGGCATCGTCAATCCGCCGGTCTATCACGCCTCGACCATCCTTTATCCCGACGTGGCCGCGCTTGAGACCCGTAATCAGAAATACAGCTATGGCCGCCGCGGCACCCCCACCATCGACGCGCTGGAGAACGCCATCACCGAGCTCGGCGGCGGCTACGGCACCCGGCTGGCCCCGTCCGGGATGGCGGCTATCTCCACAGCCATTTTAAGCTTTGTCGAAGCGGGCGATCATATTCTGGTCACCGACAGCGTCTATTCCCCCACACGCATCTTTTGCGACAGCGTCCTGAAACGCCTGGGGGTCGAGACCGAATATTACGACCCGCTGGCAGGGGCAGCGATTGGAGAAAAACTGCGCCCCGGGACAAGGCTGGTTTTCACCGAAAGCCCCGGCTCCCAGACCTTCGAGATACAGGATATTCCGGCCATCTCAAAAGTCGCAGCAGAGCACGGCGTCCTTGTTTTTACTGATAACACCTGGGCCTCGCCGCTCTATTTCAAGGCTTTTGAGCACGGCGTGGATGTCTCCATCCAGGCGGCAACAAAATATATTGTCGGCCATTCCGACGTCATGATGGGTTCCATAACAACAAATGAAGCGTGCTGGAAACAGCTTTATGATTCGCATGGCGCCATGGGACAGACCGCCGGCCCCGATGATATCTTTCTGGCCCTGCGCGGCCTGCGCAGCCTTGATGTGCGCCTTGAGCGCCATATGAACAATGCGATTGAGATCGCCCGATGGCTCGAAGCGCGCCCGGAAGTGGCCAAACTCCTGCATCCCGCCCTGCCCTCGCATCCCGGCCATGATCTCTGGAAGCGTGATTTCAGCGGCGCATCGGGCCTCTTCAGTCTCATCCTGAACCCTTGCTCAAAACCGGCCCGCGATGCCTTCCTCAATGCGCTGCAACTATTTGGAATGGGCTATTCCTGGGGCGGTTTTGAAAGTCTGGTCATCCCGTTCGACCCCGCCACATACCGCACCGCAACCGCGTGGCGTGAACGCGGCCATGCCCTTCGCTTCCATATTGGTCTTGAAGCGGTGGAAGATCTGGTGGACGATCTGGCAAACGCTTTTGCAAAAATGGCGCAGGCCTGAGGGCAAACCCGTCCTTGCCACCTTGAAGTGCGGCCGCTCAGATACGATATCCGGATAAGATCACGACCATCCAGATCAGGACATTTCTCTTGCGCCTTTTTCATCTCCTGCTTCTCGCCCCCCTGCTTCTTCTCCCCCATTCTGCGGTTCTGGCGGGCGGCGAGCCTGATCTGATCTTCAAGAAGAGTACCGTTTTCAAATTTTTATCCCCCGATCACAAGCTGGCGACCTATGCCATCGACGATCCGCTGATCGACGGGGTTGCCTGTCATTTTACCGTGCCGGAAAAGGGCGGCTGGAAAGGCTGGATTGGTCTGGCCGAAGAGCTTTCCGACATCTCCCTCGCCTGCCGCCAGATCGGACCGGTCACAATCAAGGGCAAATTCACCCAGGGCGATGAGGTCTTCCGTCAGCGCCGCTCGGTTTTCTTCAAGAAAATGCGCATTGTCCGCGGCTGCGATATCAAACGCAATGTACTTGTTTATCTGGTCTATTCCGATAAACTCATTGAAGGCAGCCCTAAAAATTCAACCTCCACGGTGCCGATCATGCCATGGGGCAACAAGCCGGCGCCGCGCTGCGGGGATTTTGTTGAGAAATAAGTGAGAATTCCTATTGACCCGGGCGGCGCATCCCCGTAATTATCCGCAGATTCTTGGTAAGGGCCCATAGCTCAGCTGGTAGAGCAACTGACTTTTAATCAGTAGGTCCCAGGTTCGAATCCTGGTGGGCTCACCATTGTTTTCAAATAGTTAAGCAAATGATTAGAATCCCTCAAAAAACAATAGCTACCAAATAGCTACCACCCTGAAGCGAAGTTTTTGCCAAAAAATACAGTGGTTCCGGGCGTTACGGCATGTGTCGAGCGTCTGGATTTTGCTCTTCTTTACCGTTTATTTCTTACATCTCCTGCAATTCAAAGCCCGCGCCATGAGCGACCATGGCTGTCGCAGTGTGACGAAACATGTCCAGTCTGCCAAGCCCCGCAACTTTTTTGCAAAAAGATGCGCCTGCGGTTTCAGGGCGGCAAACTGTTTGATGTCTCGTCCCTGTCTTCTGCGACAAGGCCGCAATGGGCGGTCTTCATAAAGAGCAGGAGACAAAACAATGACCGGCAGAGCGAAACATAATCCCGACATGTTCTATCTCACAACACCGGAAGCTGCTGAATTTCTTCGGCTCTCTCCCAAAACCCTTGAGCGTATGCGTGTAGATGGTTCCGGTCCAACTTTCCTAAAGGCTGGTCCTGGTCTTCGCTCCCGTGTTCTCTATCGCAGAAGCGATCTTGTTGAATTGACCTGCCCCCAAATTTTGGTCCACTGACAAGTAGAATTTGTTCTCCTTGTGTTTTGCCACTATTTTGCGGCGGTAGCAATGGGCGGCTGCGCTGGAGCCTCCAATAGCGCAGGCGCGGCCGCCCATTGCGGTTTACTGA
>JAJRYE010000076.1 GCA_024275895.1 Alphaproteobacteria bacterium | reverse complement strand
GTCACCACCTTGCTGCTCAATTTCGTGATTTTACTGTTTGTCAATTACCTGCTCGAAGGGCCCATAAAGGACCCCATGTCCATGGGCTGGCCGCAATCGGCCTCGATTATCGACGAGGGGGTTTTGCCCGCGCTTCTTACGCGCACAAGGTTGCATATGGGCTTTCTGGTCGCCCTTGCCGCCGCCGGTATCGTCTGGGCTTTGATGCGCTACACCATCTGGGGGTTTGAAATCCGCGCCGTGGGGGCTAACGCCAATGCCGCCCGTTTTGCCGGGATCCCCATCAACCGCACCGTCATTCTGGTCGCCATGTTGTCGGGCGGTCTGGCCGGGATGGCGGGGATTACCGAGGTTGCGGGCACCAAGGGCTATCTGACCCTCGATCTTTCCCCCGGCTTTGGCTATTCGGGCATTGCGGTCGCCATGCTGGCCAATCTGCATCCGCTCGGCGTGATCGTCTCCGCCATCTTTCTGGCCGGGATATATGTCGGCTCCGATTCCATGAGCCGGGCGGTCAATATCCCGACCTATATCGCCGATGTCATGGTGGCGCTGTGTGTGCTGAGCGTCCTCGTTTCACTGATGTTCACGAATTACAAGGTGAGGCGGGGCTGATGGAGTGGTTTGAGCTGTTTGTTTCCGCCGGATTCTGGGCCGCGATGCTCAGGATCGCGGCGCCGCTTATTTTCGGCACCATTGGCGAGCTCATATGCGAGCGCGCCGGGGTGCTCAATCTGGGCATTGAGGGCATCATGACCATGGGCGCCATGGCGGGCTGGATGTGGGTGTATCAGGGCGGTGATCTTTGGGGCGCGGTGGCTTTTGCCGCCTTTATCGGCGCGCTGTTCGGATTGCTGCATGCCATATTCACGGTACATCTTGGTCTCTCGCAGCATGTCTCGGGGATCGGCATAACCCTGCTGGCCTCATCTTTAAGCTATTTTATCTTCCGCATGTTCCTGCCCAACTCGACAACACCGCCCAAGATCACCCCCTTCCAGCCGCTTGAAATTCCCTATCTGTCCGATCTGCCCTTCTTCGGTGAGGCGTTCTTCTCCCATACCGCCATGACCTATCTGGCGCTGGCCATTATCCCCGTTACCCTTTATGCGCTTTACCGCACGCCTCTTGGGCTGGCGGTGCGCATGGCGGGCGAGAATCCGGTGGCGCTGGAGGCGCAGGGCATAGATGTTCTGCATATCCGCACCGGCGCAGTAATGGTCGGAAGCGCCATGATGGCGGTTGGCGGCGCGTATCTGACCATATCGGCCTTTGACGCCTTTTTCTTTGGGATGATCAACGGGCGCGGCTGGATTTGCATCGCGCTGGTGATTTTTGCCTCCTGGAAACCGGGAAGGGCGCTGCTGGGCGCATTGCTGTTTGCCGGGCTGGATGCCTTTCAGGTGCGCGCCCAGCAACTGGCCGGAGGTGTAATCCCGTATCAGTTTTTCCTCATGCTGCCCTATCTGCTCTCCATCGGCGTGATGATCATCATCTCCAAACGCATGCGCTATCCCAAGGCCCTGCTGGTGCCGTTCCGGCGCGGCGACCGGATTTAAGGGGGCGGATGATGCTGGATCTTCTGATTAAAAACGCAAGGCTGGGTGATCATGATGCGAGCATCGATATTGCGGTTAAATACGGCCGGATTGAAGCGGTAACGCCGGATATCAGGGCCGAGGCAGTAAAGATCATTGACGCGGAAGGCTGTTTTGTCACCGCGCCTTTTGTCGATGCCCATTTTCATCTTGATTCGGTGCTCGCCCGCGGGCGGCCGCGCATCAACCGCTCCGGCACCTTGCTGGAAGGCATTGAAATCTGGGGGGAATTGAAACCTGCCCTGACGGTTGAAGACTTTCACGCCCGCGCCATGGAGTTTTGCCGCTGGTCAATCGCCCGCGGCACGCTGGGCCTGCGCTCGCATGTCGATATCACCGATGCGCGCCTGCTTGCCGTCGAGGCCCTGCTGGATGTGCGCGAGACCATGAAACCCTTTATGGATATCCAGCTTGTCGCCTTTCCCCAGGACGGATTTCTGCGCAGCGCGGGATCAAGAGACAATCTTGAGCGCGCGCTGGATATGGGGGTCGATGTGGTCGGCGGCATTCCGCATTTTGAGCGCACCATGTCCGAGGGCGCTGAATCAGTGCGCCAGCTTATGAGGATCGCCGCTGACAGGGGGCTGCTGGTAGATATGCACTGCGATGAAAGCGATGATCCGCTCTCGCGCCATATCGAAACCTTGAGCGCCGAGACCTGCCATCTGGGTATGGAGGGGCGGGTTGCGGGCTCGCATCTTACCTCCATGCATTCGATGGATAATTACTATGTCTCGAAGCTTCTTCCCCTGATGGCCGGGGCGCAGATACATGTGATTGCCAATCCGCTGATTAACATCACCTTGCAGGGGCGTCACGACAGCTATCCCAAGCGGCGCGGCATGACCCGGGTAAAAGAACTTTTTGAAGCGGGTATCAATACCGCTTTTGGCCATGATTGTGTCATGGACCCGTGGTATGCTTTTGGCTCTCACGACATGCTGGAGGTTGCCTCCATGGGGCTGCATGTGGGGCAGATGACCTCGCAAGGGCAAATCCAGAGCTGTTTTGACGCGGTGACGAAAAACGCCGCCGCCGCAATGCAGCTTGACCATTACGGTATTGCACCGGGCAATTTTGCCGATCTGGTCATCCTCGATTGTCAGAGTGCCTTTGACGCCATCCGGCTGCGCCCGGCAAGGCTTTATGTCATTCGGCGCGGCCATGTGATTGCAACAACCCGGCGCTCACATCCCGAACTGACGCTGGGCGGCAAGGCCGGTTCCGTCAATTTTGTCACTGCGGATTAAACTTCGTATTGCCGGAGTATGAGACCAGATGAAAATCTGGAGTTTAAGCCTTACGAACCAAACCCCTCGCCCACCTGTATTTCGGCCCTGGAGAGAGACAAGGTCCTCTCGACTAAAAGCTCCGGTCAGTAATTTTCAACTGTGAGGGAATTCAGGTGTCCGGTCTGATCTGGCGCAACGGTTCATAGTTGCGACAGGCTTGAACAAATCATTTGAGCTTGCGGTATAAGTTGTGTTGACTCATCCCGCTCAAGACCTGATAACTCGGCTCTGGAGCGACAGCTGTCAAAGAGTTACATCATGAAAATTCTGTTTGCCGCTTCTGAAGTTTACCCGCTGATAAAAACCGGCGGTCTGGCCGATGTGGCCGGGGCACTGCCCTTTGCCCTTGCCGGGCTCGGGCATGATGTCCGCATCATGCTGCCGGCCTATAAACAGGTGCTGGAGGCTATCGGCAATCACGGCGCGGTTTTTCCTCTGGGCGACCCGTTTGGAACCGGCGCCATGCGGCTGATCGAAAGCGCCATGCCTGGCAGCGATATGAAGCTGCTGCTGCTTGATTGCCCGCAGCTTTATGATCGTCCAGGCGGCCCCTATCAGCGTGAGGATGGCGCGGAGTGGCCCGATAATGACACGCGCTTTGCGGCGTTCTCTCATGCCGCGGCGTCACTGGCCGATACCGGCAATCCGGCTGGCTGGCAGCCCGACATTATCCATGCCAATGACTGGCAGAGCGGGCTCATCCCCGCCTATCTGGAATTTCAGGGCAACCACGCGGTCAAATCGGTGTTCACCATCCATAATCTGCAATATCAGGGGCGGTTTTCGCGCGATGTTCTTGACCGGATACGTCTTCCCCAATCCGCCTTCTCGCCCGAAGGGCTGGAGTTTTACGGCGATGTCTGTTATCTCAAATCCGGCATTTTTTATGCCGATCACATCACCACCGTGAGCCGGACATATGCGAACGAAATCCAGACGCCGGAATTCGGCTATGGCATGGAGGGGATTCTGCAGGCCAGATCAGAGCGGCTGAGCGGTATTGTCAACGGCATTGACACCGCCATCTGGAGCCCGCAAAATGACCCCTTCATTACCCGGAACTACACCTCGCGATCCCTGGGCAGAAAGGCCGTGAACAAGGCGGCGCTTCAGGCTGAGCTTGGCCTGCCGGAGCTTGCCGGTGCGCCGCTTTTTGGCGTGGTTTCACGGCTGGTGGAGCAAAAGGGAATTGATCTTGTTCTTGAGGTCATTCCCGATATCATCGCGATGGGCGCTCAGGTGGCGGTTCTGGGTACCGGCGATGCCCGCTGGGAAAAAGCCGTAAGGCAGCTTGCGGAGCAAAACCCCGCCATGAGCGCCACGATTGCTTATTTTGAAGACCTCTCGCACCGGATTATCGCGGCAAGCGATATGTTCCTGATGCCGTCGCGCTTTGAGCCTTGCGGCCTCACCCAGCTTTATGCCCTGAGCTATGGCACCGCCCCCATCGTGCGGCGCACCGGCGGGCTGGCCGATACGGTGCTGGATATCGCGCAAGATAAAAACGGCACCGGTTTTGTCTTTGATGCGCCCAGCGCCGCGGCCTTGCGCGGCGCCGTCAGACGCGCCGTCGCCCATTACAAGGACGCCCCCGCCTGGTTAAAATTACAGCGCAACGCCATGAAACAGGATTTTTCCTGGCAGCCCCCGGCGCGCGAATATATCAAACTCTACACATCACTCCTAAAATAAAGATCGAGATTATGCAGGATACTCCCCTCACCACGCTTGCCGGCGTGAACGCGCCGGAAAAGTACCTCCTTCAGTTCAACAATGTTGAAGCCTTAAAGGAACTGCTGATTACCTATATGGTGCATTCGGTCGGCAAGGACCCGGCCTTTGCCACCCATCAGGACTGGTATTACGCCCTCTGCTTCCTGCTCAGAGGAATATTGAGCGAGCGCTATATCAACACCACTCGCGCCCAGTACGCCAATAAATCGCGCCGGGTCTATTATCTTTCAATGGAATATCTGCTCGGGCGGCAGTTGAACAAGAACCTGCTTGATCTGGGGATACAGGGCAAGGTGCGCGACGCGTTGGCCGGTCTGGGGCAGAATCTGGATACCCTGATCGAGATCGAGCATGACCCGGCTCTTGGCAATGGCGGTCTGGGCCGTCTGGCGGCGTGCTATCTGGAATCCATGGTCACCCATGGCTATCCCGGTTTCGGCTACGGGGTGCGCTATGATTTTGGCCTGTTCTCGCAATCCATCCGGGACGGCCAGCAGATCGAGCATCCCGACAACTGGCTGCGCCACGGCAATCCGTGGGAATTCAAGCGCCCCGATGTGGTTTACAAGGTCAAGTTTTACGGTCGCAGCCAGTGTGTTGAAAACGAGGATGGCCATCGCCGCTGTGAATGGCTCGACGCCGAGCCGGTGATCGCCATGGCCTATGACATGCCGATTGCCGGTTACGGCAATGACAATGTGACCAATCTGCGCCTGTGGACGGCGCGCGCCACCGGGGATTTTGACCTGCAAAAATTCAATCAGGGCGATTATATCAAGGCGGTCGAGGCCAAGACCGAATCCGAAACCCTGTCCAAAATTCTCTACCCGGACGATTCCACCCTTTCGGGGCAGGAATTGCGCCTCAAACAGGAGTATTTCTTCGTCAGCTCCTCCTTGCAGGACATCATTGCCCGCTTCTTGCGCGACCATGAGGATCTCGACACGCTGGCGGAAAAAACCGTTATTCAGCTTAACGATACCCATCCGGCCCTGGCCATTGCCGAATTGATGCATTTGCTGATGGATGATCATGGCTATCGCTGGGACAAGGCGTGGGCGATCACCTCCAGCACCTTCGCCTTTACCAATCACACCTTGCTGCCCGAGGCACTGGAGCGCTGGCCGGTGGCGATGCTGCGCCATGTCCTGCCGCTACATCTGGAGATTATCTACCGCATCAATGCCCAGTTTCTCAAGAAAGTTCAGAACATCTGGCCCGGCGACGCGGCGAAATTGCGCACGCTTTCGCTGATTGACGATCATGAGCAAAGCGCCCGCATGGCGCATCTGGCCATTGTCGGCTCGCAAAAGGTCAACGGGGTGGCCAAACTGCATACCGAGCTTTTGCGCACCAATATGTTCCCCGAATTTGATGAAATGTATCCGGGCAAATTTATCAATGTCACCAATGGCATCACCCCGCGCCGCTGGCTGTTGCAGGCCAACCCGCTCCTCTCGGCCCTCATCAGCGAGCATATCGGCGCGGAGTGGCCGCGGGATTTATCGCAGCTCTCCCGGCTTGAGCCCCTGGTGGATGACGATGCTTTTAAAACCCGGTTCATGGCGATAAAGGCCGCCAACAAGGTACGTCTGGCGGCGCTGATAGGCAAGGAAACCGGTATTGATGTCGATCCGGCCTTCCTGTTTGATGCGCAAATCAAGCGCATCCATGAATACAAGCGCCAGCTCCTGAACGTGCTGCACATCATCACCCGCTATAATCGCATCCGCGAGGGCCGGTTGCCCGTGGCTCCGCGCGTTATCATCTTCGCCGGAAAAGCGGCTCCGGGCTATTTCATGGCCAAGCTGATCATCCGCCTCATCCATGATGTGGCGGCGCGGATCAATGCCGATCCGGTGGCCGGGGATTATCTGAGAGTAGTCTTCATCCCCGATTATTCCGTCGCGAGGGCCGAGATTATCATTCCCGGCTCGGATTTGTCCGAGCAAATCTCCACCGCCGGGATGGAAGCTTCAGGTACCGGCAATATGAAGTTGGCGCTGAACGGCGCGCTCACCATCGGCACCCTTGACGGCGCCAATATCGAGATTGCCGAGGCGGCGGGGGCGGAGAATATCTTTATTTTCGGCCTCAAGGCGCAAGAGGTGGAAAGCCGCCGCCGCGAGGGTTATTCGCCCTGGGAGGTGTATCACGCCAATGCGGAGCTTAAACGCGCCCTCGACATGATCGGGCAAGGCTTTTTCTCGCCGCACGAGATGGACCGCTATCTGGGGATTTATCACGCCCTGCTCGATCACGGCGATCACTATATGCTGCTGGCTGATTACGCCTCATATATGGCCTGTCAGGATGAGGTCGATACCGCCTATACCGATGTGCCGGGCTGGGCGCGCAAGGCGGTGCTCAATGTGGCGCGTCTGGGCGCGTTTTCCTCTGATCGTTCAATCCATGATTACGCGCGAAATATCTGGAATGTCGAACCGCTGGCAAAATCCTGAACAGCCAGGGCTTCAGGACGCGGCGCGTTCTTTTTGCAAGGCCGGGCCAAGTTCAGCCAGACGGGCTTTGATTTCTTCTGCACCGGCGCTCAGCTTGCAGCGCCAGTTGGGGCGCTCAAGAAAAGTGCCGGGGACATTGACCTGCTCGCGCATGGCCAGAACATCTTCCAGATTGACCATCATCAAGGCGCTGGGTGTCCGTGCCAGATAGCGGTGAATGGCAAGAATGATGGCCGCCATATCGCAATGCTCCGGCCACAGATTTTGATCGCGCAAGGCATTGATGAGCATTTCAAGTTCACTGCGGCGCTGCGGGCGCGTGGCATCATCGATATCTTTGCCCTCCCAGTAACCGGCAATGGGGGGCAGGTCATGGGAGCCGAACATGGCAAGGGCATTTTCCGGGTAAGTTGACGGGCGCTTGAACAGCCCGCCGGGATAGCGCTCGAAACGCATCAGCTGGTAGGATAAAATCCCGTATACCGCCATCCTGTCCGCAAAGCCTTCCGGCACGGTACCAAGGTCCTCGCCGATCACAAGGCAGGCATTGCGCCGGCTCTCCAGCGCCAAAATCCGCATCAAATCATCAACCGGATAACGGATATAAGCGCCCTGCACCGCTCTTTCCCCTTGTGGGATCCAGAACATGCGCTGCAACCACATCACATGGTCAATCCGCAACGCCCCCATATGGCGCATATTGGCGCGCAGGATATCGATAAAGGGCTGATAGGCCGCCGCGCGCAATCGCATCGGATCAAGCGGTGGCATGCCCCAGTTCTGCCCTTCGGCCGAAAACGGGTCAGGCGGAGCGCCGAACACGGCCCCTTTGACATAGATCCCGTCGCTGCCCCAGGCATCGGCGCCCCAGGCATCGACGCCAACCGCAAGATCGCCGTAAAGGCCGACCGTCAGTCCCCGCTTGCGGCCATGCGCGGCGGCTCTGGCAAGCTGGTTCCGCGCCAGCCATTGCAACCAGATGTGAAAGGAAATTTCTTTTGGGTTTTCATCGGCAAATGCGGCCACCTCCTTGCTGCCCGAATCATGATATGCTTGCGGCCAGTCCTGCGCCGGGGCACAAAAATGCGCCTCCAGGGCCTGATAAAGCGCAAATTGACGCAGTTTTTCTCCGCCCTCTTTTGTGAAACGGCCAAATTCTGCAATGCGGTCCCCGTATGCACGGGCTTTAAACCATGTAAAAACGCGCCGCAGGATTTGCAGCTTGATGTTGCAAACCGCTTCGTAATCAACCCGGTCAGCTTTTTGCGCCGTGCTCAGGGCCGCAGCCAGAGGGCCGGTTTGCAAGCCTTCGCGTGCCTCCGGGCAGTCATTAAATTCGGCGATTGCCGTGATATCTATATAAAGCGGGTTGATGAAAATGCGGCTGGAGGGGGCATAGGGGCTGGCCTTTTCCGGCGCAGATAAAAACAGCGCGTGCAGCGGGTTGAGCCCCAGAAGCGCGCCGCCCGCACCGGCCACCGCGCCGCCAAGCCGCGCAAGATCGGAAAAATCGCCGATCCCCTGGTTTTTTTCCCCGCGCAGCGAATAAAGCTGATGTGCCGCCCCCCAGATTTTATGTCCGTTCATGATATCGGGCCGGTAGGCCTTTTCAGGGGTTACGATAATCCGGCTGGCGGCTTTCACTCCGCCGATGGTCAGGACAATATCATGATAACCGAGCGGCAGATCAGGGGGCAGATGCATCCGGCGGCGGATATAATCACGCCCTTCAATGCGGCGGGTTTCAAGCTCTTCAAGCTCATTTACGCCCAGCTTGCCCGATACGTCCCGGCCGTTTTCACAGTCCAGCCGCCAGCGCAGCTCATGCGCCCGGTTTTCCGGGCAAAATGTGACGGTGATAGCGGCTGCGCCCCCCTGCCGCAGCACATAAACCGGCTCTAGAAGGCGGCACCACCGACCTCGCTCAATGGCATTTATGCCGCTCCTGAGCGCTTTATCGCTGCCGGTTTCATATCCCATCGCCTTCAGAAGATGGTGTTTGGTGCTGTCCGCAACCTCAATGCGCGTGCCGCCAAGATCCCAGTAAGAGGTCTCAATCCCCGCCAGATCACAAAGGTGATCAAGCAATTGCGCTTCATTCATGCCTTTTCTCCGGCCCTCAGAATTACAAGACTATGGGCCTGAAGCGGATATGCCGATGCCTTGCCGGCAATGCGTTTTTCAACCCCCTCATGGCAGCAGGAGGTATCCACGAGGCATAACCACCGGTGCCCGGCGCAAATGGCCGGAAGCCGGAATTCGATATCAGCATCATGCGCGTTGAGTAAAATCAGCAAATGCGATCCATTGCCGGTGCCATCAAGATGAAACCCGAAGCAGCTCAAATGCGGGTCGTCCCAATCGGCCCGGGTCAGTTCATGACCCGTTTTCGACCACCAGGAGATATCTTTCAAAGCGCCGGCTTTTGGCTTTCCCGAGAAAAAATCCGACCGCTGGAATATGCAGTGATCCTTGCGGATGGCAATCATGGTTTTGACGAACCCGTAAAATGCCGGGTCGTCGTCTCCCGCCATTGACCAGTCAAGCCAGCTTGTTTCATTGTCCTGGCAATAAGCGTTGTTGTTTCCGCCCTGGGAGCGTCCCAGCTCATCGCCGCCCAGCAACATCGGAACGCCCTGCGAGAGAAGCAGGGTGGCGATCAGGTTGCGTTTCCGGCGCTGTCTGGTTTGCAGGATTTGCGGATCCGAGGTCTTGCCCTCAAAGCCGCAATTCCAGCTCAGATTATGGTCCGTACCGTCCCGGTTGCCCTCCAGATTGGCCTCATTGTGCTTTTTTTCATAACTGACCAGATCGGCAAGGGTAAAACCGTCATGGGCGGTAACGGCGTTGAGGCTCGCCTGCGGCGTGCGGCGGGGAAAGAGGTCCTGCGAGCCGGTGAGCCGGCTGGCAAGCTCGCCCGCCGCCCCGCCGTCCCCGCGCCAGAAGGTGCGGACGGCGTCGCGGTAGCGGTCATTCCATTCCGACCAGCGGGCGGGAAAACCGCCTAGCTGGTAGCCGTCCGGCCCCAGATCCCAGGGCTCGGCGAACAGCTTTGTTGCGGCCAGAACCGGGTCCTGATCAATAGCACTAAAGAGCGGCGCATGGGGATCAAAGCCTGAAGCGCCGCGCGCCAGAGTGAGGCCCAGATCAAAGCGGAAACCGTCCACCCCCATATCCGCTGCCCAGTAACGCAGCGAATCCATCACCATCTGCAAGACGCGCGGATGGGACATATTCAGCATATTGCCGCAGCCGGTATAATTGAGATATTGGCGCTTGTCGCCAGGCATCAATGCGTAATAGCTTGCGTTATCAAGACCTTTTAGCGAAAAGGTCGGCCCCAGAGCGCCGCCTTCGGCGCTGTGGTTATAGACAACATCGAGAATGACCTCGATCCCGGCGCCGTGAAAGCGCCGCACCAGTTCGCGAAATCCCGCCACCGCATCGCCGCCCCCGTAAAGGGTTTCGGGCGCGAAGAAGCAATAGGGATTATAGCCCCAGTAGTTCCGCAGTCCCGCGCGCACCAGATGCGGCTCATCGGCAAAGGCAAAAACGGGCAAAAGCTCGATGGCCGTTATGCCCAAATTCTGAAAATGGCGCAGCATGGGATCGCTGCCCAGAGCTTCATATGTGCCGCGCAAGGCTGCCGGGATGTCACCGCGCGCCATGGTCGCGCCGCGCACATGAATCTCGTAAAGGATGCTTTGCGCCAACGGCGTAAAAGGGCGGGAAAATTCCGCCTCCTGGCGGCGCAAGGGCGCGGTCAGTACCGCCCTGGGCATATAGGCGGCGTTGTTGCGGGGGTCAAAAGACAAATCTTCCCGTTCATCCCCGGCGATAAAGCCGAAATTGGCGTCATGATTGATAATGCGGCCGCTCAGAGCCCTGGCATAGGGATCAACCAGCAGCTTGTTGGCGTTAAAGCGGTGGCCGTTATGCGGATCGTAAGGCCCCGAGGCCCGGTAGCCGTAGAGCAGCCCCGGCCGCGCCCCTTCAAGATAGCCGCACCATATAGCGTCCGCGCCGCGTGTCAGTTCAAGGCGCGCGGTTTCCTCCTTTCCATCGGGTGAAAACAGGCACAATTGCATCTTTTCGGCATGTTCGGAAAACAGGGCGAAATTTGCACCTTTGCCGTCAAGATGCGCCCCGAGCGGAAAGGAGCGTCCCGGACCGAGTTTGAGCCTTGAATTCATGCTTCAGGATTGCGCCGGAAAACAACAACGCCAAGCGGCGGCAACGTAACCCGCAGTGAGAACGGCAATCCATGCGCGGGCTCAAGCCCGGCCCGAACAGCGCCCAGATTGCCCTTGTCCGAGCCGCCATAAAAATGCGAATCGGTGTTGAGCAACTCCTCATAAGCCCCTTGTGAAGCCACGCCGATCTGATAATTTTCGCGCGGCACCGGGGTGAAATTGCACACTACAATCACGGCATCCTCGCGGCGCTCCCCATGGCGGGTATAGCTCAGAACGCTTTGTTCTGAATCATTGGCTTCAATCCAGGAAAACCCCTCCCCCTCGCAATCTTTAAGGTGCAGCGCCGGGATGTCGCGGTAGAGCCGGTTGAGATCGCGCACCAGAATCTGGATGCCCTGATGCTGCGGCAAATCCGCAAGATGCCAGTCCAGAGAGGTGCGGTAATCCCACTCGCTCCCTTGCGCGAACTCACAGCCCATAAACAGCAGTTTCTTGCCCGGATGGGTGAACATATAGGCCAGATAAAGCCGCATATTGGCAAATTGCTGCCATTCATCGCCGGGCATGCGCGCCAGAAGCGAGCCTTTGCCATGCACGACTTCATCATGGGAAACGGGCAGGACAAAATTTTCGCTAAAGGCATAGATGAGTGAAAAGGTCAGCTCGTTATGGTGATATTTGCGGTGTACCGGCTCATGGGAGATATAATCGAGGCTGTCATTCATCCAGCCCATATTCCATTTGTAGCCAAAGCCCAGCCCGCCCGTATCCGTGGGCTGCGAGACCTTTGGCCATGAGGTGGATTCTTCGGCCACCGTGAAGGCTCCTGGATGGTGGGAATAAACCAGTTCGTTGAGACGGCGCAGGAATGCCGCCGCGCCGAAATTTTCATTGCCCCCCCGCTCATTGGGGAGCCATTCGCCCTCCTTGCGGCTGTAATCGAGATAAAGCATCGAGGCCACAGCATCGACGCGAAGCCCGTCAATATGATATTGTTCCAGCCAGAACAGCGCATTGGCCAGCAGGTAATTGGCCACTTCGGCGCGGGAAAAATTATAGATCAGCGTGCCCCAGTCGGCGTGCCGCCCCATGCGCGGATCGGCATGTTCAAACAGATGCGTACCGTCGAAAAGCCCGAGCCCGTGCGGGTCTTCGGGGAAATGCCCCACAACCCAGTCGAGGATAATCCCGATGCCTTGCGCGTGGCAGCGATCGACGAAATGGCGGAAATCATCGGGTGCCCCGTAGCGGCTGGTGGGGGCAAACAGCCCTATCGGCTGGTAACCCCAGGAGCCATCAAAGGGAAATTCGGTAACGGGCAGAAGCTCGATATGGCTAAAGCCCATGGATTTGACATAGGGGATCAGGCTGTCGGCCAGTTCACGATAGTTGAGTACCCGGTTGGCGTCTTCAGGCTTGCGCCGCCATGATCCCAGATGCACTTCGTAGATACTGATCGGCGCATCGCGGCGGTTTTTCGCCGCCCGCTCGTCAAACCAGTCCTTGTCGCTCCAGTCAAAGCCGTTGATATCATGCACAATCGAGGCGGTGCCGGGGGATTGCTCCATATAAAACGCGTAAGGATCGGCCTTTAGAGGCAGCAATGCACCATCCGCGCCCTTGATCTCGAATTTGTACAGAGCGCCTTCGCCAATGCCGGGGATAAAAATCTCCCAGATGCCGCAGCCCGGATGCAGGCGCATGGCATGGCACCGCCCGTCCCAGCCGTTGAAATCGCCGACCACGCTCACCCGCCGCGCATTGGGGGCCCAGAGCGCGAAGGCGACCCCGTCCACCCCGCCGATCGCGGCGACATGCGCGCCCAGTTTTTCATAGGAACGGTAATGGGTGCCTTCGGATAAAAGATAGCGATCAATCTCGCCCAGAACCGGCGCGAAGGCATAGGGGTCGGCAATGTCCTGATGCCCGCCGCCCGCGAAGCGGCGCAGACGATAGTCAAAGGGGGCCGCATCGGCAAGAGAGGCCTCAAACAGGCCGTCATCATGAATACGGACCATATCCGCGACCGGTTTTGCGCTTGTTGCGTCAATGAGCTGAACCTTGCTGGCGCAGGGCAAAAAAGCGCGCACCACAAGCCCGCCCCCGGTAACATGCATGCCGAGCCATGCAAACGGATCGGCCTGATTGCCGCTGACAATCGCCCTGATTTCTTTTGCTGGAACTGAACCGGTCATTTTCAGGTCAGGGACAGTTTCTTCGCCTGCCCAATCCAGTCATTGCCCAGCATTTTCGTTCTGCACTTCAAGGCACCGCCGATCCGGTCAACATCTTCAGGCGTAAACGCGGCGATCTGGCCGAAAGCGGTTATGCCCATCGCGTTGAGTTTTTTCGCCAAGACCGGGCCGATACCGGTAATTTTTTTCAGATCATCGGACTCTTTGGCAGGTTTTTCGCCGACCGGTTTCGCCCTGGCGGCAATCAGCTTTTCAGCTTTGAGCCAGTGCTCCATATCCCGGCCCTGCGGCCGCCCCTCAGTCTCCCAGATCAGGTACGCGGCTTCGGGGATGCTGTTTTTCTATCGTTCTGCGATCATGTCTTTTCCCTTCTCACTGTCATATGGTGAGGATAACGCTTAAAAACCATACCAGCCGCAATTTGAAATGGAAAATGACGCTCAATCCGGCGATGTCTTATTGTCAAACCCGGATTGCGCGGCCATACGGTTTATTAATTACAAACTATCCTGGTAAAATGAAGAATCACCTGCCGGAATAGCCTCAACCCGGCTTTGAATCAAGGTTTTCGGTAGTTTTTTCCGCTATTTGCGCCAGACGGGTTCGGGAAAGGCGCGCCGACATGATCACCACGGACACGATTGACACCGCTCCGGCAAGATTTGCCGCAAGGTTCAGCGGCCAGAAACAGGCCGCGGCGCTGGCCAGCAATATCGGATAAAACCACAAGGCAAGTGGGCCTTCGGAATAGCGCTGGATGATGGATGTGAAGGCGTAGATGCCAAACAGGCTGAAAAACCCGATCTGGATGGCGCTCCAGAAATCCGCTCCAATAAGCGGCGTATAGGCAAATATAAGCGGCACGATATAAAGCCCCTTGGCGATTTTCCACGATTGCAGCCCGGTGGCCATGGGCGGCGATTTGGCGATACCGGCGGCAGCAAAGGCGGCAAGACAAACCGGCGGGGTAACATTGGAATCCTGGCTGAGCCAGAACACGATCAGATGCGCGGTGAGCAAAAACAGCGTCAGCGTTTCCTTGTCAACCAGCGCCGGACGGATGACAATTGCCAGATCAAACGGGATATCCGACATCAGTTGCCTTGCCTCGGACAGACTCATGCCGGTGGCCACCTTTGCCGCCAGTGGCGAGTCCACAAGCCCAAACATCGCCGCCTTGACCGGATCGCTGATGCCGCTGACCAGTTGCTCGACAACAATGCCGTCCGCGAGCATGCCCGCCAGCGCCGGAGCGGATAAAATGGCCAGAACAATATAGGCCGCCGTCACCGGCAGGCCCATCCCCAGCACCAGCGAGGCAAGGCCAATCAGGACAAGGGCGATCAGCAGCGAGCCTTGCGACCACTGGGCAATCATGAGCGCAAATGTGTTGGCCAGCCCCGATGTCGTGACCGCATTGTTGATCAGCCCGACCGCAACCAGAAGCACGGCGGTCATGATGGAGGTTTTGATCCCCATGACAAAGGCCTGTGAGATTTTTTTCGGCCCCATGCGGTTGGGCGTAATCCAGCTCACGACCACAAGGGTCAAAATGGCGTAACAGGCGGCAAAACTTGGGGTTCGGCCCGAAACCAGCATATAGGTCATGACAACCAGGGGAAGAACGAAATTCAGCGCCCCCGCCATCAGCTTCTTGCGGTCAACCGGCTCGGCCTTGCCGGTGCCGATCTGGTGTTTCATCGCCTCGATGCGCACCATGAAGGCAACGGAAAGAAAATACAGGGCGGCCGGAATGATGGAGACAAGAACGATCCTGTCATAGGAAATCCCTGTATAGGACACCATGACAAAGGCGCCCGCGCCCATGATCGGCGGCATGATCTGGCCGCCGGTCGAGGCGGCGGCCTCAACACCGGCAGCAAAGCGCGCCCGGAAACCGTTGGCCTTCATCAGCGGAATGGTGATAACGCCGGTTGAGGCGGTATTGGCGACCGCCGAGCCCGAGATCGTACCGGTGAGGGCCGAAGAGAGCACCGCGACAAAGGCGGCGCCGCCGCGATATCTTCCCGCAACGATCTTGGAGGATTCAATCACGAAATCAGAGCCGCCCGAGACGACGAGAAAGGCGCCGAAAATCATGAACAAGGTGATATTGGCCGAGGAGATTGTGGTGATGATCCCGAACATGCCCTCATCATTGTAGAGCGAACGGAAAAGAACATCGCTCACCGGCAGCGATGCGGCGCGAAATACGCCGGGGAGCATCTCGCCGAGAAAAAGAATATAGGACAGGCTCAACACTATGAGGATCGGAATCACCCAGCCCGTCATGCGGCGCGTCAACTCAATGGCGGCAAAGATGACAACCAGGCCGGCGATCCAGTCGAGAGTGGTAAACTGCCAGGCCTGACCCGTTTTGGCCAGAGTGGTCTCATAAATCCTGTTTTCAGAAGCCGCGATCCAGAGTGAAGACGCCGCGATGGCGATACCAAGGATAATGTCAAGACTGATTGCCCAGCGTTTTGAAGCGTGGCGCGGAAAGTTCGAATAGAGCAGGCAGGCCAGAAAGGCAAACCCGGCAAAATGGATCGTGTTCTGCCAGCGTCCGGGCTCGTTCCAGTACACATTCGTGACCACATGCCAAAACCCGAACAGGCAGATCAGCGCATATACGGTGCCGTAACGCCAGATATGAGCCGATACCCTGTCAAACTCGAAGACCGCATTGCGAAAATCCGGAACAAACGCCGCAGCCGGCATCTTGTCATTATCCAGAAGCGGATCCGCGCTCGTATTCGTCATGACCTGTCCAGTTTAAAAAGAGGGGACAGCCGTCCGGGGCAGACGGCTGTCCCGCTGGTTGCTTGTTGTGGCAGCCTTGCCTTATCGCCTATTTGGCAATCAGATGCGCCGGGACGGCAAGCCCCACTTCCTTGTAGTAGCGCAGCGCACCCGGATGCAGCGGCACGGGCAGGCCCGCAACGGCGCTCTTGATATTCATGGCGGCGGTGGCCTTGTGAATAGCGCGCAAGAAGCCCAGATTTTCATAAAGCGCCTTGGTGAGCAGATAGACATGCTCTTAATTCACATCGGCATTGACGGCCAGAAAGTTCGGCTGCGCGATTGTCAACACATCCTTGTCCTGGCCCGGATAGGTGCCGGCCTTGATGGTGTAGGGTGTCCACAGCTTGCGACCGCCATCCATTTTTACCGCCTGCTCGGGTGTTACGCTGAGAAGCGTCACCTTGCTCTCGTTAGAGGCAAAAAGCTTGGTAAGCGCGCCGGTGGGCGGGCCAGAGGGGAAACCGCCGCCGGCGGCCTGTCCGTTGGCGATAGCGTCAGCTGAAGGACCATAGCCGGCGTGAAGCAGGGTGTAATCCTTGTTGATGTCGATACCCAGCCCGGCCAGCAGCACCTTGTTTGACCCCAGCGTGCCGGAATTTTGCTTGCCCAGCGCCATGGTCTGGCCCTTCATAGCGACCAGATCGCCAACCGTGCCGCTCTTGGCGAATTTGTTGGCAACGACAAACTGCTCGACATTCTGCCACAGCATGGTGACCGAGCGCATGTTTTTCTGCGGTTCGGTAATCGGCCCGGTGCCGGTGGCGGCGTAGGAGCCATAAAGGCCCTGCAAAATGGCGAACTGGGCCGTATTGGCGCCCAGCGCCTGAACATTGGCGCCTGAACCGGCCGAGTTCACGGCTGTGAGGCTGAATTTTTTCTTCGGCAGCAACTTGACCTTTGTCAGGGTGGAAATTGCGGTGCCGACCGGGTGATAGGTTCCCCCGGTGGAGGCGGTGTTGAGGATATAATCGGTATTTGCCGCCTGCGCTGCGGTCAGCACCGGGGCGGCGGCAAACATGGCCGCTGCCGACATGGCGATGGTCAGAAATTTGAGGTGTTGTCCTGGCTTCATTGTTTTCTCCCTTTCGTAAAGCAGGTTCAAAGCGTATTTTGCAGGATAGTTCTCTCCCGCCCGGATAAACAAGTAGAGCAATGCATGTGCCAGAAAGCAAGAAAGGCTTTTACATTTGAATTTACTGGGGAATTCACAAACAAAAGCAGCCGGGTCGGCCGTTTTATGCCGGTGGCCCGGGGTTTATGAGCGGATTTCCGCCGGTTTGTAAATATAGTCTTCCCGGTTCAGGCCATATCGCGCCATTTTTTCATTCAGGGTCCGTCTGGCAATGCCCAGCTCTTCCGTCACCTTGTCGATCTGGCCGTCATGGGCGGTCAGGGCGCGGTCAATCAGCAGGCGTTCATAGTGCTCGACATTCTGCTTCAGGGAAAGATGCGGGTTGTTATCAGGCGCAAAGCTGTTCAGGGCCTCGGCCACACTGCCGCGGCCGCGCCGTGCCGCCAGGATCCGGCGCTCGGCCACCTGGCGCAGCTGGCGCACATTTCCGGGCCAGTCCCGGGCGATCAAAAGCGCCGCGTCCTCGGCGCTGACCGGCGGCGCCTCGACCTCGTAAATGCGGGCGAAATGATCAAGATAATGATTGAACAGCAAAACAACATCGCCGCCGCGCTGGCGCAGAGGCGGGATTTTGAGAACCAGTGTATTGAGGCGGAAGAACAAATCCTCGCGAAAAGAGCCGGTTTTGACGCGCTCTTCCAGATCGTCATTGGTGGCGCTGACAAAGCGCACATCGATCAGCCGGGGAGAAGAGCTGCCCACCGGGGTGATTTCTCCCGCCTCCAGCGCCCGCAGCAATTTGGGTTGTTGCCGGAGGGGAAAAGCGCCCAGTTCGTCAAGAAACAAGGTGCCGCCCGAAGCGGCGGCAAAATGCCCCGGCGCGGTGCGGGTTGCACCGGTAAAGGCGCCTGCCAGATGGCCGAACATTTCTGATTCAAAAAGCTCATCCGCCGTGGCGGCGCAATTGACTGGTACGAAAGCGCCGCCGCAGCGCGAACTCAGGTCATGCAGCGCCCGGGCGACAAGCTCTTTTCCCGAGCCGGTCTCGCCCAGAATCAGCACCGAGGCCTCGCAATCGGCTGCATCCTCAATGTCTTCGCGCAGCCGCTGCATCTCGGCGCATTCCCCTATCAGCACCGCATCAAGACCCGACAGACGCCGCAGACGCTCGCGAAGATTGATGTTTTCGGCCCGCAGGCGGCCAAAGGCGGCCGCTTTACGGATAACATCCAGCAGACGCGCCGGCAGGAAGGGTTTTTCGATAAAATCAAAGGCTCCGGCGCGCATGGCCTCGACCGCCATGGCGACATCGCCATGGGCGGTGATCAGCAAAGTGGGCGGTATATTGCCGGTTCCGGCCAGCGTGTTCAGCAGATCAAGCCCGGACATGCCGGGCATGCGCACATCCGTGACCAGAACATCGGGGCAGGTGGTCTGAAGCGCGCCCAAAGCCGCCTGCGCCGAGGAAAAGGCCTGCGCCCGGCAACCGGCCTTTGTTAGATATTGCGACAGGGACTGGCGCATTTCACGGTCGTCATCGACAATAAAAACAAGCAGCGAGGTTTCAGTCATGTTCATGGCGCGGCACATCCTCTATCGGCAGTTCCAGCGTAAACTCGGCCCCGCCGCTCTTCAGGTTGCGGGCATTGAGTTTTCCTCCATGTTCCTTAACAATGCTGGCGGAAATGGCAAGTCCGAGCCCCAGCCCCTCGCCCGAAGCCTTGGTGGTGACGAAAGGCTCAAAAATCTGCGATTCATGGGCGGTGTTGAGCCCCTCGCCGCTGTCCCGGACAAGTATGCGGACCGCATCCGCGCCTGCAATCAGCTTGATACAAAGTTTCTTCTCGCGGCTTTC
Source organism: Alphaproteobacteria bacterium (assembly GCA_024275895.1). Lineage (GTDB taxonomy): Bacteria > Pseudomonadota > Alphaproteobacteria > Rhizobiales > BM303 > BM303. The sequence goes on along the minus strand of JAJRYE010000076.1, from coordinate 18,781 downwards.
GCGCATGGCGTCAAGCGCATTGCGGATCAGATTGACCAGAACCTGCTCAAGGCGCATCCGGCCGCCGCGGATCATCACACGGGTATTTTCATTCTTGCATGTCAGGCTGACGCCTTCGGCCTCGATGGCGGGCCCCATGGTTTCCAGCGCCCCGGCGACAATATCGGCCACATCTACATCATCAAAAGCCTCGCCGCCCCGGCGGGCGAAAAAGCGCAGCTGGCGGGTGGTTTCGCTCATCCGGTCAACCAGCCGGTCAAGCTGCCCGAGCAGATTCGCAACCTCCGCGCCGCCGCCGGACAGGTTTGCATCCGTTGGCGGCAACAATCCGCCGGCAATATAGGTTTTCATCGCGGCGAGTGGCTGCCCAAGCTCATGATTGACCGAGGCCGCCAACTGGCCCAGCGCCGCCAGCTTGGAACTCTGGCGCAATTCCTTTTGCGCCCGTTTCAACCTTTTTTCCGCCTGATTGCGCTCTTCAACCTCACGCGCCAGATCCTGATTGAGTTTGTTGAGAATATCGCGCTCTTTTTGCGAAGAGATCAGCAAGGAGCGGATGCGTTCGGAATGCCGGAACAAGATAAAGGCCAGCAGCAGCAAAAGCGCGACCGCAATGCCTGCGATCACCAGCCGGCTTCTTTCCTGAACCCGTTCATAAGGCGAGAGAAAATGCAATACCCAGCCCAGCCGACCGATATCAACCTTATGCTCGACATAACGCGCGTTGTTGATCTTGAGGATTGCCCCGTCGCGCTCCACCCAGAGCGGCTCAAGCTTCTCGTTGCCGAATTGCCGCCGGGCGGTGATCGCAGCCCTGGTGGAGGCGTTCAGTTTACCAAGGGTGCGATAGCGCCAGGAAGGCTCGCCCGAGAGGATGATCACCCCGTCGGCATTGGCGATGAATATGCGTCCCTCGGGGCTTTGCCAATCCTCTTCAAGAGCGCGAAGATCAACCTTGACGGCAATCACGCCGATAATTTTCCCGCCCGCGTTACGCACCGGAGAAGATACAAAATATCCCGGCTCGCCGGTGGTGGCGCCAATGGCAAAAAACTCTCCCGGGCGGCCGGCAAGGGCGTCCTTGAAATAGGGCCGGAAGCGGTAATTCTGGCCCAAAAACGTCTTGGGGCTGTCCCAGTTTGAAGCGGCGATGGTCAGTCCGGTATGGTCCATGAGATAAACCGCCCCGGCCCTTGTTGTTTTGGCGAAACTGGCCAGCCTCTTGTTGATGCCGGGTGAGGGCGCGCCGGAGGCGGCAAGGATAATTTCGGTGTTTTCCGCCAGGATCGGCGGCAGGTTCTGATATCGCTCCAGAACCGAGATCAGGGAGGTAAGATACGGCGCGGCGCGGCGCGCCAGAGCGTCAATCTCGCTGGTGACGTAAAAGCGCTCGGTAAAGCGGTATCCGGTCCAGATGAGGATAAAGCCAAGGACCGCAAGGCCGGCAAGAGTGAGGCCGCGATGGGATTGCAGAGGATTCATGTTTCCGTCTTGTACACGAGCGGCGCGGTTTCACCAATGCCGCCGCTTCAGGACAAAATGGCCTGGGCTGATTTTACCGCCCGCAGGGCCGTTGCGATGGCCAGCCCCGTGCCGCAGCGCTGGCGGACCCAGTCCTGATGCGCCAGAAGGGAACCGGCCGCAAACAGCCGGGTATTGACAGGGGCTCCATCACCCCCGAGCGGGCGTAAATCCGTATCCGTTTTCACACCGGCGCGGTTGATCCTGTGGCCGCGCCGGTCAAGATATTCGCGCCGGTACCAGTCCTTGCGCGCGCCGGGCTGGTACAGCGGCAGGCCGAGCAGGGGCTCGCTGAGTGTTTCATGCCCCGCCTTCAGGCCGCCGGATAAAAACCGCCCCGAGGCGAGGATTACGGCCTCGCTCTCAACCTCCAGATCCTCCATTGGGCCGTGCAGATAAAGCGTGATGCCATCGGGGCGCAAATCGGCGCGCTGGACTTTCAGTTGCGGCTCAAGCTCAAGGCCCGTCTCCGGCAGGGCGCGCTCGAACAGCTCCCGCAGCCTGATGCCCGGAACGGCGGGCGGAATGGTCGGGATTTCAAACACCGGCAGCCCCAAAAGGCGTTCCATAGCGGCGTGAACCTCATCAGGGGCGTGCATGCCCAATATAGCCGGCAGGCCGACATACCGGGCCCCGTCAAGCCGGGGCGATATGCGCCGGGCAAGCTCGGCGTACAGGGATGGCACCTCCAGCGCCCGCGCCATGACCTCGGGGAAGACCTGGCCATGTTCCATGCCGGGGAATTGAATTTTCTGTACGGTAATTGCGGGCCAGGTGGTGAGGAAATTGGCCTTGAACTCGGCAGCGCTGAAGCCTGCCAGCCCGGCAAAATCAAGGATCAGGGTTTTGGCGCGCCTGTCCGCCGCCTCCATGCCCGCCAGCATGGTGTCGGGAACGCAAAGGGTGGGTTTGCGTATTCCGGCGGGCAAAAGCACCATCCGGTTAAGCGCGCCCGGCATTGAGTATCCGATACCCATATCGCGCAGTGCCGCCGTGAAGCAGGCAAAGGCGTCCTTGATCTCGTCATTCCCAAGCCTTGCGAGGGGGTGCTCCGGCTCATCCTCGCGCAGTGCCGCAAGCCCGGCCCAGGGATCATCCAGCAGACGGCCCCGCCTTGCGCCAAGAAGATCAAGATATCCGGTTGTATAGGCCAGCGCGCCGGTATGACCAAGCAAGGTGGTTTTGATGCCGCGTTTCAGGGCAAAGATGGCGGCCGAAAAACCGGACAGCCCGGCGCCGATCACCGCCAGTTTGGTTTTGATGCGCCTTTGCCGCCGCTTCATTGCTCCGCCTCGTCTGGCGCAATATCGAGCCCCGCCATGGCGCAGTGCATGATCTCGGCCAGTTCCATCTGCGGCAGCTGGCGCCCCCACAGGACCGGCCGCACCCCCCTGTAGCGCTCGGCGACAAAATCGCGCATCAGCCTCATCCCGTTGTCTGAATCATAAATGCCGCAATCATACAGATACGAAGTGACGCGGTGGGCGCAAAACGCCCCCTGACAGGCGCCTTTGCCGATCCTGCTGCGCAGCGCGATGGCCTGCAAACTCATATGGTCTTCCGCGCCCGGCGCATGGCCCACAATCTCATCCACCGCCGATTGCGGCACCATCTCGCACTCGCACAGGATCAGATCATCGGGCTCGGCGCGCCGGTACCAGTCGCGCGCCGCCCGGCCCGGCTCGGTCATGCGCACTGCATCACCTGAAGGCAGCGGCGTGGTTGCGGTTTTGCACATGGAAGTATTTCCCAACCGCCTTGCCACCAGATCGCCGGTTTTTTCCGCCATGGCGCGAAAGGTCGTCAGCTTGCCGCCGGCGATGGTGGCAAAGTTCTCCAATCCCTGATCTTCATGGTCAAAGAGCGAAAAGCCGCGCCCCGCCTTGCGTCCGTCCGTAGCCGCGCCGGAGGCCCTGATCAGGGGCCGCACACCGCAAAAGGCGCGGATGAAACGCGCATCTTCAAGCCCGGGCAGCATGGCGGCGCCCTCGGCGAGAATACGGTCAACCTCATCCACACCGGGCCGGATCCTGTCCGGATCCTCAACCGTAACCGATGACGTGCCCAGCAGGGATACCGTCCCGCCGGGAACAAGAATATCGCCGTCGCCGGGCGGACGCAGGCGGTTGATCACCCCGCGGCCCAGACGGGTATTGCTGACGATGAGTGTGCCTTTGGAATAGAGCAGATTGACATCCTCGCACCGCGCCAGACGGGCGATATTCATCGCCCAGGCCCCGGCGGCATTGACAATCTGCCGCGCCCTGATCCGCACGGCCGCACCGCTGCGCCTGTCCCGGCACAAGGCGCTGGAAATGCGGCCATCTGCAATCTGGAACGCCTCAAGTTCCATATGGGGCAGGAAAACACTGCCCGTTAACCGGCGGGCATGCTCGACATTTTGCGATACCAGCCGGAAGGGATCAATGGCGGCGTCGGGGATGGCATAGGCGGCGATGATCTTTTCCGACAAAGCCGGTTCGCGCGCCCGCGCTTCTTGCGGACTGAGCGCCTCACAGATAATTCCGGCGGCCTGGCAAAAGCCGGGGAACCGGGCGGCAAAATCAGGGTCATCGCCCTCGACAGCAACAAACATGCCGCCGCAATCATCGACGCATTCAGGTGCAAGCTTTTTGATCAACTCGCTCTCATGGCGGCATTCGGCCGCCGTGCGGGTATCGGATGAGGCATAGCGCCCGCCGCTGTGGAGCAGGCCGTGATTGCCCCCCGATGCGCCCGCATTGAGATCGCACCGGTCGATAAGAAGGCAGTGGATGCCGCGCAGGGCCAGATCGCGCATGACCCCGGCCCCGGTGACGCCGCCGCCGATGATAAGCACCTCGGTTTCATACAGCCGGGATTTTGCTGAGGATTTCGCGCTCATAGACATGCCAGTTCAGGGCCGAGATATTTGCGCTCGTTTGGCCCCAATATGCCAAGCGAGAGACAAATCAGCGTCCAGAAATGCACAACATGATATTTACCGCCGTAATAACCGCCGATATCGCTCATCTGCGAGTGGCAGTTATGGCACGGGGTAAGGACATATTGTGCCTTTGTCGCGATGATCTGGTCAAATTTGCGCTTGCCATAGGCGCGGCGCTGCTCGTTCATGCCCGCCTGCAAAAAGCCGCCGCCGCCGCCGCAACAGTAATTGGCGCTGCGGCAGGGCTGCATATCGACAAAATTCCCCTCACCCACAAGTTTTCTGGCGACAAAACGCAAATCATCCGCCACCGGATCGCCAATGGATTTGCGCACCAGTTGGCACGGGTCCTGAACGGTAAATTTCAGATTGTCCCGGTTCCAGTCCGAATTGACCGGCAAGCGTCCCTCCCGGATCCATTTGGCGTAAAAGGAAATCAGGTTTCCGGCCTCAAAATCCGCCTCAAGACCAAAGCGCTCGATCCCTTTCCACATGGTATAGAAGGAATGGCCGCATTCGGTGTTGATCCATGTCTTCGCCCCCAGCGCGTTGATGGCCTCCACCCGCGTTTTCACCATCTCTTTCCAGCTTGTCTCATCGCCGGTGAACATGCAAAAATTTTCCGCCGCCCAGCCCTTTGACGTATAGCTCCAGCTCACGCCGACATAATCGAATATCTTCCATAAAGGCCCGAGTTCCTCAGGCTCCACAGCGGGCTCGCGCGAGTTCTGGTTGACCACAAATTCGGCGCCGGCTTTGTCTATGGGCGCGGTGAGGTTTTTGAAGCGTTTATCCCCTTCGCGAATTTCATCCACCGTCTCGGCGATGATTTCGATAAAATCCGCGCTGCGCAGGCCCATGGCGCTGGTGCTGTCATCGCGCATTTGCGCCTCGCAGGAGCGCATGATGCCTTTGGGCTTTTTGTCCCTCGGCCAGCCGCCGCGCGCAATGCCAACCAGAACGGAAACGTCGATGCCCATCGGGCAGATATAGGCGCAGCGTTTGCACTGGGTGCAGGTCCAGACCCAGGGCGTTCCAGCAAGCTCTTCATTCAGCCCCAGCATGGCCATGCGGATGAAGCGCCGCGGGTCCATGCCATAAAGCCCCGATGCCGGGCAGCCCGAGGCGCAAAGGCCGCAGGCGATGCAGGCCTCATAGCTTGCCCCTTCAGGCAGCAAATCGCGCGCAGTGGTCAGAAAATCAACCGGCTCCGCGCGCTCTGGCGCAATTTCCATCATGCCCCTTATCCACTATGTGAACGGATATTATTGCCCGCGCTCTTCTCCAGCCAGATCTCAAGGTCAGCCGTCTCTTCTTTTGAAAGGCGAAGCCCGAGCTTGCTGCGCCGCCACAGGATATCTTCAGCGCATCTTGCCCATTCGCGCGCTTGCAGATATTCCACCTCGCGCTCATAAAGACCGGCGCCAAAACAATGACCCAGATCCGCCATGGTCCTGGCTCCCGAGACAACCTCGGCGGCCAGAGTTCCATAGGCATGGCAAAGACGCCGCGCCATGGCGCGGGGAATGAACGGGTATTGCGAGCGGAAGGATTGCACCAGTTTGTCAAACCCGTCTGTGGCAAAACCGCCGCCCGGAAGCGCCGCTTCTCTGGTCCATTTTCCCTTCATGCCGGGAAAAAAGCGCGAAAGCTTGCCCAGAACTTCCTCGGCAAGCTCGCGGTAGGTCGTAATCTTGCCGCCATAGATATTCATCAGCGGCGCATTACCATCGGGAATTTGAAGATCAAGCATATAATCGCGGGTTATCTCCTGCGCCGTTCCGCCGCCGCTGTTGAAAAGCGGCCGGATGCCGGCGAAGGAACTCACCACGTCATCGGGCGTTATGGCAGCTCTGAAATATCCGTTTATGGCCGTGCACAGATATTCAATTTCCTCGCGCGAGGCCTCGACCTTGCCCGGTCCGCCGGGCTCGTCAACATCGGTTGTGCCGATAAGGGTGAAATCATGCTCGTAGGGAATGGCGAAGACGACCCTTTGATCCTTGTTCTGCAATATATAGGCACGGCCGTGATCGAACATTTTCGGTACGATAATGTGCGACCCCTTGACCAGCCGGATGCTTGAGGCCGCCTTGCCGGAGCCATCGCTTGCGGCGGCAACCTGGGCCACCCAGGGGCCGGCGGCATTAACAAGCACCCGGGCTTTTGCAATTTCGCTCTGGCCTGAAATGGAATCCCGCAGGGTGATATTCCAGATCCCCCCGACGCGTTCGGCAGTCTCCATTGCAGTTTCCACCCGAATATCCGCCCCCAGCGCGGCCGCATCCACCGCGTTGAGCGTGACCAGACGCGAATCATCAACCGCGCAGTCGGAATATTCAAATCCCTTGACATATTCAGCTTTCAGGGGAATTCCGGCCTCATCGCGGCGCAAATCGAGGGCGTGGCTCGGGTCCAGCTTCTTGCGCCCGCCAATATGGTCATAAAGGAATAATCCGATCCGGATCATCCAGGCCGGACGCAAGGCGCCGTGATGTGGCAGGACAAAGCGCATGGGAGAGATGATATGCGGTGCAACCGCCCAGAGCACCTCGCGTTCGCGCAGGGATTCGCGCACGAGGGAAAACTCGTAATGCTCCAGATATCTGAGCCCGCCATGGATCAGTTTTGAAGATGCCGAAGAGGTGCCGCTGGCCAGATCGCCCTTTTCGACCAGAAGCACCGACAGGCCGCGCCCCGCCGCATCGCGGGCGATGCCGCAGCCGTTCACACCGCCGCCGATTATGACGATATCAAATATCCTGTCGTGCAAAACCTGTCCTTAGATTGCCGCGTCAAGGGGCATGGTAACCAGCAAACTCTATGCGATGAAAAGCGAAGCTTCAACGAAAATAAACGAAAGTTTTGACTTTTTTCTAGGAATCGTCCGGCAAAACAATGCTGACGCCGTTCTCGGCGCAGATACGGGAAATATCCTCGGACGGGGAGCGGTTGGTGACAAATGTCTCCATTTGCGAAATATGGCAGATGCGCACCGGCGCGGCGCGGTCATATTTCATGCTGTCGGCGACAAGAATCCGGTGCCTTGAATTTTCGATGATGGCCTGGGCCGCCTTGACCTCCCGGAAGTCAAAATCAAGCAAGGTGCCGTCCGGATCAATCGCCGAAGCGCCGATCACGGCGTAATCCACCTTGAAGCGGCCAAAGGCTTCGGTCGTCATCTGCCCGACAAGCCCGCCATCGGTTTTGCGCACCAGCCCGCCGGTCATGACAACTTCAATTCCGGGGTTTTGATATAACATATTGGCAACATGAAGGTTATTCGAAATAACAAGCAACCCGGAGCGGCCCGAAAGCGCCCGGGCGACGCTTTCCGTCGTTGTGCCGATATTAATGAATAACGAGCAATCATCCGGGATCAGCGAGGCTGCCGCGACGCCAATGCGCTGTTTTTCATCCTCGGCAATCTCGCGCCGTGCCTCATAGCCGTAGTTGACCACGCCGGAGCGGATCACGGCGCCGCCATGCACCCGGTGCAACAACCGGCGGGCGCAAAGCTCATTCAGGTCCTTGCGTATGGTTTGCGGCGTGACCGCGAAATGATCCGCAAGCCCCTCCACCTTGACCTGGCCCTTCTTGTGAGCCATCTCAAGTATAACCGAATGCCTGTGCAGAAGTGGCTCCATCTTGTCGATCACCTGATTTGATACAGTAATTTGTGTTACTTTACAAAACCCGCCGCCGCCGGGCAAGATTCAGCATCAATTTTCGATTGACCTTCATTTGTTTTCGTTTGATACTCAGCCGGTAGTGCTTGATCAGGTGTTTATCCAAGGGAGGTTTATCTTATGAAACTCAAATTACTGGCAGCCGTCGCCGGGACGGCGCTCATGCTCGCATCGCATGGCGCATATGCGGGTATGGCCGAAGCGGAGAAGTGGGTGAACAAGGAATTCCAGCCCTCTGCCCTTTCCAAGGCGGATCAGATGAAGGAGATGGAATGGTTCATCAAGGCGGCCGCACCTCTCAAGGGCATGGAAATTAATGTCCTCTCCGAGACCATTCCGACTCACGAGTACGAATCAAAGGTGCTGGCCAAGGCCTTTTACGAGATCACCGGCATCAAGGTGAATCACCAGCTTCTGGGCGAAGGCGAGGTTGTGCAGGCGGTTCAGACCCAGATGCAGACGCGGCGCAATCTTTATGACGCCTATATCAATGATTCGGATTTGATCGGCACCCATTCGCGCCTGAAACTGGCGATCAACCTGACGGACTGGATGGCCGGCGAGGGCAAGGATGTTACCAATCCGATGCTTGATATCAATGATTTCATCGGCAAGGCTTTCACCACAGGCCCGGACGGGAAGCTGTATCAGCTCCCGGACCAGCAATTCGCCAATCTCTACTGGTTCCGCAAGGACTGGTTCGACCGTCCCGACCTCAAGGCCAAATTCAAAAGACTCTATGGCTATGAACTTGGCGTTCCGGTCAACTGGTCGGCTTATGAGGATATTGCCGAGTTCTTCTCGGTCAAGGTCAAGGAAATCGACGGCAAGCGCATTTACGGCCATATGGATTACGGCAAGCGCGCGCCTGATCTGGGCTGGCGCATGACCGATGCCTGGCTGTCCATGGCCGGCGAAGGCTCCAAGGGCCTGCCCAACGGCGTCCCGGTAGATGAATGGGGCATCCGCATGGAAAAAGGCACCTGCAACCCGGTCGGGGCTTCGGTTTCACGCGGTGGCGGCGCCAACAGCCCGGCGGCCGTTTACGCCATCCGCAAATGGGATGAATGGCTGCGTAAATACGCTCCTCCGGGCGCGGCCAGCTATGATTTCTATCAGTCATTGCCGGCGCTTTCCCAAGGCAATGTGGCGCAGCAGATTTTCTGGTACACCGCCTTTACCGCCTCCATGGTCGCCCCCAAGAGCAAGGGCAACAACACCGTGGATGATAACGGCAAGCCCTTGTGGCGCATGGCGCCCTCTCCGCATGGCCCGTATTGGGAAAAGGGGCAAAAACTCGGTTATCAGGATGCCGGCTCGTGGACAATGTTCAAGTCCACCCCGGTTGAGCGCCGCAAGGCGGCCTGGCTTTATGCCCAGTTCGTGACCTCGAAAACCGTGGATGTAAAGAAAAGCCATGTCGGCCTGACCTTTATCCGCGATACGACTATCAACCACGAATCCTTCACCGAACGTGCGCCCAAACTTGGCGGTCTGATTGAATTCTACCGCTCGCCCGACCGCGTTCTGTGGACACCGACCGGTGTGAATGTGCCTGATTATCCCAAGCTGGCCCAGATCTGGTGGCAGCAGATCGGCGATGTCAACTCCGGCGCCTTTACCCCGCAGCAGGCCATGGACCGTCTGGCCTCCGAGATGGATCTGGTTATGGCCCGCATGCAGGCGGCGGATGAAAAAGCCGGCACATATGGCGGCTGTGGACCGCGTCTCAACAAGCCGGTCGACCCCGCCATCTGGCTCAACAAGCCCGGCGCGCCGAAAGCCAAGCTGGCCAACGAGAAACCTCAGGGTGAAACCATCGCTTACGACGAACTTGTCAAGCGCTGGGCCGCCAAATAAGGTTATCGCGGCGTTTCTCCCCCAACGCCGTGCGGGGGCATCTTGTACAAGATGTCCCCGCGAGGGTCGTTGCGGAGACAAGAATTAACTTGCCGCGCTCTGCGGCAGGGCTCATCCTGATAGTATTGAGGCCAAGATGTTGGTTTGTCAAAAGGGCCGGTTTGACAAGCTTGAATTGTTATCGGCGGCGGGGAAGTATTAATGGCTCTTGAGTTCAGGGATGTCGTCAAGCGGGTTGGCGCCGAGATTTATATTTATCCAACCGATCTTAAACTTGAACCGGGCGGCTTCAATATTCTTCTCGGGACGACGCTTTCAGGCAAGACCAGCCTTATCCAGCTCATGGCCGGGCTGGAGCGCCCCACCAGCGGCGAGATCTGGTTCGAGGGGCGCAATATTACCACCGTCTCGGTGCAAAAACGTAATGTTTCCATGGTGCACCAGCAATTTATCAACTATCCCAATTTTTCCGTTTTCGAGAATATCGCCTCACCTCTCAAAGTGGCGGGATTGCCCAAAGTGGAAATCAGGGCGCGGGTGGGCAAGGTTGCCGAGTTGCTGAAACTCTCGCCCCTGCTGGACCGGCGGCCGCTGGAGCTTTCGGGCGGTCAGCAGCAGCGCACCGCGCTCGCCCGGGCGCTGGTCAAGGATTCCGATCTGGTGCTGCTCGACGAACCGCTCGCCAATCTCGATTACAAACTGCGCGAGGAGTTGCGCGACGAACTGCCGCGGCTGATCAAGGACCGCGGCGCAACCGTTGTTTACGCCACCAGCGAGCCTGAGGAGGCGCTGCTTCTGGGCGGGCATACCGCCTGTCTGCATGAAGGACGCATCACCCAGTTTGGCGAAACGGCAGAGGTGTACCGCCTGCCACAGGACCTGATATCGGCGCAGGTGTTCTCCGATCCGCCGATAAACACCGCCACGGTGGTCAAGCATGAGGGGGTTTTCCTGCTCAACGGAACCACAAGCTGGCCCGTTGGCGCGGATCACGAAAAGCTGGCCGACGGCGAATATGTAATGGCGATCCGTCCGCATCAGGTTGTCCCCGCAAACGCAAAAACCGGTGAGAGGATGGCCAGAATTGAAGGCATCGTTCTGGTTAGCGAGATCAGCGGCTCCGAGAGCGTTGTGCGGTTTGAAGTGGAGGGAACCACCTGGATTTCGCAGTCGCACGGCATCCATCCCACCCCGGTCGGCGCCAGGGCAGCATTTGAGATCGACACCAAAAAATGCTTTTATTTCAACATGGACGACCACCGCCTGGCCTCGGCGGGATCGATGCGCGGAGGGGATGTCTGATGGCCAGAATCAGTCTGCGGAATATCCGCCACAGCTATGTTGAAGAGCCGTCAGGTGAAGAGGACTGGGCGCTCAAGAGCATGAGCGTGGACTGGGCGGACGGCACTGCCTGCGCTTTGCTTGGCCCGTCGGGTTGCGGCAAAACCACCTTGCTCAATATCATCTCGGGCCTGCTGATGCCGACCGAGGGGGAGGTTTTGTTTGATGACCGCGATGTCACATCCATCCCCCCCGATGCGCGCAATATTGCCCAGGTCTTCCAGTTTCCCGTCGTCTATGACACCATGAGTGTCTATGATAATCTCGCCTTCCCGCTGCGCAACCGGGGCGTTGACAAGAAAACCATTGACCGGCGGGTGCGCGAGATTGCCAATATGCTCGACCTTGAGGCCATGCTTTTCACCCGCGCCGCCGGCCTGACCGCTGATGGCAAACAGAAAATCTCGCTGGGGCGCGGTCTGGTGCGCGCCGATGTCAATGCGATCTTGTTTGATGAGCCCCTGACCGTGATCGACCCGCATCTCAAATGGATGCTGCGCTCCAAACTGAAAGAGCTGCACCAGCAATTTGGCGCCACCATGATTTATGTGACCCATGACCAGACCGAGGCTCTCACCTTCGCCGAGCAGGTGATCGTCATGCATGAGGGCGCGGTGGTGCAGATCGGCACGCCGATCGAGTTGTTCGAGCGCCCGCACCATACCTTTGTCGGTCATTTCATCGGCTCTCCGGGGATGAATCTGCTGCCCTGCGAACTTGACGGCGAACATGCCGAATTTGCCGGTCACAGCATCCGGACCGAGCACCCGGTCCGGCTCAAGACAACCCCTGATACGCTTCAGATCGGTGTTCGGCCTGAATTTGTCAAATTTGCCGAAAGCGGCATAGAGGTCGATGTCACGAAAGTTACCGATATCGGCCGCCACGCCATTGTCGAGACCCGCAGCGGTGACAATATCATCCGGCTTTTGCTTCCCGAGGGGCAAAGCGCCCCGGCGGGAAGGGCGCATCTGCAATTCGACCCGAAACATACCCAGGTTTACGCCGATGGCTGGATAGTGGAATGAGAGAATATCATGGCGCGTAAAACAACCAATCAGAAAGCCTGGTTCCTGGTAATCCCGGTGGTCTTGCTGGTGGCGTTCAATGCCATTATCCCGCTGATGACCGTGGTCAACTACTCTTTTCAGGAAACCTTTGGCGACAATGTCTTCTTCTGGGAGGGGGTCAAATGGTACGAACAGGTGCTGCGCTCGTCGCGTTTCCATGATTCCCTGCTGCGGCAGATCATATTCACCAGTATCATTCTGGTTATTGAGATCCCGCTGGGGGTGGCGATTGCGCTCGCTATGCCCAAAAAAGGGATCTGGGTGTCCGTCTGTCTGGTGCTGATGGCCCTGCCGCTGCTCATCCCGTGGAATGTGGTCGGCGCCATGTGGAATATCTACGCCCTGCCCGAACTTGGCCTGCTGGGGCGGATCATCAACGGCATGGGGTTTGATTATAATTTCACCCAGGGGCCGCTGGCCGCCTGGTTCACGACAATCATGATGGATGTCTGGCACTGGACCTCGCTGGTGGTGCTTCTGGCCTATGCCGCGCTCAGTTCCATACCCGACGCCTATTATCAGGCCGCCAAGATTGACGGCGCCACCCCATGGGCGGTGTTCCGCTATATCCAGTTGCCGAAAATGAAGCGGGTTTTGACCATCGCCATCCTGCTGCGCTTCATGGACAGTTTCATGATCTATACCGAGCCCTTCGTTCTGACCGGCGGCGGACCCGGCAATACGACAACCTTCTTGTCGATCGATCTTGTCAAGATCGCCCTGGGTCAGTTTGACCTTGGACCGGCTGCAGCCATGTCTTTGATCTATTTCCTGATTGTGTTGCTGACAAGCTGGATATTCTACACCCTGATGATGAATAACGAGGAAAAATGATGCGAAGAATTACCTGGCTGGTGCCGACGCTCTACATCATATTCTTGATGATGCCGATCTATTGGCTGATCAATATGTCGTTCAAGACAACCAACGAAATCCTTGGTTCGTTCACCCTGTGGCCGAAAGAGTTCACCCTCGACAACTACATCACCATCTTTACCGACCCAACCTGGTATAACGGCTATTTCAACTCGCTGACCTATGTGGTCATGAACACGGTGATTTCGGTCACGGTTGCGCTTCCGGCCGCCTATGCCTTTTCGCGCTACCGTTTTTTAGGCGAAAAGCATCTGTTTTTCTGGCTTCTCACCAACCGCATGGCGCCGCCGGCCGTCTTTGCGTTGCCGTTTTTCCAGCTTTATTCCGCCGTCAATCTGTTTGACACCCCCCTTGCCGTGGCGCTGGCGCATACATTGTTCAATGTGCCACTGGCAGTGTGGATCCTCTAAGGCTTCATGTCCGGTGTCCCCAAGGAGCTTGATGAAACCGCTTATGTGGACGGATATTCCTTTCCGCGTTTCTTCGTGCGGATATTCCTGCCCACCATCGCGGCCGGTATCGGCGTGGCCGCCTTCTTCTGTTTCATGTTCTCCTGGGTTGAATTGCTGCTGGCCAAGACCCTCACCTCGGTTGCCGCCAAACCGATTGCCGCCACCATGACCCGAACGGCGAGCACATCAGGCTATGAACTGGGGCTTCTGGCGGCGGCCGGAACCCTCACCATCATCCCCGGCGCGTTTGTGATTTATTTTGTCCGCAATTATATCGCCAAGGGCTTTGCTCTGGGACGGGTCTGAGGGAAAAGAGAGGAAAACGCTTATGGGACTTTCCTGGATGGCCTGGACATGGCCCACCGCCGCTTTTTTTGCCTTTATCTTCTTATGCCTGGTCGGGATGGGAATCTGGGAGAAATACAGCCCCGGCGGCAATCCGCGCAAGGGCATATTGACGCTGGAAACCACGAGGGGCGACCGGTTGTTTATCACCCTTTTGGGCAGCGCCTTTATCTTTCTGGGCTGGCTCGGGCTGGTGGGCACGCCCTTGTGGGGCGCAATCATTATCTCCCTCATCTATGGCTATGCGGTTTTCCGCTGGGTTTAAAGCTTTTGTGCCTGTAGAGTTCCGGTTACAGTCATTACCGGAAGGGCATAAAGAGCATGGGCGGTTCAGCGGGACAAGGTAAAGACACTTTTCGCCGCCTGGTCCGGCGGGCCTGTCTGGCCGATGAAACAAAATCGGTTCATCATCTGATCAGGGCGATGAAGCTTGCGCCTTGCGCCCGCCGGCGCATCGAAAAAACGGCGGCCGGCATGGTGGAAGACATGCGCCGCGCCGCCGAGCCGGGATTAATGGAGATTTTTCTGGCCGAATATGGCCTGGGCACCAAAGAGGGCGTTGCCCTGATGTGTCTGGCCGAGGCCTTGTTAAGAGTTCCCGACAGCGCCACCATTGATGCGCTCATTCAGGACAAGATCGCCCCTTCGGACTGGGGGCGTCATATCGGCCGTTCGGGCTCGCCGCTGGTCAATGCCTCGACCTGGGCGCTGATGCTGACCGGCAAGGTGATTGCGCCCGAAGACGCCGGGAACTGGGATATCGTCGGCATATTGCGCGCCATGATTAAACGGGCCGGCGATCCGGTAATCCGCAACGCCGTTGGCCAGTCGATGCGGATACTGGGACATCAGTTTGTTCTGGGCCGCGATATTGACGAGGCCCTCAAGCGGGCAAAAAGCAGTGAAGAGAAAGGCTATACCCACTCCTATGACATGCTGGGCGAGGCGGCCCATACGGCCGAAGATGCACGGCGCTATTTTCTCTCTTATTCCGGCGCCATCACCGCTTTGGCGGATCAGTGCATTCACGATGATATCCGCCGCAATCCGGGCATTTCGATCAAGCTCTCGGCCCTGCATCCGCGCTATGAGTTTACCCGGCGCAAACGCGCAACCCCGGAGCTCAGCGCCCGCGCCGCCTCACTGGCCCTGCTGGCGAAAAACGCCAATATGGGCTTTAATATCGATGCCGAGGAAGCGGACCGCCTCGATATGTCGCTTGACATCATCGCCAATGTTCTCGCCAACCCCGATTTGAAAGGCTGGGACGGCTTTGGCATTGTCGTCCAGTCCTATATGCCGCGCGCCATTCATGTGATCGACTGGGCGTATGATCTGGCGCGGCGTCTTGACCGGCGCATCATGGTCCGACTGGTCAAGGGGGCCTATTGGGACAGCGAGATCAAGCAGGCGCAGGAACAGGGGCTGGCCGGATATCCCGTTTTTACCCGCAAGCTTTCGACCGATATTGCCTATATGGCCTGTGCGCGCCGCCTGCTGGAGCGTTCGGACCGTATCTATCCGCAATTCGCCACCCATAACGCCCATAGCGCCGCCGCGGTGCTGGAAATGGCGGGCAGCTTTACCGGCTTTGAATTCCAGCGCCTGCACGGCATGGGTGAGGCGCTGTTTACCCAGATCCGCGAACGTCATGACGTGCCGTGCCGAATTTATGCCCCGGTGGGGGTTCACAAGGATTTATTGGCTTATCTGGTGCGCCGCCTGCTGGAAAACGGCGCCAATTCCTCATTCGTCAATCAGGTTCTCGATGATGCCGTACCGGCAGGCGATCTGGTGCGCGATCCGGTCGGCGCCATTGAGGCGCTCGCCTCAATCCCCAATCCGCGCATTCCCCTTCCGGCTGCAATTTTTGGCCCGGCGCGGCAAAATTCAAGAGGCTGGAATCTGGCCGATCCGCTCGTTTTGCAGCAACTGGCGGAGCAGCGCGGCGCCTTTAAGGACAAAAAATGGACCGCCGCGCCCCTGATCAATGGCAAATGGCAAGGCGGCAAATCTTCTCCCGTCCTCAACCCGGCCAATGCCGGTGACAGGCTCGGCGAGGTGGTGGAGACCAGCCCGGAACAGATTGAAACGGCGCTAAAGCTGGCCCGCAGCGCCTGTAAGGGCTGGCGGCAAACCGCCCCTGATTACCGCGCGCATTTGTTGCGCCGCATCGCGGATCTCTATGATAAAAATGCCGCTGAATTAATGGTTCTGGCCACCCGCGAGGCGGGAAAGACATGGCAAGACGGCATTGCCGAACTGCGCGAGGCGGTGGATTTTTGCCGTTACTACGCCAATGAGGCCGAGGCGCTTTTCGCCGCGGGCGGGCGTGAGGGGCGCGGGGTGTTTTTATGTATATCGCCGTGGAATTTCCCGCTGGCGATATTCACCGGCCAGATCACCGCCGCGCTGGTCAGCGGCAATGCGGTGATCGCCAAACCGGCGCAGCAAACCCCCTTGATGGCAGCGCGTGCGGTGGAGCTGATGCATGAGGCGGGCATCCCCGCAGATGCGCTGCAATTGCTGCCCGGCGGCGGGCCGCTGGTGGGCGGCGTTCCGGCGGCTGACCCGCGCATTGACGGGATTTGCTTTACCGGCTCCACCCGGACGGCGCAGATCATCAATCGCACCATGGCCACCAGCGGCAATGCGAAAGCGCCCCTGATCGCCGAGACCGGCGGGGTGAACGCCATGATTGTCGATTCCAGCGCCTTGCCGGAACAGGCGGTAACCGACATCATCTCCAGCGCATTCCAGAGCGCCGGGCAGCGCTGTTCGGCCCTGCGTATTGTTTTTGTGCAGGCTGATATCGCCGATAGCCTCATTCCGCTACTGAAGGGGGCCATGGATGAGCTGGTTATTGGCGATCCACGGGAGCTTGCCACTGATATCGGCCCGGTTATCGACCGGCTGGCCAAAGCGGATATTGAGGCGCATTGCCGGGCAATGGAGGAAAAAGGCCGTCTGATCAAAAAGCTTCCCGTCCCCGGAGGTGTTGCCGAAAACGGACATTTCATCGCCCCCGCCGCCTACAGGCTGGAGGGAATGGACGAACTCAAACGCGAAATTTTCGGCCCCGTGCTCCACCTTGTCACTTTCGAGGCGCAGGATCTGGGCGCGGTGGTCGAGAGCATAAACGCCAGTGGTTACGGCCTCACCCTGGGGGTGCACACAAGGGTGGACAGCCGGGTGCAGACGATTTGCGACAAGGCGCATATCGGTAATATCTATGTCAACCGCAACCAGATCGGCGCGGTTGTCGGCTCCCAGCCCTTTGGCGGCGAGGGACTTTCAGGAACCGGCCCGAAGGCCGGAGGGCCGCATTACCTGCGCCGTTTTACCCGGACCGGGCAAGGCAATCGAGATCAATCCGCGATCTTTGTTCCCGCCAAAAACAAATCGCGCCCGGCTTTGCAAAAAGCCGTGTCAGAGGCTTTTGCATCCCGGGAGGACTGGGAGCGCCTTTCCGACCGCCGCGCCCTAATCGAGGCGGCAGGCAAAGCCTGCTGCGTTTCCACCGCCGACGCCATTGGCGCAATTCTGGCAGCAGCGCCGGACATACCGGTCCCGATTCTCAATCTGCCGGGGCCAACGGGCGAGAGCAACCGGCTCTCGCTGCATGGCCGCGGTGTCTTCCTTTGCCTTGGCGCGGGTGGTGGGGGGACCCGCGCCCTGGTTCAGGCTGCCCTTGCCCTGTTGCTGGGCAATAGCGCCGTTGTTCCGGCTGGCGATGAGGCCGCAGCGTTTGCGCGGGCCTTGCACGAATCCACCGCGCTTTCAGGTCCACTTGCCGTTGCGGAGAATATCTCCTTGCACGCCATCGAAACCGCGCCGCATCTGGCCGGGGTTATCTTCGAGGGCGGCGGGCAGATGCAGCGGGCGCTTCGCAAAGCCCTTGCCGCCCGCGAGGGGGCAATATTGCCCCTGATCGATGATCTGTCGGAGTGGCCGATGCTGATGATCGAGCGGGCATTATGCATCGACACCACCGCTTCGGGCGGCAATGCCGCCCTTCTGGCTGCCGCCGGTGCACCGGCGTAAAACTACCCGCCCCCGGCAAGATAGGCATCTGTGGAGACGACCTGCGCAAAGCTCATGGCCAGAGGGGCCATGAAGGCGGCGTGCACCTGCGCGGCGGGCACCGTCAACCCGTTGAATATCTGCTCTTTTGCCCCGCAGGCATCTTGCACCAGCGTCACCTTGTAGCCCAGATCAACCGCGGCGCGGGTGGTGGAATCGATGCACATCTGGCTCATGGCGCCGCAGATGACAAGATCGGTTATCCCCTGTGCCTGCAGGGCCTCTTGCAGGCCGGTGTCCTGAAAACTGTTGGGCCGGTGCTTCGGGATGACCGTTTCGCCGGCTTTTGGCGCAACGGAGGCATGGATTTCCGCGCCCTTTGTTCCGGGACGGAAAAACGGCGCTGTGTCCGAGGGGATTTCATGGCGGATATGGAAGATGGCCAGCCCTTCCTCGCGGCCATGCGCCAGCAGCCGCGCGGCATTGGCGCAAGCCTGCTTCATTTTATCAACCGGCCAGCGGCCATCGTTAAAATAATCATTCTGGATATCGACAAGGATGAGGGCCGTAGATGTCATATCTGCCTTCCCGGGTTTGATTCCAGAGCGCGTCATGTTTTGATGGAATCAAAACCGCGCTCTGATTTATTTGTGTCGATCAGGTTTTTCCGGTTTTGCC
>JAJRYE010000075.1 GCA_024275895.1 Alphaproteobacteria bacterium | reverse complement strand
TGACCTTGGCGGCGAGATAGGTGCTGCCGCCCTGGTCGGGATGCAGTCTTTTCATCAATGCCCGGTGTGCCTTGTGGATGGCCTTGGCGTCGGCACCCTTGTTGAGCCCCAGTATTTCATAGGCTTCCTCGCGGGTCATGGCGTTTGTCGAACCCATCTCCCTGCGCGTTTCCGCTCCGCCATGATCGTCATAACCGGCATCTTCACCGGCACTCTCGCGCCATTCGGGATGGCTGCGGTCAAGATAGGCATCAATCAGTTGCGCCGATTGCAGGTCGCAAGCCTGGCATTCGCGGCGCAATATAAGAAGGTTCTCCAGATCAAGAGACGACAGTGTATTTCCTGCAAATTCTCCCCGGAGCACGCGGCCATCCATGCCGCCGCTGTCGTGGTCGAGCTCAAGCTCAAGGAAAAGAGTTCTGACTTTCGAGCGCTGGCCGTCGGTTTTTTTTGTCCGACCGAAGGAAAACCCGCCATTGAGCAAACCGAAGCCGATCAGCGCCAGGGGACCGGCAATCTGCAACGCCCCGCGCGCCGCCAGCAATGCTGCAATCAGCAGTGCGCCCGCGCCCCCGATCGTTCGTGTCTGGCGCGCCAAGGTGGCGGGGCTGGCTTTGACGAAATATTTTGCGGCCATCCGCAACAGAACGAATACCACCAGGCCGAGAATGAGGTATTGCATTATTTCAACTGCTCCAGAAGAAGGCGCGCACCAGTGCCGGCGCTCTGGTTTTCCAGCGCCTTGATGCCGCCTGAGGCGAATATGGCGACGGCGGACAGAAGTTCGCGCAACTGGTGGGCGGCACCTGCGTCAAAGCGGCAATAAGCGCCATTGCTTAAACGTGCGAATTCGCGAAAGGCGCGCTCCGCATTCGGATCATGCCCCTCCTGAAAAAGAAAAACCGGCACGCCTTTGAGCCCCAACTGGCCGGCAAGATCCGCCAGCTCGTCAATATCCTCTTCCATGCAATCGCCGACATAAACCATCGCATTTACTTTGCTCTCCGCATTCTCCCGGTCGGCATGGAGGAAGATTTTGCGTATCTGGGTTCGGCCACCGCGGCACGATACCGTGGTCATCAGTTTGGCAAGATCGCCGGCGTCACTGACCCATTTCGAACTGCGGCATTCACCAAAGCCGCGGAAATAAACCAGTTGGACGTTGAGCCCGCCCGTCGCCCTGACCGCGTTGAACATATCCACCTGCAGGCTGAGCGCCATGTCCCAGGTCGGCTGGCGGCTCATGGTCGCATCCATGGCGAAAATCAGACGACCGCGCCCACTGCCACCTGATTTCATGGCATCCAACTGGCCGAGTTTACCAAGAAAATCCGCAATATCGCCGTCGCTCGAACGCTTCGCGTGTTCGGGCACGGATTGGTCAGGTTTATTGGTTATGTCACGCCGTTTTGCCATTTGGCCCACCTTTAACATGCCTTTGTCCATGAGATGGCAATTCTGGGACAATTTCTCAAGAGATTTGGCTTCGGAACAAGAGTTCTCTGGTGTCAGTCTGACCGGGTTTTTCGTGTATTTCGTCGCAACCAGTCGTCAAGTATCTCAAAGGCGACGGTATTGTTGTCATATTGTGGTTCCAGAAACGCGATGACTTCCTCGGCATCTGCTGTGATTATTAAACCGTTTATGGATAAAAAAGTGTAGGTCGCCGCGAACCCTGTACGCTTATTGCCGTCGACAAACGGGTGGCTTTGAGAAATGCTTTCCCAAAGTGCTGCAGCCTGAGCAATGACATCCTCGTAATAACCGGTCTGGGGACGATAAAGGGCGGCCTCAAGCAGCCCCGGATCACGGATGCCAAGTGCACCGCCATAGCGTTCTATCTGATCGTGATGAATTGCCAGAACTTCTATCAGAGTTAGAAAATCCGTCATTGCCCGAGTTTTTTATAGAGTGCTGCGTAGCGCTCATGGCTCGCCTGATAGGCGGACAGGACATGGGGCCGCGGTTTTTCCGTTCGTCGCTTTTCAACCAGATCTGAAAGTGCTTCGTCAACAAGCGCCTGAATTTGCCGCCCCTCTTCCCGTGCGATTTCACGAATCGATTCGAGTATTTCTCCATCGACCTGGGTGGCGAATTTCTGGCGGTCCTTTTTCGTCATCATGCTCTCCTGCCTTAGAATATCATGATGTTTCATGAAATTTCAAGAACACAGTTGGTTCTAGAGAACATGGCTATTGCGGCGGCTCGTTCTTCCGGTCGTGTGCCGGCTCCGGATCAAGTGACAGCAGCTCCGGATTGCCGCCGGTGGCCGCGATATTGACTGTGCGCACGCGTTCGGTCGCAAATCTCTGCAGGTAGAAGGGGCCGCCCGCCTTGGGGCCGGTACCGGACAGGCCCTCGCCGCCAAATGGCTGGGACCCGACCACTGCGCCTATCTGATCGCGGTTGACGTAGAAATTGCCAACGCGCACACGTTCGGCGACAAATTCGGCGGTGGCCGCGATACGGCTGTGCAGCCCCAGGGTGAGACCATATCCGCTGCTGTTGATCTCCTGGCAGACATCATCAAGGTCGGCGCGGGAATAGCGGATGACGTGGAGAACCGGACCGAAAACTTCGCCCGGCAATTGAGAGATTTTTTTGATCTCGTAAACCGCCGGCGTGACATAGGTTCCCGAGCGGCAATCATCGGGCAGCCGGGGGTCGATGATCTCAATGGCCTCGCGGCGCATACGCATCTTGTGCGCCTCCAGATCATCGAGCGCGCGCTGGTCAATGACCGGGCCGATATCGGTCGCATTGCGCATGGGATCGCCAAGTCTGAGTTCTGCAACGGCACCTTTCAGCATTTCAATCACCTGGTCGGCTATGTCATCC
>JAJRYE010000074.1 GCA_024275895.1 Alphaproteobacteria bacterium | reverse complement strand
CTGTCGGTAATAGCGGTTGCCGAATTCATCATCGCCGACAAATTCCCCCCTGCGCCAGGTATAGATCCTCTGGCCCATAGTGTTGCCCGTCCACCAGGTAAACATCTCGCTAAAAATACTCATATCCGCTTGTCCGCCTATCCGCTTCAAATCCGCATCCGATCATTCACCCAGCTTATGACATTTTTGCCCGCAGGCTGTCCAGTTGGCCGGGATTAGTTAAGATCGCGGGCGACGCGAAATCCGACCTCACGGCTTCTTAAACGCCGGGAGAACTGGCGGCGATAGGAAGCGCGCAAATCACGGGCGGAATTAGACCATGAGCCACCGCGAATGATCTTGGCGTTACAGGTCGATCGTTTCGGCGGTTTATCCCATGAGCTGCCGTCATTGGGCGCGCCTTCATAAGACCTGTGCCAGCAATCAGACACCCATTCCGCCGCATTGCCGTGCATGTCGTAAACGCCAAAGCGGTTTGGCTTGAATTTTCCTGCCTCCTCGGTCTGAACTGCACGGTGGCCTTTTGGGCCGCCATTGAAAGAGCGGCGTCCATCAAAGACGGCGTCGTAGGTGGTGATTTGCGGTCCGGTGGAGAAATAGTCCTTCGATCCGGCGCGGGCGACATATTCCCATTCGGCCTCGGACAACAGGCGGTAGGGCTTGCCGGTCTTGTGCTTGATCCAGGAGACATATGTTATGGCGTCTTCCCAGCTAACGCGGACAACCGGGCGCTTGCCCCTGCCCCAACCTTCATCCTTGGGCTTGTATCCAGCACAGCCGCGATCGGCGACGCAGGCATCCCACTCGTCATAGGTGACTTCAAACGTGCCCACGGCAAATGGTTTCTTGATGCTGACCTTGTGTTGCGGCTTCTCGCGGCGGGGGGCGCTGCGGTCGCTTTCGGGTGCTCCCATGATGAATGAGCCAGCCGGTATGACTGTCATTTTCGGGCAGGTCTTGCAGTCCTGAAAGCTCATTGTCGATGAGCCGCCGGCGCTCGATGATCCGGGCAGCTTGCCCAACCCGGCCATGCGGCGGGTGGCAAGTGTTGCAAAAGTGCCTTTTGGAAATCTTGTCAGATAGTCCTGATAGTCGGCAGCGTCTTTCGAGCCCTTGATATTGTTCCACAGGGCCAGCTCCATATTGGTCGCGGCACTGGTGCCAGCACCCGTGCCTGTACCACTGCCGGCTCCTTTGAGAAAGACAAAGCCGTCGGTCAGGGATGAATGGTTCCACGGCACCTGACGCCCTGAGGTTGCAGCAATCACCTGACGGCGGACACGGCGCAGAAGTTGGGCGATATCGAGCCCCGGCGTTTCGATGTGCTTGATCAGAGCCGAGGTGAACGGGCTGTTCACCCCCTTGCCGTCGAGGGCGACATTGCCGGGTTCAGTGGCGAATGTAATCATTGAGCCGATGCCCGTGCGGACCGGCGCCAGTCCGCGTCCGATCGCGGTTGAGCGGGTCCGGCCCATGGACCTTGCCAGATTACGCGCCAGTGGATTGTCGCGGCAGGCATCAATAAAAATGAGATTGGTCTTGGAATTGCGCTCCATCTGCCGCATCACCGCAT
>JAJRYE010000073.1 GCA_024275895.1 Alphaproteobacteria bacterium | reverse complement strand
GCCATGTGCCATGAGATTGAACTCACCAAGTTTGCTCGTATTCGTTATTTCGGCAATTCTCGCGTCAGCCGTTGTTGCAACCCAGTTCCTGGGCGCAGCAATTCCGCTTGTCAGCCAGTACACATTCAGCACTTTGCTGGTTGCATACGGGCTATTGTTTTTCGGAAACATCATCCGGGGCATGTAAGCGGCATCTGATCGCGGCACCTTAACGCGGGACCTTGTCGCGATAACGAATTTCGGCACTTGAGCCGGAACAAAAATTGAGCGGGGCACTGATACATATCTAGATATGTTTATCGGCTGCCCTGCTTTTTTGTGCTGCTAATTTCCCGCGTCCGGCCCCTCCAAAATATTTGCAATCTCGTCATCGACATGAAAATAGGGCTCAACCAGTATTGTCGAGACTTTGCCGACGTCACCAAGATGCTTGCCCAGCCAGATTTCGGCAGCCTCGCGGCCGAGATCGCGAAGATGGGTGAGAAATGCCCATTCCGCATTGACCTTGCTCGACGGCGACAGAGCTTCAAGCCCGCTGCCGCCATCAATTCTGTGCAGGAAGATCTCGCGAAATGGTTGCCCCTTGAGATCGCCGCGCCGGATGCATTTGTTGACAAACTCAACCATCCGCAACTCTTTCAATAGCGATCCATTGAACGAGATTTCATTGACCCGGTTCATGATGTCGCGCGCCGTCGTCGGCGTACCTTCCCGGCGCACCGGATTGATCTGAATCAGAAGTACGTCCGGCGATCCGCATTGATCTATAAATGGATGAAGCACCGGGTTCCCCATATAACCGCCATCCCAATAGGGCGTGTTGTCAATTTCCACTGCCTGAAACAAAAACGGCAGACAGGCCGATGCGACCACAGCGTCGAGCGACACCTCGGACCCGGAAAAGACCCGCGCCCGGCCGGTATGGACATTGGTGGCGGAGACAAAAATCTTTACCTTGGTGCAGGCGTTTACGCGGGCAAAGTCGACCTGATCTTCGAGGATTTCCTTCAGCGGGTCGATATTCAGGGGATTGAATTCATAAGGAGACACCAGCCGTGTCATGAAGTCATAAAAAATAAACGCCGGATTGTGATCGAGATTCCAGTTCTGAAAGAAAACATCGAGGGCTGAACGTTGGATCGGGCTTTTCAGGGATTCTGTGCTGACCGAGCGCCAGAACTGATAGAGCTTGGCCCGGGCTTCATCTGCACCGCCATCATATAGCGCATCCGCCAGCACAACCGCATTCATGGCGCCCGCACTGGTGCCCGATATGCCTTCGATCTCAAGTCGGCCGTCTTCGAGAATGCGGTCGATGACGCCCCAGGAAAAGGCACCATGCGCACCCCCGCCCTGAAGACCGAGATTAATGGGGATAGGATTTTTCCCCGATCTGTTGGACCTGGCTTTGGTCCGGCCTGCGCCGGTCCTGGCTGGCCCCGTACCATTTGCCGCGCCATTTGCGCCAGTGCGCTTTCGCGACGATGTAGATTTGGGCGCTTTGCTCACTGCGCCGTCCAGCCGCCATCAATAGAAATATTGGCGCCGGTTATCTGTCGGGCGCTGTCCGAGCAGAGAAAAACAGCGGTTTCCGCGACCTGCTCGATGGTAACGAACTCCTTGGTTGGTTGCGCTGCGAGCAGCACATCTTTCATGACATCTGCCTTGCTCATGCGCCGGGCCTTTGCGGTATCTGCAACCTGGTTCTCGACCAGTGGCGTCCAGACATAGCCGGGCGATATGCAATTGACGGTTATGCCGAATTCGGCCGTCTCAAGCGCTACGGTCTTGCTTAAACCGGCAAGTCCGTGTTTGGCCGTGACATAGGCAGACTTGAAGGGCGAGGCGACCAGTGAGTGCGCCGAGGCGGTATTGATAATGCGCCCCCATTTGCGTTTTTTCATGCCCGGAAGCGCGCTGCGGATGGTATGAAAGGCAGCCGTCAGGTTGATGCCGATGATGGCGTCCCATTTTTCCGGCGGGAAATCCTCAACCGGCGATACAAATTGAATACCGGCATTATTGATCAGGATATCGATCGAGCCGAATTTCTTTTCGGCAGTGGCGACAAATTTAGCAATCTGCGCCGGCTTCAACATATTGGCGCCGGAAAAATGGACCTTTGTCCCGTGGGACTTGATCTGCTCAATGGCGTCAGCGTTGTCCTTGGCGGTGCCTAGACCGTTCATCATCACATTGGCGCCGGCGCGGGCGAAAGCCTCGGCCATGCCAAGGCCTATTCCGGAAGTCGATCCGGTTATGACGGCATTTTTTCCAGACAGCATGACTGCATCCTTTTTCGGAATTGATATTTAAAGTGGTTGGCTTCAATCATATTGCAGTGCACAAATTTGGCAACAGCCAAAGTGCAAAATGGTTAGGGCAGATTCAGCGGAAAAGCTTTGCCGGATTAAGCCCGCGCACCGAATTGCCGAGATAGACCATGTCGGCAGAGCCCAGATCATCCGGTGTCAGAACCGCCTCGATCGCTTTGCCCTCATCAAGCAATTGCGCCCGCAAGGTGCCGGCAAGCAATCCACAGGACAAGCGCGGCGTATAGAGCCTGCCTGATTTTTCAATAAAGATATTGCTCCGGCTACCCTCTGTCAGTTGTCCATGCTGATTGAGAAAGACGACCTCGTCGGCACCATGCAGGTCCGACATGCGTTTGTGCTCCTGATCGAAAAGCTGACGGCGGGTGGTCTTGTGATAGAGGTAGATGTCTTCGCTGGAGACCCTCTGGTCGGATATGACAAAGCGCATCTCTGTGCTGGCGTCCGGCGTGGCAATGGCGGTTGGCGTGACGCTGATTTCGCCCGTCTTGTAGAGTAAAAGACGCACCCGCAGCGTGTCGTCGGACACGGATGCCACGCATGCCTTGAGTGCCGTGCGAATTTTGTCTTCATCAAAGGGAAAATTGAAATATTCGGCAGATTGTGTCAGCCGGGCGATATGGCGGTCGAGCAGAACAAAGCCGTCATGCCGCTGGTGTGCACCGCGTTCAAAGAGAAGCGTCTCGATCAACTGGAACGCCTCATAGGGCTCGGTCAGAAAACGCATTTTCAAAAGACATTCCTGATATTCGTGATCAACCTCGGAGTCTGCCACCAGCCCACTACCGATGCCGATTTCGCCCTTGCCGGAGGGATCAATGACAGCCGTTCGGATTGCCACATTAAAATGCATGTCACCATCAGGTGAAAGCGCGCCAATGGCGCCGGTATAGACGCCTCGCGCCGAGGGCTCAAATTCGCGGATAAGCTCCATGGCCCGGATTTTCGGCGCACCTGTTATTGAGCCGCAAGGAAAGATCGCCCGGATAATATCGCCGAACTTCAGATCCTCATTGAGGCGGGCATTTATTCCCGACGTCATCTGGTGCAGCGTCGGATGGGTTTCGACCGAATAAAGATCGCTGACCTCGACGCTGCCGGGCTTTGAGATGCGGGAAATATCATTGCGCATCAGGTCGACGATCATCAGGTTTTCCGCCCGCGACTTGGCGTCGTCCTG
>JAJRYE010000072.1 GCA_024275895.1 Alphaproteobacteria bacterium | reverse complement strand
GCCCAGATCACGCCGAGGACCAGGCTGAGCACGATGATGCAGCGCAGAGATTTATAATTGAATAGGTTGAAGGCGTTTCTCAGGGATACGTTCTTGTCAACCTCGAGAAGGCGGCTGACCTCATAAAGACCAAGGGCCGCGATCGGCGCGATCATGGTTCCGCCGGCGATCAAGGGCCAGAGATAGGGCAGGACATCGAGACCTGCGATAAAACGCGCGAGAAAGAGCGCGATGACCGGGTAAATTATGGCCAGGAAGAAGACGAATGTCGGTTTCAGCAAAAAATCCTGATAACCCTTTTTCAGAGCGATGATGAGATCTGAGACATGTATATTCCTTATCACCGGCAGGACATGTTCGTTCAATTTTCCATCAATTGTTTCGTCTTTCGCCATATTTTGCCTCTCCCTTTTTGCAACAATTCCTCCGTACGGGACCTAAGCGCCCGGGCCGTTATAGTTCGGCACCTTGACGCATCTCCGTAACAGGCATCAAACATGATACACCAATTTACGCGTGAGCCAAACTGCAACCCTGAATAATCTGCGAAGAAGGGGGCGTTGCATGAGGTAATGTGGTCAAAACTTGCAGCAACCTTGCAAGATGAAGATACCGGGAGACGATACGCCTGGGCTTTGCTCTCTCTCTGCAAAAATGCCGCAATGACATATATCATTGGAGTGGGACATATATCATTGGAGCGGGACAAGTATGTTTGGAGCGGGACAAGCCAGGGCGAAACTCAAAATTGAGAAGTGGATGATCAAGAGCATGACATTGAAGGCACATATCTGGACGCGCCAGACCGGCGGGAAAACGACGCCAACCGGCACCATGATTGCGTCCGTTATCGTGGCGGCAGCACTTTTGCTGGCAATGCCGGGCGGAGCCGAACAAGCTGAGGCGGCCAAGAAAAACGCCAATTGCCGCAATACCGGAAGTTTCAATAGCTGGTTGCGGGGCTTCAGGCGCAAGGCTGCGGCAAGCGGCATATCGCGGGCCACCATCAGCTCGGCGCTGGACGGTATTACCTTTGACGCGCGGATCATCAGAAAAGATCGCCGCCAGGGCTTTTTCTCGCAAAACTTCCTCAGCTTCGCCAAGCGCGTGATCATGCCATACCGCATGAAGCGGGGCCGTCAGCTCATGCGCAAACATCGAAATATATTTGCCCGCGTCCAAAAGGATTACGGCGTGCCGGCACAGGTGCTTGTCGCCTTCTGGGCGCTTGAAAGTGATTTTGGCGCTTCCATGGGCAAGGACCAAAGCCTGCGGTCGCTGGCGACACTGGCCTATGATTGCAGACGGCCCGAACTGTTCCGTCCTGAACTGATGGCGGCGCTGAAAATCATAGACCGCGGCGATCTCAAGGCATCCGACATGATTGGCTCCTGGGCCGGCGAGCTTGGTCAGACGCAATTCCTGCCGACCCATTACTTCAATCACGCGGTCGATTATGACGGTGATGGCCACCGCAATCTTCTGCGCAGCGTGCCCGATGTTCTGGCATCGACCGCAAAATATCTCGTTCATATCGGCTGGCGCGCCTATCAGCCCTGGCTTGAGGAGGTGCTTATTCCTCGCCGCATGAACTGGGCCGAAGCCGACCTGGCCATAAAACATCCCCGCGCGACCTGGGCCAAATGGGGTGTGCGCTATAGGAATGGCAAACCCGTGAAGGCCGATAATCTGCAGGCATCACTGCATCTGCCGATGGGGCGCAACGGCCCGGCCTTTCTCGCCTATGCGAATTTCGACGTTTATACCGAGTGGAACAATTCGCTCACCTATGCGACGTCGGCTGCCTATTTTGCCACCCGTCTCGGCGGCGCGCGACTGGTCAACCCGGGGCGCGGGCCAATTGATAATTTCGGCCATAAGGAAATCCGCGAATTGCAGCGCCTTCTTGTCAGGCGCGGATAT
The DNA here is from genome assembly GCA_024275895.1 of Alphaproteobacteria bacterium. Classification (GTDB taxonomy): domain Bacteria; phylum Pseudomonadota; class Alphaproteobacteria; order Rhizobiales; family BM303; genus BM303. Next base: position 10 of record JAJRYE010000072.1, on the reverse strand, counting down.
GATGTCGGCG
>JAJRYE010000071.1 GCA_024275895.1 Alphaproteobacteria bacterium | reverse complement strand
TGCCCGTATCGTTATTCGCAAGAAAAATGGCTGGATTGAGGTCTGATTTTTCAGCGCGTTTCAGCGTCGTTGGCGTGACTATAGCACCTGCGGGGTCATTTTTGTCTCCTCGGCCGCCATCGGTGCCGTCAGTGTCCGCCGCCAGGGCCGAAATGCCGGCCTCGCCCTTGAGTGCCATGGCCAGGGCAAGGGCATATTCCTGATTTGGCCCGCCAATGCCGGTTCCCGTTACGGTTACGGTACATTCGCCGCCGCTTATCAGTGCGCAACGCGCGCCCGCCCGCTTTTTTTCAAGCGCCAGGGCGGCATGGTCTTTTGCCAGGTCGCGGGCCTCTCCTTCCAGGGCGTCACCGAGGATGACCGCCTTGTAGCCCATTTTCTCAACCTCAATGGCGGCCGCCTCAAGGGCATGGCGGGCGGTGGCGATCAGCTCAAAGCGGCAATGGTTGAATATCTCATCATCGGGGAAAGGCGTTTCATTGGCGGGATCGGCCAGGGCATCTCTCATTTGATCGGTAAGCTCAATATCATATTGCGCGATTGCCGCGCGGGCCTCCTGCAAGGTTGTTTCGTCGCCGGTTGTCGGTCCCGATCCGATGGCGGAGATGACGTCGCCGGGTATATCGGAGATGGCCAGCGTCAAAAGCTCGGCCGGGTGGGCGGCGCGCGCCAGTCCGCCGGCCTTGATGCTCGAGAGGTGCTTTCTGATGATATTGATGGAACTGATCGGCATGCCTGAGCGCAGCAGCTTCGCCGTCAAATCCCGCTTTTCGCCAAGCGTGATGCCGTCCAAGGGCGCGCTCCAGATGGCCGAGGCGCCGCCCGTCAGCAGGACCAGAACCAGATCGTCCGGCCCGGCCTCGGATGCCCTGGTGAGAGCCGTTTGCGCGGCTTTCATGCTGGCTTCGTCTGGGACCGGATGACCGGCCTCCTGGATTTCGAATATTTCCGTTTTCAGGCCGTAACCGTGGCGGGTGGCAATGGTGCCTGAAACTCTATCGGTTTTCAGGTCGACCCCTCGTGCAATCAGCGTTGTCTCAACCGCCAGCGCCATGGCTGCCGCTCCCTTGCCGGCGCCCAGCACAATCAGCCTGCCCTTTTGCGGGATCTTCGGGCAATATTTTGGCAGGCAGAATTCGGGATGTGTCGCCCGTATGGCGCAATCGAGGAGCCTCAGTAGTTCAGGGCGTCTGTCGTTCATGCAGAACTTCTCCCGGCATTGCGGCCAAATGACGTACCGGAGAAGGCATTAATGCACTAGCAAACCGGACCCATGATTTATATATGTTGTCCATGCTCAAGCAATCTCAAATTTCGCCACCGGTTGCCGATTTCCCGGCCCATGAGGCTTTCGAATATTTGCCCGGTGCGCTCGATCGCGGTGTCATTCTGCTTTGTGATCATGCCCGCGCCGACCTGCCGTCTGAATTTGGCGATCTCGGGCTTGGCCCGGAAGAGCTCAAACGTCACATCGCCTATGATATCGGCGCGCGCGGGGTGACGATGCGGGTGGCGGAGATGTTGGGCGCACCGGCACTTATGGCAAAATACTCCCGGCTTCTGATTGATCCCAATCGCGGGCTTGATGATCCGACCCTTGTCATGCGGCTTTCGGACGGTGCGGTGGTGCCCGGGAACCGCGACGTCGACGCGGATGAGATAGCGCTCCGGATCAAGCGCTTCCATCAGCCATATCATGATGCCGTCGATCAGCTCATTGACCTTTGCCAGGCGACACCGCGTCCGGTTTCGCTTGTTTCCATTCACAGTTTCACCCATGCCTGGAAGGGCCGGGAACGGCCGTGGCATGCCTCGATTTTATGGGACAGTGACGACCGGATGGTGCG
>JAJRYE010000070.1 GCA_024275895.1 Alphaproteobacteria bacterium | reverse complement strand
GGAGGCCATGTGCCATGAGATTGAACTCACCAAGTTTGCTCGTATTCGTTATTTCGGCAATTCTCGCGTCAGCCGTTGTTGCAACCCAGTTCCTGGGCGCAGCAATTCCGCTTGTCAGCCAGTACACATTCAGCACTCTGCTGGTTGCATACGGGCTTTTGTTTTTCGGAAATATCATCCGGGGCATGTAAGCGGCGATCTAATCGCGGCACCTTATCGCGATAACGAATTTCGGCACTGAGCCGGAACGAAAAAATGAGCGGGGCACTGATACATATCTAGATATGTTTATCGGCTGCCCTGCTTTTTTGTGATGCTAATTTCCCGCGTCCGGCCCCTCATAAATATTTGCAATTTCGTCATCGACATGAAAATAGGGCTCGATCAGGATTGTCGATGATTTGCCGACGTCACCAATATGCTTGCCCAGCCAGATATCGGCAGCCTCGCGGCCGAGATCGCGAAGATGGGTGAGAAATGCCCATTCCGCATTGACTTTGCTTGACGGTGACAGGGCTTCAAGCCCGCTGCCGCCATCAATTCTGTGCAGGAAGATCTCGCGAAATGGCTGTCCCTTGAGATCGCCGCGCCGGATGCATTTGTTGACAAACTCAACCATGCGCAACTCTTTCAATAGCGATCCATTGAACGAGATTTCATTGACCCGGTTCATGATGTCGCGCGCCGTCGTTGGCGTGCCTTCCCGGCGCACCGGATTGATCTGAATCAGAAGCACATCCGGCGATCCGCATTCGTCTATAAATGGATGAAGCACCGGGTTCCCCATATAGCCGCCATCCCAATAGGGTGTGTTGTCGATCTCTACCGCCTGAAACAAAAACGGCAGACAGGCCGATGCGACCACAGCGTCAAGCGACACCTCGGACCCGGAAAAGACCCGCGCCCGGCCGGTATGGACATTGGTGGCAGAGACAAAAATCTTGACCTTGGTGCAGGCGTTTACGCGGGAAAAATCGACCTGATCATCGAGGATCTCTTTCAGCGGGTCGATATTCAGGGGATTGAATTCATAAGGAGACACCAGCCGCGTCATGAAGTCATAAAAAATAAACGCCGGATTGTGGTCGAGATTCCAGTTCTGAAAGAAAACATCGAGCGCTGAACGTTGGATCGGGCTTTTCAAGGATTCTGTGCTGACCGAGCGCCAGAACTGATAGAGCTTCGCCCGGGCTTCATCCGCACCGCCATCATAAAGCGCGTCCGCCAGAACAACGGCATTCATGGCGCCCGCACTGGTGCCCGATATGCCTTCGATCTCAAGTCGGCCGTCTTCGAGAATACGGTCAATGACGCCCCAGGAAAAGGCGCCATGTGCGCCGCCCCCCTGAAGACCGAGATTAATGGGGATCGGTTTTTTCCCCGACCTGTTGGACCTGGCTTTGGTCCGGCCTGCGCCGGTCCTGGCTGGACCGGTACCATTTGCCGCGCCATTTGCGCCAGTGCGCTTTCGCGACGATGTAGATTTGGGCGCTTTGCTCACTGGGCCGTACAGCAGCCATCAATAGAAATAGTGGCGCCGGTTATCTGTCGGGCGCTGTCCGAGCAGAGAAAAACAGCGGTTGCCGCGACATGTTCGATGGTAACGAACTCCTTGGTTGGTTGCG
>JAJRYE010000069.1 GCA_024275895.1 Alphaproteobacteria bacterium | reverse complement strand
TTTCCGGCGCGCCTGCGGAAACCAGATCAGCGGCTGCGCGTTTGATATCGTCCGGTGTCGAGACCTTGGGAAACAGGATGGCATCGGCACCGGCCTGGGCGGCCGCCTTGAGGTCGTCTGAATAAAACTCGCTGGCAAAGCCGTTGACACGGATAGCAATTTCCCGGCCACCATAGCCGCCCGCCTTCACAGCATCTGCGACCTGGCTCCGCGCCAGGTCTTTCTGATCGGGGGCGACGGCATCTTCGAGATCGAAAATCAGGCAATCGGCGGCAAGAGATTTCGCTTTTTCGAGTACACGCGCGTTTGAGCCTGGCATATAAAGAACGCTGCGGCGGGGGCGGATCTGCATGGGGTGGTTCCTTCCTCGGTATTGTTGTGCAAACACTTAGTCGAACGCGGCGCGGGCTGCCATGGTTATTTGGTCGGAAATGGGGAAAAAAATTAATGGCACGGATAGTCGTCATCTCCTCACATGTTGCCTACGGCAATGTCGGTGGAACTGCGGGGAGTTTTATATTGAGGCGGCTCGGCCATGATGTGTGGTTTTTGCCGACCATAATCCTGTCCAACCATCCGGGGCACGCCAACTTTGCCCGCACAGATGTTGACCCGAAGTTCCTGGCTCATTCTCTTGATACATTTCAGGACAATGGCTGGGCCAGGTCCATAGATGCGGTGATGACCGGTTATCTGCCAAGTGCGCAGCATGTGGCGGAAGCGGAGAAAATCGTCACGCGGCTCAAATCTCACGACCCGGATCTGCTTTATTTTTGCGACCCCATATTAGGGGACGACCCACTCGTGGGTCCGCGAGCAGACCCAGGGGGCGATGAGCCACCAGTGGGCCAACTATTGGGTAAACGGTCCGGGCTTTATATTGCCGAAGATGCCGCCAGCGCAATCCGGTCCGAGCTCTTGCCCAAAGCCGATATTCTGACGCCAAACCGTTTTGAGCTGGAATGGTTGACGGGCAGGCCGGTCAGCAATGTGACGGATGCCCTGTCCGCGGCTCGCGCACTGGATGCTGCCGATGTGATCGTCACTTCACTGCCGGATGGCGGCGAGCGCACAAAAATTGCCGATCTCTATGTCTCACCCGGCAAAGCACGGCTTGCGGAATGGCAGCGGCGCGAAAATGTCCCGCACGGCTCCGGCGACGCAATGGCTGCTCTTTTGCTCGGCCACCGTCTCGGCGACCATGATTTATCCGAGGCGTTCGCATTGTCCGTGGCCGGCACCCGGGCGCTCATAACCGAGGCTGCGGTAGCGGGTGCGGATTCTCTACCGCTGGAAAACTCACAGGATTTGTGGGCCGCGCCAAAACCGGCTGAGCTGATTGCTTGCGATTAGTCGCCACTTTCTTCACCCTCGCCGACCCGTCAAACGGGTTTATTTGACGAAGCCTACCGACCCGAATGCACCTGGCTTGGCACGGCTTATATCGTCCAACAGGGCCGCCACCTTGTTCTTGTCCTGGGAAATCCCCAGCACGGATGCCTGTTTGCGGGCCTGGGAAAAATCGCCAGGTGTCAGGTTTTCAAGGCGCAGGCTGCCGTCGGGCATATCGCTCATGGCGAAGAATACCTTATAGGCCCGCTTCAGCGCTTCGCGGTTGAGATACTCAAAACGGATATGGAAGGTGAAACGGCGCAATGATGCGCTGTCCATGCGGTCCATCAGATTGGTGGTAAAGCAGACCGGCAGAGGATGTTCCTCCATCCATGTGAGCATCTCATTGACCTGAGTGATCTCCCATGAGCGCACCGCCTGGGTCCGATCGAAGAGAAGCGAGTCTGCCTCATCGAAAATCAGGAATGCCTTGGTCTCGCGCGCCTCCTCAAAAGCATCGGCAATGCGCTTTTCCGATTCTCCGACAAATGCGCCAAGCAGGTCGGAGGCGCGCTTTTGCAGAACCTCAAGTTCGAGCACGCGGGCGAGATGCCGGGCATAGGCCGATTTTCCCGTTCCGGGCGGGCCGGACAGGCAAAGCGAAAATGCCGTTTTACCGCCAGCCAGGAGCTTGGCCGTCAGTTCTTCGAGATTGATGCTGGCGGCGCTCAGTTTGGGGTCAAATTCAGGAATTTTACTCTGTCTTTTGGCAGCCTGACCGGAAACCGCGCGAATAATACCGAGAGCAGCACGCTCCACGGCATCGGCACCGCCACCCGAAAAACGCGCGGCCTTCAGGGCATTTTCGATAATTGCCGGCGTCGCCTCAATATTGGTCGCCAGCCGGGTGACC
>JAJRYE010000068.1 GCA_024275895.1 Alphaproteobacteria bacterium | reverse complement strand
TTCCGCCTGCGCCGAATCAAACTTTGCCGCCGGTAGCGGCACCAGATGAAAACCGGACAGGCCGGAATTTTCCCGCGCTCCGAGCTGCTGCGTCAATGCCTCTGAAATCAGCACCTCGCTGGGTTCAAACCGGGCCAGATCGCTGGTCAGCTCCTGCCGGTTCGTGGCCCGCATGCCAAATTCGCCGGTGGAAATATCGGCAAAAGCCAGCGCCATGGCATTGTCCTCATGCCCGGCGCGCACTTCATGCAGGGCGATGAGAAAATTATTGCGCCGCTGGTCCAGCAGCGAATCCTCGGTCAGGGTGCCGGGGGTGACAAGGCGTTCAACCTCGCGCCGCACCACGGCCTTGTAGCCGCGCTTTTTGGCCTCGGCCGGGTTTTCCGTCTGCTCGCAAACCGCAACCTTGAAACCGGCCCGGATCAGCTTGTGCAGATATTCCTCCGCCCGCACTACCGGCACGCCGCACATCTGCACATCCTCGCCCAGATGCTTGCCGCGTTTGGTGAGCACGATGCCCAGCGCGGCGGAAGCCTTGACCGCATCTTCAAAAAACAGCTCATAAAAATCGCCCATGCGGTAGAACAGCAGGCAATCGGGATTTGCCGTCTTGATTTCCATATATTGCGCCATCATGGGTGTAACGCGGGTTTTTGCATTCTTGGCCATGCAGCAAAATTACCATAGCTTCAAGATGATGCCAGCCTTTTGGCGAATCTCTCCCCAGAAGACCGGGAAGGCTTGTGAGATGGTGCCTGTCTGACTATGGTGCCGCTTGAAGATATGATCATTAGCCGTATGAGAAATGCAATGAAACTGCCTGCCCCAAGCCCCACCAGACACGCGGCCCTGACACAAGAAGATGCGTTGAAATTTCATTCCCGCGGCAAACCGGGAAAATTTGAAATCTCGGCCACCAAGCCCATGGCCACCCAGCGCGACTTGTCTCTGGCCTATTCCCCCGGCGTTGCCGTGCCGGTGCAGGCCATCGCGGATAATCCCGACCGTATCTATGATTACACCACCAAGGGCAACATGGTGGCGGTGGTCAGCAACGGCACCGCCATTCTGGGCATGGGGGATTTGGGCCCGCTGGCGGCTAAACCGGTAATGGAAGGCAAGGCGGTGCTGTTCAAACGCTTTGCCGATGTCGATTCGGTCGATATCGAGGTCGATACCACCGACGTGGACGCCTTTATCAACTGCGTGCGCTATCTTGGCCCCGCCTTTGGCGGCATTAATCTGGAAGATATCAAGGCGCCCGATTGCTTTATCATCGAGGCACGCCTGCGCGAGCTGATGGATATCCCGGTTTTTCATGACGATCAGCACGGCACCGCGATTATTTCTGCCGCCGGGCTCCTGAACGCCCTGCATCTGACCGGCAAGCGGCTGAGCGAAATCACCCTTGTTTGCAATGGCGCCGGGGCTGCCGCCATCGCCTGCGTTGAACTGGTCAAGGCCATGGGGGTTAAAAACGACAATGTCATCATGTGCGATTCGCGCGGCGTGATTTACAAGGGCCGCGAAAAGGGCATGAATCAGTGGAAATCCGCCCATGCGGTAGAGACCGACAGACGCACCCTTGCAGAGGCGCTTGACGGGGCGGATGTTTTCTTTGGTCTTTCCGTCGCCGGGGCGCTCACTGCGGAAATGGTGAAAAACATGGCCGTGGATCCGATTATTTTCGCCATGGCCAACCCGGACCCGGAAATCACCCCCGAAGAGGTGGCGAGTGTGCGCGATGACGCCATCATGGCCACCGGCCGCTCGGATTATCCCAACCAGGTCAATAATGTGCTGGGTTTTCCCTATATTTTCCGCGGCGCGCTGGATGTGCGCGCCCGCACCATCAATGACGAGATGAAAATCGCCGCCGCCCGTGCTATCGCCGAGCTGGCGCGTGAGGATGTGCCCGATGAGGTTGCCGCCGCCTATGGCCAGAAACGGCCCCATTTCGGACCCGAATATATCATTCCCGCCCCGTTTGATCCGCGCCTGATCGCCCGCATTCCCCAGGCGGTCGCCATTGCCGCCATGGATACCGGCGTGGCGAGAAAGACCATTGTTGATCTTGAAGCTTATGAGATGCGGCTCAAGGCCAGGCTGAATCCCATCGCCGGCCTGATGCAGAACATCTTTCAGTCCGTGCGCCAGAACCCGGCCCGCATCGCCTTTGCCGAAGGCGAGGAGGAACAGGTTATCCGCGCCGCCAATGAATATGCCAATAGCGGGCTCGGAACCCCGGTTCTTGTCGGGCGCGAGCATAAAATCCGCAAAACCATTTCCGAAAACGCCATCGATCTCAATGCCAATATCGAGATAGTCAATTCCCTGCTCACCGAACGCAATGAAGATTATGCCGATATGCTCTATGAACGTTTGCAGCGTAATGGCTATCTGCTCCGCGATTGCCAGCGGCTGGTCAATTTTGACCGCAATATTTTCGCCGCCTGCATGGTCTCGATGGGCGATGCCGATGCCATGATCACCGGTGTTACCCGCAACTATTCGGTGGCGCTGGAAAATATCCGCAAGGTGATTGACCCGCGTCCGGGTCATGTCATTATCGGCCTCTCCATCGTGCTTGGGTCTTCCGGTCCCATCTTTATCGCCGATACCGCCATGCATGATATGCCAACCGCCCGGGAACTGGCCGATATCGCGGTTGAGGCAGCCGGCGTCACCCGGCTGTTCGGTTATGAACCGCGCGTCGCCATGCTGGCTTTTTCCACCTTCGGCCACCCCAGGGGCGAGCGTTCCGGCCAGGTGCGCGAAGCGGTGGAAATTCTTGATCACCGCCATGTGGATTTTGAATATGACGGCGAAATGGCCGCCGATGTGGCGCTCAACATTGAGGCCATGGCGGCCTATCCTTTCTGCCGCCTTTCCGGCCCCGCCAACGTCCTGATCATGCCTGCTGTTCACAGCGCCGGTATTTCGACCAAGATGCTTCAGGAAATCGGCGGCACAACCGTAATCGGCCCGCTCCTCATCGGACTGGACAAATCAGCCCAGATCAGCCCGATGAACACCACCGCCACCGAACTCGTCAACATGGCCGCCATCGCCGCTTTCAGCGCCAACGGATGATTTAAAACAATATTATATCGCTCGCCGCCATCAGTTTATCTCATTCGCGGCTATTCCTCGCTGGCGTTTTGGCCTCCATAGAGACCGCGCCCAGCCGCGCGGCCGCGCCATGTGCGAAAAACCGTGAGTCCCGAGGGATGGCTTCCCCCTCCGTGGCAGGGCAAGCTGGCATAGCCAGCGCCAGCCCGCGAACGGACGTCCGCCCGGACGGGCGGGCGGAAAACAAAAGAAGCGGGCGGAAAACAAACGAGATCAGCCCGCAAAATATATTTTATATTTTGGGCGCCAGAATCATGATCATCTGGCGGCCTTCCATTTTGGGATGAAGCTCGATTTTGGTGACATCGCTCATTTCGTCACGCACCCGGATAAGCAGTTGCATGCCGAGATTCTGGTGCGCCATCTCGCGACCGCGAAAACGGATCGTCACCTTGACCTTGTCGCCGTTATCGATGAAGCGCCGGGCATTTCGTATCTTCACGTCATAATCATGCGTGTCGATATTGGGGAGCATCTTGACTTCTTTAACGTCAATGATTTTTTGCTTTTTACGCGCCTCGGCGGCTTTTTTCTGGGCCTGATACTTGAATTTGCCGTGGTCGAGAATCTTGCATACCGGCGGCCTGGTATTGGGGGAAATCTCGACGAGATCCAATCCCTCGTCATAGGCCATCTCCAGTGCCCGCTCGATGCTGACAATGTCGTGATTCGTTCCGTCTGATCCGATAAGCCGGACTTCCGGCACGTCGATCTCTTCATTGGCGCGGGGTCCGGTTTGGACCGGCGCCGATTTAAAGCGTCTGCGCGCGATGTTGCTATCTCCATTTGTTGTTGCGCTTGAAGGCTCTGGCCTCTGTGCCAGAGGTCTAAGTCTATAAGATGAAAAAACTCCCGTCACAAGTCAAGAGAAGTCAAATATTTTGCAATAATGCCTTAAAATTTCCCGCCGTTACATGGAACCAGTATAAAGCGCCTGTATTCCGGCGCGGTAATCGGGACAGGCAAGGGTGACCCCGAGCTCGTTTTTTATCCGCTGATTGCGAACCCGTTTGCACTCTTCGTAAAAGCTGCGCGCCATGGGCGCCAGATCAGCCTCTTCCAGCAAGACAGGCGGCGGCGGTTCAATGCCCATCAGTCTGGCGGCAAAGGCGGTGACATCCTGCGGCGGGGCGGGCTCGTCATCGACCACATTGTATATCCGTCCCGGATGGGGCCTTTGCATTGAGGCCTCAAGAACCCGCGCCAGATCATCCACATATATCCGGTTGAACACCTGATTTTGCTTGATAATGCAGCGCGCCTTGCCCTTTTTCAGGCTTTGCAGCGCATTACGCCCGGGGCCGTAAATGCCCGGCAGGCGGAAAATATGCACCGGCAGGCCGGTTTTGACGCCAAATTCCAGCCACTGGTTTTCAGCCACAACCCGGGCCTCGCCGCGTGCGCTCACCGGATTAACCGGCGTGTCCTCATCAATCCAGCCGCCGCCATGATCGCCGTAAACACCGATGGTTGAAAGATAACCGATCCATTTCAGGCTTTGCCCCTGAACCGCCACATGCGCCATATGATGGCGCAAAACCCGGTCGCCGTTTTCATCGGGAGGGATGGAAATCAGCAGATGGGTTGTTTTATCCAGCGCCTCGCGCGCATCTTCCATCGGGATTTCACCGTTGAACACATAAGGGTCGATACCCGCGCCCGCGGCGGATATCGCACTTGCCGGTGTCCGGCAACTGCCGGCGAATTGCCATCTCGCCGGCTCCAGTTGCCGGATGAGGGCTTTGGAGGTAAATCCAAGGCCGAAGCAAAAAAGCCTGTTCATGATCTTGCGCCCTCACCAATACCGGCCATGTGCCATTCATTGATAACATAGCGATCATTTTCACGGCCGGCATGGCTTCTTGCCAAACTATCAATTTCCGCCTTCCCCAGCAAACGGGCGGCGGCCCAGACGGCCATGGCGCGGATGAGTGGCGAGTCATCGTTCAAAAGCCTGGCCGCGCTTTGCCCAAGGCCGCGATTGCCCGAATTCCCGATCGCAATCAGCACATTGCGGACAAAGCGCTCACGCCCGGTGCGCTTGACCGGCGTTCCGGCAAATAACGAGCGAAACGCGCCGTCATCAAGCCCCGCCAACTCGCGCAGGGGAATATTTTCCAGCTCCGGACGAAGGGCGAGGCTTTGCGCATTGGCGGCTTTGGCGAATTTGTTCCACGGGCATACGGCAAGACAATCATCGCAACCAAAAATCCGGTTTCCCATGGCGCGGCGAAATTCCGGCGCGATATGGCCTTTGAATTCAATATTGAGATAGGACAGACAGCGCCGCGCATCAATCCGCCCCGGGGCGGTAAAAGCCCGGCTCGGGCAAATTTCAAGGCAATCGCAGCAGGACCCGCAAAGATCACGGCCCGGCGCATCGGCTTGCAGATCGGCGGTGGTGAAAATCTCGCCCAGAAAAAGCCATGAGCCAAATTCGCGCGAGACCAGGCAGGTATGTTTGCCCTGCCAGCCCATGCCGGCCGCCATGGCAAGCGGTTTTTCCATTACCGGCGCGGTATCCACAAACACCTTGACCTCATCGCCGGTTTCGCCGTGCAGCCAGCGCGCGACGCTCTTGAGCTTCTTCTTGATGACATCATGGTAATCCTTGCGCCGTGCATAAACGGAAATATTGCCCAGATCAGGTAAGTTGAGCGAAAGCAAGGGGTTTATTTCAGGTGCGTAATTAAAGCCCAGCATGACGATGCTGCGCGCCTCGGGCCACAAGACGGCGGGGTCGGCGCGGCGTTCCTCATTGGCGGCAAACCAGCCCATATCGCCGTGAAAGCCGTTACGGATAAACGCCCGGAGCTCTTGCCCGGGGCGCATTGCCGTATCCGGGCGCGTAAAGCGCACAGTGTCAAATCCGGCGGCCAGCGCCGTGGCCGTTATTTTTGACTTCAGCCCGGCGCTCATTAAAAATCAAGATCGGCATAGATTTCCGGCGGCGGCATTCCCGCCATCCTGTCGGCCAGAAGAGGACGGAAAGAGGGGCGTGACTTGACCCTGGCGTACCACTCCCTGGCGGCGCCGTTATGGCCCCAGGGCACATCGCCGAGATAATCGATACATGACAAATGCGCCGCGGCGGCAAGATCGGCATGCGAAAACTGGTCGCCGCCGAGCCATTTGCGTCTTTCAACCAGATAGCCGATATAATCCAGGTGCACCTTGATATTGTGAATGGCGGCGCGAACGCTCGCCGTATTGGGCGCGCCGCCGCCCTGTTTGGCGGCCAGATACCGCCGCACGACTTTTTCATGCACCAGATGGGCCGAAACCTCGGCGCTGAATTTTTCATCAAACCAGGCAATCAGCCGCCGTACTTCGGCGCGCTCATGGAACGCATCGGGAAACAGGCCGCCATCACGTCCCTTGATATTGACGCTTTCCTCGACAAATTCCGTCAGGGCGTAAACGCCGCCAACGACGCCGCCTCCCTCCACCATCACCGGTGTTGCGCCTGAAGGGTTGAGGGCAAGAAAATCCTGGCGCCGCTCCCAGGGGTTCTGCGGCCGGAGTTCGTATTCAAAGCCATATTCCTCCAGAGCCAGCCGGATGCGACGGGAGAAAGGACAAAGCTGAAAATGATAGAGGATTGTCATTAAATATGTCCTGTTACGCCTGATATATGTAATAAGGGGTCAGCTTCCCGTAACCTGTTAACAAATCATTAATCCTCAAAGCGCAAAACATGCCGGGACCCGCCCTTAAATAACCATTTAAAGAACCAGATACAATGTCCATAGAACAAATAATCGTGCTTGCGGTGGTGCAAGGTATTTCTGAATTTCTGCCCATATCATCATCCGGGCATCTGATCCTGATCCCGGCCCTGACCGGTTGGCCGGATCAGGGGCTGGCAACCGATATCATGGTGCATATCGGGTCGCTGTTTGCCATTATTGTCTATTTCTGGCGCGATGTCGGGCGGCTTCTGAAGGGTGTTGGCGATCTTGCGCGCCTTTCCCTGACCGACAATGCGCGGCTGGCGCTTTATATCGTTCTGGCGACGATTCCGGCGGTAATCTTCGCGCTCATTTTGAAAAAAACCGGGGTACTGGATCAAATCCGTGGTCCTGAAATCGTCGGCTGGAACGCCATCATATTCGGCATCTTGCTTTATGTGACCGACAAATACGGCTCGCGGTTCAAATCCATGGCCGATATGCGCCTGGCTCCGGCCCTGATGATCGGTTTTGCCCAGGCGCTGGCGCTAATCCCCGGAACCAGCCGCTCCGGCATCACCATCACGGCGGCGCGCGCGCTTGGATTTGAGCGCTCTGAATCGGCCCGGTTTTCCTTTTTGCTCGGCATGCCGGCCATCGCCGGCGCCGGCGTTCTCACCATCTATGAATTTTACCATTCCGGCGAGTCCATTCCCACCCAGACCCTGATAACGGCCGGTCTTTCCTTTCTTGCCTCTCTCGGCGCCATTACCTTTTTAATGGCGCTGGTGCGGCGCATGAGCTTCCTGCCCTTTGTCCTCTATCGTCTGGCGCTGGGAGCGGTTTTGCTAGGCTGGGTCTATTTTTATTAAACCGTTCTTCTGCCGGCCCGTATTTCTGGAATTAAACTGTCCCATGGGGCGAAAACGGGCGAGATAGGACGGCACAATCGCCCGGGCGCTGCGCGGGGCAATGCCCAGTTCTTCCAGGGTGCGCCCCTCGCTCTTTGCGGCGCTGGAGAGGACATTGTCGGTTTCCAGTAGCCGCACCTGATCGACGGTGAGCAGGGGATTCCACGGCCACATCTGCAAAAACCAGGCTTCAAACCGTGCCAGGGCAAAAGGAATGGGAACAAGCAGCCGCCTGCGGCCGGTTGCGGCAAGAACCAGTTCCAGAACCTGCCGGAAACTCATGATTTCCGGTCCGCCCAGTTCGTAAACCTGGCTCCGGCCGGTATTACTCTGCAGCCGGTTAAGGACAGCTTGCGCCACATCGGCGACATAAACCGGCTGGAATTTTGTCCCGCCGCCGCCGATGAGCGGCAGAAAAGGCGAGATTTGCGCCATGGCGGCAAAAAGATTGAAAAAATTATCCTCCTCGCCAAAGATCACCGAGGGGCGCAGAATCTGGGCGGCGGGGTGAGCCGCGCGCACCGCATCTTCGCCAAGGGCCTTGGTGCGGGCATATTCAGCCGGGCTGAGGCTGTTTGCGCCCAGGGCCGAGATATGCACCAGATGATCAATCCCCGCCCGGGCCGTCTGCTCCGCCACCCGTTTTGCACCTTCATGATGAATGGCGTCAAAATCCTGCCGCCCGCTTTCAAATAAAATCCCGACCGAGTTCACAACCCCCGAGGCCCCTTCAACCGCGCGGGCGACAGAGCCGGTATCGCGCAGATTGGCCTGAACGCTCACAATCTGGCCAACCCCGCCAAAGGGTTGCAGGAAATAGGCATCTTCGGGTCTGCGCACCGCAACGCGAATCTGATAACCCCGGCGGGCCAATGCATGCACAACATGACGGCCGACAAATCCCGAACCACCAAATACGGTAATCAATCCCTTAGCCATATCCCGCTCGCTCATTTCCCGCCCTCCTTGATAAAATCCTGCCTGGATGATACAGTCCCAACCCATCTTTTAAGCCCGATGGGACGGATTAACAATTGCTGATTGACAATTTCGATCCTGCCCCTTAAGTCTCGCGCGGTAAGCCCAGGTGGCGGAATTGGTAGACGCGCTAGCTTCAGGTGCTAGTGTCCGTATGGACGTGGAAGTTCGAGTCTTCTCCTGGGCACCATCCGTCTTTCTTCAAGACGGACTACCGCCCCTAACTCATTGAAAATATTGGATGCACAGTATCCCCTGCTGATCGGGGTTTTCCCGGTCTTGGTACAAACCTTGGGACAAAGGAACCGGGGTATGTGGGGTCTGCATCTGAAGAAACGTGGCGACTGGTGGCACTACTACCGGGCAATTCCGGTAAAATTTCGTGATATTGAAGAAAAAAACCTCATTAGCTTCACTCTCAACACCCGTAATTTCTCTGAGGCAAAGCTCAAAGCGGCACAAATTTCAACTGATCTGGAAAGTGAATGGCAGAAAGCCAAAGAGCGTGGCGTTTCGCTGTCTTCTCAAAACATTGCCAGGCAATACCAAGCCCCGGCTGAAATCTAAAAAAGCCAATAGATTTGAACCAAACCAGCTGCCTCTTTTTCTGATGATGAACTTCTGGCACGATTGAGAACACTCTTGCTCAGTGGGCAATCAAATCAGGAACAAAAGGCTCTTTTGGGATTGATTGAACAACCAGCATTATCTCTGGGGGATGCATTCGATCATTTTTGGAAATACATCAAAGACGAATGGATGAGACTCTCCCACGATCAACAACAGACGAAAAAGAATATCTATCTAAAAGCCATCCGGAATTTTGAAGTCGTTATTGGTCAACTTCATCTTTATGATATTGAACGGCATCATGCCTTGAAAAAGATTACGCAACCTGAAGTCTGGAAATTCGGATTTGGTTGGCTCAGGCATCCTGGCATTCCCATTTGATGTAGGCTTTTGTGTCGACAGCCCATCGTTCGTCGATTTCGACGAGCACGGAGCTGACAAGGCG
>JAJRYE010000067.1 GCA_024275895.1 Alphaproteobacteria bacterium | reverse complement strand
CACCGTAACCCGCCAGGTTCTGGCCGAACCCTCGCTCGATCTCAACCAGAGAACATGGGCCAGGCTTGAAGACGGCACCCCGCTGGTCACCGCAAGGCGCAGGGGCGAGGGCTGGATCATCCTGTTTCACACCACCGCCAATGCCAGTTGGTCAAACCTCCCCTTATCGGGTCTTTTTGTTGAAATGCTGCAAAGGCTGGTAGCGCTGGCACCGGGTTTGCGCGCAAAACCCGCACGCACCACCTCACCCCACGCCAATCCCGCAATTGAAACCCTGCTCGCCCCCGCCCGGGTGCTGAACGGTTTTGGCGAGCTTGTCAAACCACCCCCCGACACCGAGGCCATAGCGCTCAAAACCCTCGATACCGGCACGCCGGGCCCGCGCCGCCCGCCCGGTTTTTATGGTTCACCCCCGCATCTTCGCGCCTTTAACCTGCTGCCTGCAGATGCTGATCTCAAGCTTTTGGGAGCCGTCCCGAAGGCGCAGATAAAGGGCTATATCTTGCCAGGGCAGGAGGAGTTGGCAAAATGGTTTTTACTGATCGCCACCCTTCTTTTCCTTGTCGATGGTCTGGTCCTGCTCATTTTGACCGGCCATCTGGGACGCCGCATGGCCCCGGTCCTCATCCCGATCTTTTTGCTTCTGGGCTCGGCATCTTTTCCCGTCCAGGCAGGCGAGCACAGCGATGAGCGCGCCATAAAGGCGACCCGAACCACAAATCTGGCCTATATCCGCACCGGAGACGCCGTCCTTGACGCTATCAGCCGCGCCGCGCTCACTTCATTGAGCGCCATATTGACCCGGCGCACCGCCTTTGAGCCCGGCCCGCCCATGGCGGTTGACCCGGAGCGCGATGATCTTGTCTTCTTCCCGTTTTTGTACTGGCCCATAGCCCGGAACGCCGAAACCCTCAGCCCGGCGGCGCTGGCCAAAATCGATGCCTATATGAAATTGGGCGGGACGATCCTGATTGACACCAGAGACCAGCTGCGCGCCCTGCCCGGCCCTTATGGCGGCTCAAGCGGGCCCAATTCCGACGCCTTGCGGCAGATACTGCAAAAGCTCGATATCCCGCCCCTGATGCAGGTCCCGCCCGGCCATGTCCTGACCAAATCCTTTTACCTGATGCGAGATTTCCCCGGACGCTGGCAGGGCGGCGCATTATGGACCGACAGATCGGCAAATGACCGCGTTTCGGGCATTTTGATCGGCTCCAATGATTACGCCGGCGCCTGGGCGAGGGACGATCAAGGCAACTGGCTCTTCCCGGTCATTCCCGGCGGCATGGTCCAGCGAGAAGACGCCATCCGCGCCGGTGTCAATATCGTGCTTTACGCCCTGACCGGAAACTATAAGGCCGATCAGGTGCATGTCCCGGCCATTCTGGAGCGGCTGGGGCAATGAGCGATTTCAACATCACCCTCGCCCCGCTGTTTCCGCCCTATATAATTCTGGCGCTCGCACTTTTTGCCGCCGCTGTGTTTGTGCTGGGCTGGCGCTGGAAAATGCACGGCCGCGGACTGCGCGCCCTCGCCATGCTGGCCTTTATCGCCGCGCTGGCAAATCCGGTCGTCACCCGGCGGCAAAGCGAGCCTTTAAGTGATTTTGCCTTTATCGTCATTGACGTAAGCCCGAGCCAGCAGCTTCGCGGCCGTCTGGAGCGTTCGGAACAAGCGGCAAGGCGCCTTGAGGCGCAACTGGCCAGCTATCCGGATCTTGAGATCAGAATCATCCGGGCCGGAAACACCGGCGCCGGCACGCTGATATTTCCCGCTCTGGAGAGCGCCCTGGCCAAGGTGCCGCCCGAACGCGTCGCCGGGGTGATATTAATAACCGACGGTCAGGTGCATGATGTCCCCGGCGCGGGCGGGCAACGCGAATTCACCAGCCCGGTTCACGCCCTGATTTCCGGCCAGAGACGCGAATTTGACCGCCGTCTGGTGATCAGGCGCGCGCCGCGCTTCGGGCTGATCGGCAAGGACATAAACCTTGTTTTTTCCATCGATGACAATTCTCAACGCTCCGGCAAGCCGCCACCGGCAAAGGTGAGCATCTGGGTCAACGGCAAAAAAACCATGACCCGCCTCCTTGCCGTCAACACCTGGATCACTCTGCCGCTCAAAATCAGGCATCGCGGCGAGAATATCATCGAGATTGTCACCGATGAAGTGCCGGGCGAGCTGACAAAGGCCAACAACCGCGCCGTTCTGGCTATAACCGGCATCCGCGAGCGCCTGCGGGTTTTGCTTGTCTCGGGCGCGCCCCATGCCGGCGAGCGCACCTGGCGGCGTCTGCTCAAATCCGACCCCATGGTCGATCTGGTTCATTTCACCATTTTGCGCCCACCGGAAAAACAGGATTCAACCCCGATTGGCGAGCTTTCCCTGATCGCCTTTCCGGTGCGCGAGCTGTTTGTCGAAAAGCTCAAAGCCTTTGATCTGGTGATTTTCGACCGCTATCAGCGCCGCAATGTGCTGCCTCTGGTCTATCTGGAAAATGTCGCCGAATATGTGCGCGGCGGCGGCGCAATTCTGGTTGCCGCCGGCCCGGCTTTCGCCACCCCTTTCTCGCTTTACCGCACCCCCCTTTCCGCCATCCTGCCCGGCATTCCCGGCGGCAAGGTGCTGGAGAGCCCCTATGTGCCGCAGATCACGCCGCTCGGCAAACGCCATCCGGTTACAAGGGCGCTGCCCGGCGGCGATACGGTCCCGCCCGGCTGGGGCCGCTGGTTCCGGCTTATCGAGGCAAAGGCGGTCAAGGGCAACACCTTGATGTCCGGGCCGGACAAACGCCCGTTATTGTTGCTCTCGCGCGAGCAAAAGGGCCGCGTCGCGCTGCTTCTGTCCGATCATGCCTGGCTCTGGACACGCGGCTATGAGGGCGGCGGCCCGCAGGCGGAGTTGCTGCGCCGCCTCGCCCATTGGCTGATGAAAGAACCTGATCTTGAAGAAGAAGCCTTGAAAGCCTCATCGCGCGAGGGAAAGATTATCATTGAGCGCCGCTCGCTAAAGGATAATGTCCCCGAAGCCATGATCACTTCGCCCTCAGGGAAAACATCCCAAACTGCCCTGCGCGAATTTGCCCCTGGGATTTTCAAATCCATAATCGCGGCCAGGGAAACCGGCTTTTACCGCATCGCCAATGGCGATTTGAGCGCCATCACCGCAACGGGCCAGACAAACGCCCGCGAGTTTAAGGATGTCCGCGCCACGCAAAAGCGCCTGTCTCCCCTGATTAAGGTCACCGGAGGGGCGATAAACTGGCTTGCGCCCGAAGATGCAAAGGCCACCATAACCCTGCCGGCCATCCGCCTGCTCAAGCCGGGCCGCATCATGCATGGTCCCGGCTGGATTGGCCTGAAACGCGGCGGCGCTGTCAAACTGCTGGGGCAAACCCGCCTGCCCCTGTTCAGCGGCCTTCTCGCCATCGCCCTTCTGCTTGGCCTTTCCGCCGCAACCTGGCGCAGGGAGAGCTACTGATACCATTGGCCATTAGGATTGCCTCATCGTCGCCACCGGCAAGGCCGACCACCGCGCCTTATGGCGCGCAGGCCTGCGCAGCGTTTAAACGTAAATATCATTCTTTTTGACCCTTGGCATGAACCTTTTTCATCATACCGTTTACGCCCTCCAGCGCCCCTTCGGCCAGTTCGGTATATAGCAGCCGTTCCGGCTCAAACTTTCCCGCCATGGTAACCTGCCCGGCCGGGACGCGGGCGAACCCCGCCCGGTTGTAATAGGCCATATCCCCCACCAGAAAGACCAGCTCATGCCCAAGCCCGTGCGCCTTTGACAGCCCCGCCTGCATCAATATCTGCCCGCCCCCGTGGCCCTGATAATCAGGATGGACCCCGAGCGGCCCCAAAAGCAGGGCCCGCGCCCTCTCTCCGACAATCACCGGCCAGAAGCGTATGGTCCCGCACAAAACCGCACCGCGGCGCAGAACAAGGCTCAAGGCCCGGACCGGCTCTGCGCCCTGGCGCAGTAAATAAGAAGATTTTTCAAACCTGTCCGTCCCGAAGGCCAGATCAAGCAGGTTTTCGATAGCCGCAGCATCATTGCCGCCCTGAGGTGCAAGGGTAAAATATGGCGAATTGGTCATGGTCGTCCCGATGAAAAAAGCTGTTCGATACCCGGCGGCGGTTTGCGCGGCGGACCAGCCCGGTTTTTCAAAACAAGACCTAGCGGCCGGCGGGCAAGCGTGCCTCCGGATGTGATAAAAACGGCAATATTCGTCGTCGGAGCGTCAGGGACATTTTTCAAGACCAGCAATCAAACCAATACCGGCCAGCCGATAGCATGTCTGGTTAATCCTGTCGAGAAAATCCCTACCAGCTGGTGGATTTATGGGCATGCTGGAAAATTTCTACCAGCCTGCGGATGGTTCCCGGCGTCACGCTTTGCGGCAGATCATCAAGGGCGAACATTTTTTTATCGGCGATCTCGGCCGATTTTTTCCAGTCATCCTGATGCCAGGTGTCAATGATGAAAACCGCGACATGATCCGATTTGAAATTGCTGAAATTGGCAAACAGGCCATGCAGCTTTGGTTCGCCCATTACCACGACACCAGCCTCTTCCATCAACTCGCGCGCAAGGGCGTTATTCACCGTCTCATTGCGCTCCACCCCGCCGCCGGGCAGATGCCAGCCGGGGTAATAGCTATGGCGCACCAGAAGCACCCGCCCCAGCGAATCGACAACCACGCCGCGCACCCCGAGGGTCAGCCCCCGGGTCAGACGCCAGAAGGGATGCAGGGTAAAGCGGCTTAACACCGTCATCGGATGCCTCTTGCTCATACTCCCACCCTAACTGATTCCCCCCGATTCAAGAGAATTACTATTACCGCAGGACTCGTATTCCCCCGGCAGAAGGATTAAAACAGGGCAAGGAAGGAGAACGGACAACATGGAAAAAGCAATATTTGGCGCCGGATGCTTCTGGGGTGTCGAGGCGGCCTTTGCCGCCATTCCCGGCGTTGTCAAAGCCATGGCGGGATATTGCGGCGGCAAGGTGCAAAACCCGTCCTATGAAGATGTCTGCAGCGGCAATTCAGGGCATGCGGAAGTTGTCGAAATCACTTTTGACCCGCGGCAGGTAAGCTATGAGCAATTGCTGACGCAATTCTGGTCATGCCACAACCCGACCCAGATCAACCGTCAGGGCCCCGATATCGGCGCCCAATACCGTTCAGTGATCTTCACCACCACCGGAGCGCAAAAAACCATTGCTGAAAGCTCAAGGCAGGCCGTGGATAAATCCGGACGCTTTGATCGGCCCGTTGCCACCATAATCGAGGATGCTGCCACCTTCTGGCCCGCCGAGGAGTATCACCAGCGCTATTTTGAAAAGCGCGGTATTGCGCCCAATTGCCATCTTTAAAAACATAGCTGAAAACTTCCACGACACATCGAATATCCATGGTATAACCTGCCGCGCGAGACGGACACGCGCCCAAAAGGTTATTTTTATGTTGAGTGTTTTGCGTATTTTTTTTCAGGCCCGCGGCACAAGGCCCGCCATTGTGCTGGCCTGTCTTTTACTGGCCGGTTTTGCCGAAGCCATCGGCCTGATGACCTTCCTGCCGCTATTGAGCGATCTGACCGGCAGCGGCGCCAAGGCTTCGCCGCTGAGCATCTTTGTCGTTGAAATTCTCGGCTCGATCGGCCTGAGCCCGAGTACCGGCACCTTGCTGGTGGTGATCGTGGTCGCTATCACCGTAAAGGCCCTGCTCTCTTTTGCCGCCCTGAGCTATGTCGGCTATGCAACCGCGAGCGTTGCCGCCGGATTGCGCCTGCGGCTGCTGACCCATCTGATGAACTCGCGCTGGCGCTATTTTACCGGCCTGCCCACCGGCAAGATCGCCAATGTGATCAGCAATGACGCCACCAGAGCCGGCAGCGCCTATATGTTCGCGGGCTGGTTTCTGGCCCTCCTGCTGCAAACCTGCGTCTATCTGATTGTTGCTTTTCTCATTTCCTGGCGGCTGGCGGCAGCCGGACTGGTAATTGGCGGTTTCATCGCTTTCCTGCTCAGCTTCCTTATCCGGGTGTCGCAAAAGGCCGGCCAGAAACAAACCGACAGGACATCCGAGATCACAACTCTCTTGTCCGACACGCTGAACAATATCAAACCGCTGAAAGCGATGAACCGGCAGGGCATTTTCACCGCCCTTTTCAACGCCAAGATCCGCCGTCTTAAAAACTCGGTCTTTGTTCAGGCCCTGAGCAAACAGGGGCTTAAATATGGCGGCGAGATATTTCTGGTGCTCACCGTCGCCATTGGCATTTATCTCGCCTCTGGCATCTGGAAGGTCCCGGTCCCGGAATTGTTGATCACCGGCCTTATTTTCGTTCAGGTCATATCGCTGGTACGAAAGGCGCAAAAATACTTGCAGGAAACGGTCCAGCTTGAAAGCGCCTATTGGGCCGTGCACAACATGATTGAGGAGATAAAGGCCAATAAAGAGGTCAGGACAGGCAGCAAGAAGCCGGTTCTGAACCGGGCCTGCGTATTTAAGGACGTGTCTTTTTCCTATCATGAGAAAATCATTCTGGACAAGGTTTCGCTGGAAATCCCGGCACATCAGGTCACGGTGCTGCATGGCCCCTCCGGCTCGGGAAAAACTACCATTGCCGACCTGATGATCGGTCTGTTTGTCCCCAATTCGGGCCAAATTCTTATTGACGACATATCGCTGGACGAGATCGATATGGGGATGTGGCGCCAGCGCATCGGCTATGTGCCGCAGGAGCCGACCCTGTTTCATGACACCATCCGCGCCAATATCTCCCTTGGCGATGAAAGCATCAGCGACACCATGATCTGGGATGTGCTGCAACAGGCCGGCATGAAGGATATTGTCCGCGCCATGCCCGAAGGGCTGGAGACCTCGGTCGGCGAGCGCGGCGGGCGCATATCGGGCGGGCAAAAACAGCGCATCGCCCTGGCCCGCGCCCTGATCACCCGACCCGATCTGCTGATTCTCGACGAGGTCACCAGCGCCCTTGACGAGCCAACCGAGCGCGATATCTGCCGCAATATCCGTAAGCTGACCCCCGGCTACACAATTCTGGCCATCACCCACCGTCCGGCCTGGTCGAAGATTGCGCATCGATTGTATAAAATAGAAAATGGTGGTGCGCATCTTGTCACCGGCAAAACTGACAAGGAGAGGGACGTAGCCGTCTCGGGCATATGAAATGACAGATACCGCTCCGGTTGAAATCCGCTACGTAAATGGCAAGAAGGATATCGAGACCTTCATCAAACTGCCCTGGTCCCTGTATAAGGACGACCCCAACTGGATCGCACCCCTGATCATGGAGCGGCGCGAACATCTTGACCCGCGAAAAAACCCTTACTTCGAGCATGCCGAAGTCCAGCTCTGGCTGGCCTTTCGCGGCGGAACATGCGTTGGGCGCATCTCGGCCCAGATCTGCGAACTTCACCAGAAACGCTATAACGACCAGATGGGCCAGTTCGGCTTTCTGGAAGCCATTGACGATGCACAGGTCTTCCAGGCTCTACTGCAAACCGCCAAGGACTGGCTCGCCAGACGCGGCATGAAACGTATCTCCGGCCCCTATTCCTTTTCCATCAATGACGAAATGGGCGTTCTGGTCAAAGGTTTTGACCGCCCGCCCTGTTTCCTCATGGGCCATGCCCTGCCCTATTACGCGCCGCAGCTTGAAGCTCAGGGGCTTGAAAAGGCCAAGGATGTCTTTGCCTATGATTATGACGTTGGTCCGGACTTTCCAAAAGTCGCCAATGCCATCATTGCACGGGCGCAAAAACAGGGCAGAATTGAAGTGCGCCCCATGCGCATGTCCGCCTTCGAGGAAGATCTGGCCCTCATTCTCGATATTTTCAACGATGCTTGGTCGGACAATTGGGGCTTCGTGCCCATGACCGACGCTGAGGTTAAAAAACTTGGCAATGATCTGAAAATGCTGGTCGAGGGCGGCTACGGCCAGGTCGCCATGATCGACGGCGAACCCGCCGCCATGATCATCTCCCTGCCCGATATCAACAACACGATTCGCGATCTTGACGGCCGCCTTTTGCCCTTTGGCTGGGCCAAGCTGTTATGGCGGCTCAAAGTGCATCATTTCACCGATGGCCGCATTCCGCTCATGGGGGTGCGCAAGAAATTCCAGAAGGGTGCTTTGGGGGCGGGGCTGGCGCTGATGGTGGTTGACGCCATAAGAGGCTATCATTACCCGCTGGGCGCCAAACGGGCCGAGCTTTCCTGGGTTCTGGAAGATAATGACGCCATGAAAACCATCGCCAGAATCGTCGGCGGACGGCACTATAAAACCTACCGAATTTACGAAGATGACCTCTAGAAAAGAGGAAAGAAAACCTTTCTCCGCCCTGGTCCTTGCTGCCTCGCGCGGCGCGGCGACCATGCTCGAATTCGGCACCTTGCACAAATGCACCCTCAAGGTGGGGGGCAAGCCCATGCTGATGCGCGTGCTTGAAGCCCTTGCCGGGGCAAATCAGGTCGGCCGCATCACCATTTCTATCGATGCGCCTGAAATTCTTTCCCGCATCAAGGGGTATGATGAACTGCAGGAAAAAGCCGGTATCACCGTATTAAAAAGCCTTGGCAGCGCCTCGGCGAGCGCCGGGGATGCACTGGAAAAACGGCAATTGCCGCTACTGGTGACGACAGCGGACAATGCCCTGCTCAGTGCCCAAATCACCGATGAATTTCTTGACCGCGCCACTGCGTCAAATGCAGATCTGGCCATCGGACTCGTCTCGCGGCAAACCATTGAGACTGAATTTCCGGAATCAAGGCGCACTTATTGGCGCTTTCGCGGCGGCGCCTATACCGGCTGCAATCTCTTTGCCCTCGTGACACCGCAAAGCCGCCGCGTGGTTGAGATATGGCAACATGCCGAGAGTAACCGCAAAAGGCCGTGGAAGATTGTCTCCATGTTCGGGCCTCTCAACCTGCTCGGATTCTTGCTCAAAATCTGGAGTGTTGAAGACGCGCTCGCCCGTATCTCGAAACATCTGGGACTCAAGATCGCCCCCATCATCCTGCCCCATGCGCAAATTGCCATCGATGTGGACAAGCGCGCCCATCTGGAACTGGCCAATGCAATTCTGGCCGTGAAAATACAAAAAAACCGCCGCCCGTAAAGGGCGGCGGCGCGAATTATTGCTCGCAGGAATGATTAAACTTGACCCACCAATAGCGGTATCCGGTGGTAACTGCCTTCCGGTAGTAAAAACTGCAGGTGGAATTCAGCGCCGCGGCCACACCGTAAGCCCCAAAAGCGCGGTTGCGGTAGCCCCTGCGAGCTTTCCGGTGCTTACGCACGGCCCTGTGGCGGCGAATTTGCCGTTGTCCGCGATAATGCCGGCCGGATATTTTCGTCACATTCAGATTGTCGCTCATGGCCATGGCGTTCAGGGTTATATTGACCGGGGCCGCTACTGCCGGTGAAAGCGCCGCGCCCAGTCCGATAGCGCCAGAAACCAGTGCTGCGGTGAGGATGTATTTGGTGTTCATAATGATCTCTTTTCTACACTTGTTATGAATGGCAATTCCATTCTGTAGTTAAACTAATTATAATAAGCTGAACCAAATCTGATCCACCCGTTCAGACCCCGTTCATTTACAGTCGTTTTTTACGCGCCCCACCCGGCCACCCATGCCATTGTTATCCTGTGGGTAGCAGGAAAGGGGAGCGGACCGGTGCCGCAAAGACCAAAAGACAAAGCACTCTATGGGCGCAGGGATTTCAGGTAATCCGCGATGGCCCTTGCATCGGCATCACTGAGTTCGGCCAGGTTTTGCTCGACAACAAGCCCCATCGAGCCGCCAACCACGTCGCCATCGGGCAACATGCCGTATTTAATGGCAAAAATAATATCTTCATGGCCCCACTCGCCCAGCCCGTTTTTGCTGCGCCCCGTAATGCCGGGCACAGGCTTGCCGCCCGGTCCCCTGGAGGTTCCGCCCAGCCAGTTCTCCTGCTGCCAGCTTCCAAGGAAATTGCGCCCCGTATGGCACTCTGCGCAATGTCCCGGCCCGTTCACCAGATAGGCGCCACGGGCAACGCCGCGGCTCTCATCACGGCCGGCAACAATTTTTCCCGGCAAAAAAAACAGCAACTTCCATCCCCCCAGCAACGCCCGGATATTAAACGGGAAGGGCATGGAAACGCGCTTCGCGGGTATTGCCACCGGCGCCAGCGCGCGCAGATATGCCCATAAATCCAGAAGATCGCCGGTGCTCATATTCGTATAGGAGGGATAGGGAAAGGCCGGGTAATAATGCTCACCCGCGGGCGAAAGCCCCAGCCGCATGGCGCGCAGAAAATCCTGCTCGCTCCACGCACCAATCCCCGCCTTCATGTCCGGCGATATATTGGGCGCCGAAAGCGCTCCGAAGGGCGTTTGCAGGACCCGCCCGCCGCCAAGCGGTTTTGCGCCTTTGCCCGGTGCGGTATGGCAGGTTTTGCACCCGCCAACCCGGAACAGATAAGCGCCGCGCTCCACATCTGCGGTAAAGTCTGCCGGAACAACACCCGAATCACGCCAGATCAGGCCGGGAAAAAACCCCGCAACAACAAAAACGAGCGCGGCCAAAACGCCCAGAGCGAGCGCAAGGCGAAACAGCCACCGCACTGGTTATTCGTTATCTTTTGCGCGGCGGTATTTTGTATGGCACGCCTTGCAGGATTTTCCGACTTCGAAAAACAGCGGCAGAACTTCCCTTTTCGTGCCGTCAAAAGCCGCCTCGGACAGCTTCCCTGCGGCTTCGCCCGTGGCTTTGGTGAGAAGCTTGAACTCGTCCCAGTTGTCCCAGAGCTCCGGCTTGGTGTAGGAGCCTTTCTCGTCGCCGCCGCTGGGGAACAGCTTCTCCAGTCTGGCCGATGTTTGATTGATCACCATCGCCGCCTGCGAGACCGCCGCGCCGTCATATGGCGTTATCCCCTTCATCATCAGGCCGATCTGCTTCATGGCGCCGCCCATTTTTTCCATGGCGTCCATTCGCTCCTTGACAATCCCGCTGGCCCCTTCATGGGCAATGGCGGCATAAAGACCGCCGGCCAGAACAAGCGTTGCCGCCCCGCCGCCAAGAGTTGCGCGTTTCAGATAATTCATTTCCGCTCAATCCTTCTCTTTAATTATTACAATTCTGATCTGGGAGAGGACATTAGTTACCTTTTCCCGATTGTGCCAGATATGCCCCGACCATCCAGAGATCATATTATTGTGATTTACCGTCCGTTTGCGCCTCGCTCCAGCGCGCCACCATATTACGGGCATGCTGCAAATCCAGCGGCATGTCAACCTCGCACCATTCATGCTCTTCAATGGAAGCCGTCTGCACATTGACATCCCGCGCCAGCGCACCGATGACGCTCAGATACCAGCGTCTGAGCGCATCGGGCTCCAGCATGGCCTCTTCCAGCGCCCGGCGGAACATCCCCGGCCCCTCGCCGCAAAAGGCAATCATGCCGATGGATTCCGCATCAACCGTATCGAGCGGCAGGCGCTTGCCGATTTCGGTCAGCCGCTGCCCGTCCAGCATCACCTTCATATCATCCGAATCATACGCTTCCTTGCGGTCGATCGCCACGGTAATGGGGGCATCGGGCGCCTCCAGCAAGGTTTGCACCAGCCCGGCGCGAAACAGGTTATCCCCGTTCACCAGAATAAAATCACTCTCCATTTCAAACCGCGCCATCCAGCAACTCGCCAGGTTATCGGCTACCGCATAAAACGGATTAAAGAGCGTCCTGAAGGAGGTTTGCGGAAAGCGCCGCGCCAGATTTTCCAGCTCGTCATCAATTGTCGCGGCGCGAAAGCCGGTCAGAACGACAATTTCCGTAGCGCCGCAGGCGCAAAACGCCTGCACCTGAACTGCCAGCAGGCTTTGGCCGTGAATGTCCAGTAAAGCCTTGGGCGCATTCTCCGTCAGCGGCAAAAGACGCCGCCCCTGACCGGCGGCAAGTATAATGATTTTCACGCGAAACCCGCTATAAGTTGATATCCAAGCTTGAATTTTCCCCCGTTCAATGGCACTTGAGGCGCAATCCGTCAACCATAACCATCGATCAGGTCCTGCCCGCGCCATGTTCACCCTTGCCCATTTCACCGATCCGCATATCGGTCCCCTGCCCGAGCCGAACTGGCTTGAGCTTATGGGCAAGCGCCTGTCGGGCTATCTGTCCTGGACCGGAAACCGCCATAATATTCACAAAATGGATATTCTCGCGGCGCTGGTCACCGATTTAAAAGCGCAGCACCCGGACCATGTGGCGCTGACCGGCGATATTATCAATATCTCGCTAAAAGCCGAATTTGCAAACGCATCCTTATGGCTCAGGGACACGATGGCTCCGGACAAGATGAGCCTTGTCCCCGGCAATCATGACACCTATGTCAAGGTTTCCTGGCGCAAGGGCCTTGGCCTGTGGTCGGATTACATGAGCTCCGATCCGGAGGCCTCTTCCTATCTGAAGGGCATCAAGACGCCCTTCCCCTTCTTGCGCCTGCGGGGAAAAATCGCCATTATCGGCCTCTCTTCGGCCGAACCCACCGCACCTTTCATGGCCTGTGGACACATCGGACACCGTCAGCTCAAACATCTTGATCATATGCTGCAAAACCTCGGAGATGGCGGGTTTTTCCGCGTTGTCCTCATCCACCACCCGCCATTGCCGGGCAAGAACTCGCACCGCAAGGGCCTGTGGGATGCGCGCGATCTCACCCGGATTTTCAAAAAACACGGCCCCGAACTGGTCCTGCACGGTCATAATCACAAGCCCATGCTCACCATGCTGGAGACAAGGCGCGGCCTTGTCCCGGTAGTCGGCGCGCCCTCGGCCTCAGCCAGGGCCACGGGCCGCCATCCGGCCGCCGGATACTCGCTATTCAGCATCTCAAATACTGACGGGCGCTGGCAATGCGCCGTGCAGACACGCAAGCCTAAAACCGGTCACTCAGGCTTTGAAAAAACCGATGCGTTATTTCCCCCCCATATCTATGGTTGATGTATAAGAGCCTATGAAAATTGCCGACCGCTATATTCTGAGCCAGGTTACAAAACCACTGCTTATCGCCATCGCCATCGGCCTGATGCTTCTGCTCTCCGAACGGCTTGTCCGGCTTCTGGAAATCACATTAGGACAGACGGAAGCGTTTTCGCTGGTTTTTGAAATGCTTTCCTATCTGGTGCCCCATTATATGGGACTTGCCCTGCCCGGCGCTTTTTTTATCGGCCTGATGTTCGGGTTCAACCGCCTCAGCAAGGATGGCGAAATCGACGCCTTCATGGCGAGCGGGGTGTCCCTTCTGCGTCTGGCCCGCCCCATGCTGGCGCTTTCGCTGGTGTTCATGATGCTCGCCTTTCTGGTTTTCGGTTATTTCCAGCCCTATACCCGCTATGCCTACCGCATGCTGGTGCATTCGGTCGAAAACACCTCCGTTTATTATCTCGCCGAGGAAGGCATTTTCATGCATATCGGCAAACGCACCTTTTCGCTTGATCAGGTCTCGCGCGAAAAGCAGAATTTCGACCATATCTTTGTATTTTCCGATCGCGGCGCCAAGGGCCACAACACCACGACGGCAAAATCGGGCCGCATGATCGAACGCGGCGTCTATGAATTGCCGGTACTGCGCCTTTCCGATGGCCTCATCATGCGGGTAAAACCGCCCAAAAAGGGCGAAAAAGCAAAACCGGCCGAGGTGACCTTCTATGACCGGGTCGATTCGCTTCTGGGCAAGGAAAGAGGACCGGTGCGCCGCGCCCGCGGCAAGGATCAGCGCGAGTTAACTCTTTTTGAGCTTTGGCAGCGAATGGATACGCCGCCGCCCAAGACCACCCGCGAGGAACTCGTCGCCGAGCTTAATGATCGTGTCATGCGGATTTTGATAATCCCCATCCTGCCGATCCTGGCGATCCCCTTTGCCCTGAGCCGCCGCCGGGGTTACCGCTCCTACCGGTTTGCCACCGCCGTTGTTCTTCTCGTCGTTTTCAATGAAGTGCTGCAAAACGGCAAACGCGCCGTGGCGCTGGGGAATATGAGTCCGCTGATCGGCCAGTGGCTCCCAATCACCCTGTTCGCCGCCTTTTCCATCTGGAGTTTTTACCGCGCCGCATTCACGATTGCCGCGCCGCAGCTTGACCCCGTATGGGAGCGTCTGCATGAACCGGCCAAGCTGTTTTTGGGCCGGGCGGCCAAACGTTTGGGACTTGGAAGATGAAAACCATCACCTTGTACATGACGCGGCTTTTCGTCAGTCGGTTTTTGCTTATCCTGTTTGGCGTCACCGCTCTGGCGCTGGCGCTCGATATTTTTACCTTTGGCGAAGAAGTGCTGGCCTCGCGCCCGCGCGACCCCTGGGCGCTGGTGCAATATGCCGGCCTCAGCATTCCCGGCATTGTGTCACAGTTTTTCAATCTGGTGACCCTTATGGCCTTTCTTCTCGCCCTTACCGAGTTGAGCCGCAACAACGAACTGATCGTTATCTGGAACGCCGGCACGTCCCAGGCCCAGATTTTTCTCACTCTGGCCCCGCTGGCCATCGGCATCGGCCTGTTTCATTTTATCATTGACGATCAGGCCGCGCCGCGCGCATCGGCGTATCTTTATGAATGGGGGGTTGGAAAGTTCAACTCCGCCCGCTATCAGCGCAATGACAACGCACCGATCTGGATGAAATCGGGGCGCGATTTCATCCGCGCCACTTCAAATGATGAAAGCACCAATGTTCTGAAAGGCGTGATCATCTTCCGCCGCGGTTCCGACGGCCTGCTTCTGGAGCAGATCGAGGCCGACCGGGCCAAACGCGAAAATGACCATTGGCGCCTGGAAAATGTGCGCATCTATTCCGCTCATGGCGGCGATGTCATTACCCTCAAGGACATGGTGTATTACGGCAAGCTCAAACCCGCCGCTACCGGCCGCGTCAGGGGAATCCCCAATGAAATGCGCCTCTCGCAACTGATCTATTTTTCGCAAAATGCCGGGTTTGGCGTGCGGCCCTCTTATGTCTATACGACCTGGGTCCACAAGCGCATCACCACCATGCTGACGGGATTGCTGGCGCTTTTGATCGCCGTGCCCATCGCCCACCGCTTCCGCCGCGGCGGCGGGTTCGGCATCTTGTTCATTTTGGGAATTGCCGCCGGATTTGCCTATTTCATTTTCTCCGGTGTGGCCCTCGCCATGGGACAGGCCGGTGTCCTGCCGCCTTGGCTGGCGGGCTGGATAGCGCCTTTGACCCTGCTAACCATATCCGGCACTATCGCCCTTCAGTTTGAATCAAGTTAAGTGCCCCCCATGAGCAAATCCGTTTCACTTTGCATTCTCGGCGCAAACCCGTACCGGCTCTGGGGCCGCCCGCTTGCCGGGCGCATCGCCGTCCAGTTCGCCAGCGCCGGAATAGATGATGTTTTGAGCGAAAATGATCTGGCCGGGGCAAAGGGCGATATAATTCTGGTGCGGGCAGATGCGGTGCTCGATGCGCCGCTCATCAACCTGCTGGCAAGGGATGAGCACCGGTTGATCCTTTCAGAAGACGCGCTTGCGCTCGCCGCCCGCGTTCCGGCCGCATCGGCCCTTCAGGCCCTCAGCGTCCTGAAAGGTGAGAACACGCCGCAAAGCCTGAAAGACATCCCGGCCTCGGGCCCCGGTGAGCTTGATGCGTCATACTGGAAGGCGCTGCGCAAGCGCGAGACCCCTTACGCCCTTGCCTATGACCCGGCAAGGCGCGAGGCGATAGAATGGCGCAGCTTCATGGCCACCTATAAAGGCGCGACCGATTTTGTCACCAAACATATCTGGCCGCGCCCCGCCTTTTACGTCACGAGATGGCTGGCCTCCACTTTCATAACCCCCAATATGGTGACAAGCCTCAGCGCTATCTTCACCATTCTCGCCTTTATCTTCTTCAT
>JAJRYE010000066.1 GCA_024275895.1 Alphaproteobacteria bacterium | reverse complement strand
TCATAGAGCTGCCTCAGCGTCTTGATGCCGTAACCCGCTTCATAGGCCCGGCGCGAATCCGCCCACCGGCTGTTGCGCTCTTCAAACCCCGACCCAAGGGTTACAATATCCGTTTTGCGCTCCGGTCCGATCTGCGCTCCGCGCGAAATATCAGTCGGAAATCTTGTTTCGTGAAATGCCATAAACTAGAGGTTCCGTTGACCACTATTGATTGCCCGAAAAAGCATGGCCGAAATCTGCGACTGCGACCGGGCAAAGCTCGCGACATCCGTTGCCGTCACATTGAAGGTAATATTCGGCTGACCACCACCCTGTGAGCGCACGCCAAGACGCCCGTCGGCTCCGCGCGCAAGCGGTATAATCGCCTCCGGCCCGCTTTCCCCGGCAAGCCCGACCGAACGATTTCCGAGCGGAAAGGCGATGGGAGAATTAATCACCCCGCCCGAAGCAAATGGAAACAGTTTGCCGCCGCCCAGACCACCGCCCCGGCCGCCACCGGACAGACCACCAAATAATTGCGAAAACCCCGAACCAATAGCCCGTTCCAGCGGCCTGAATGCAGCCTTGAGAACGAGTTTTGAGAGTTGCAAAGCCAGCGACTTTAAAACGTCTCCGATTTTCTTCCCCTCAAACGCCACCTGGCTGAATGCCCTGGTCATCTGCCGGCCGAAATTGCGGCCAAGCGCGCCCACCCTTTTCATCTTGTTTTCGAAATCCGATGTATCCGCATTAACGCGGATCTGGATATCGCCGCCCTGATCATGAGTAGTCATTTAATTCCTCTCAATATCCGGAAATTCGTCAATAAGCGCATCAAGCGCCATGCGGTCCGGATGCTCACCCGGTATCTGATCGCCAAACAGACCGCGCAAGGCGGCATCAAGTTCAACCGGCGTCATGTGCCAGAAATCATTCGGAGGGAGCTTTAATACGCCAAACCCGATCGCCATCGCCTCATCCCAGGGAAAGGCGTTCGACGCTACCTCGCCCCCTGAACCTCCAGAGGCTTTCCCGGCACGGCTCCCGTCTCCTCTTTTTCCTCCGCGCCCCCAATGCCGTCCTCGTCAGCCCCGCCAAATGTCGCGCTTAAAAGCCGCGCAACAATATCGACAAACCCCGCCGCACCGTTTTCCGCCGTCATCCCCCTGACCTCATCATCGGAAACCTCCGCCCCGCCGCCGCGCAGACCGGCTGCAATAATCCGCACCGCATCATCGGCACTAAGGCGACCGCTCTCGAACCGCTGCGCCAATGCCAGCATGTCCTGATCGCCAAAACCATGTTCAAGCTCCGCCAAGCCCCCCAGGGTCAGGCAAAGCCGGTAGGATTTACCGTCGAGCATGGCCTCGACTTCACCGCGCCGCGCATTCACCATCAGCTTTTCTCCCATTTCAATCCACCGCCCGGTTAAACCACCGTAAAGATCAATTGCCCGGCAGATTCGAGCGCCAGCTCAAACGCGACCTCCCCGTCATGCTGGCCGGTAAACTCAAGCGACGTGATCTGAAAGGCGCCCTGAACCGTGCCGAAATCCGGTATAATCACCTGCCAGTCACGTACATCACCATTAAAGAAGGTCGAGCGGACAAACTCGTCGGACGCCTGGTCCTTGAAAATCCCCGCCCCCGACAGCCGGGCATTTTTTACCCCCGTCCCGGCCAGAAGCTCGCGCCATTGCCCGGTCGATTCCGAATGGGTGATATCGACACTCTCCGCATTGAACGCCAATGTGCGCGACCTCAGCCCCGCCACAGTGACAAATGCACCAAGCCCGTCACTATCAATCTTCAACAGCAGATCCTTGCCCTTCTGCGCAACCATATCTGGGCTCTCCATAAATATGACAAGCGGTATCCCCGCCCGTCCGGCCAATAAAAAAGCCTCCCCGAAGGAAGGCTCCAAAAACTCTAGTCTGATCGATCCACT